>CABVBV010000299.1 GCA_902496595.1 uncultured Eubacteriales bacterium | reverse complement strand
TGCAGATCGGCCCCAGGCCCTTTGATTTCTGGAGCACGATGTGCAACGAGGGCGAACTGCTGGAGAAGTTCAACGTCCAGCTCGCGCCCATCCCTCTGCCGGAGCTCACGGCCGAGGTGAAGAAGGCCATCGCCGAGGGCGACGAGGTTCAGAAGACCATCGCCTACTGCCGCGAGCACATGGAGATAAAGGTCACGGACGCGCAGCTGACGAACGTCGCGGGCCTTGCGGTGGCGATGGAGCGGCTGGTTAAGCAGTACCACTGCAGCGCGGCGGCCATCCAGTGCTGGAACGCCCTGCAGGGCGAGCTGGGCATCATGCCCTGCGCGGCGAACGCGCTTTTGAACGACAAGGGCATCCCGGTCGTGTGCGAGACGGACATCCACGGCGCCATCACGGCCCTGCTGGTCGAGGCCGCGGCGAACGACGAGACGCGCAGCTTCTTCGCCGACTGGACGATACGGCATCCGGACATAGAAAACGGCGAGCTCCTGCAGCACTGCGGCCCCTGGCCCCTGTCCGTGGCGGGCTGCAAGCCCTGCATCACCTATCCTCTGGCCTTCGATTACCCCGGCGCCATCACCGCCGAGGCCAAGCACGGCGACCTGACGCTTGCAAGGTTCGACGGCGACAACGGCGAGTATTCGCTGCTGCTGGGCAACGCCAAGGGCGTGGACGGCCCCACCGGCATGGGCACCTACCTCTGGATAGAGGTAGAGAACATCAAGCGGCTAGAGGCGAAGGTGGTCGAGGGCCCGTACATCCACCACTGCGTGGGCATACACAAGGACGTAGTCCCCGTGCTCTATGAGGCCTGCAAGTACATCGGCGTGAAGCCCGACCTGTACGACCCCATTGAGGAAGACGTGAAGGCCTATCTGAGAGGAGAATGAGCATGACAATAACAGAGCTTGAAAGGAAGGCCTGCGACATCCGCGCGGACGTCGTGACCCTCATCCACAAGGCCGGCTGCGGCCACATCGGCGGCGACATGAGCGAGGTCGAGGCCCTCGTCGCGCTGTACTACAAGCACCTGAACTGCTCGCCCGAGAACGAGTCCGACCCTGACCGCGACCGTTTCGTGCTCTCGAAGGGCCACTCGGTGGAGACGCTCTACTGCATCCTGGCGGACAGGGGCTACTTCGACAAGGCCGAGCTCATGGACACCTACAGCGCCTACGGCTCGCGCTTCATCGGGCATCCGAACAACAAGATACCGGGCATAGAGATGAATTCCGGCTCGCTGGGCCACGGGCTTTCCGTGGCGGTGGGCATGGCGAAGGCCGGCAAGATGGACGGCCGGCCCTACAGGGTCTACGCCGTGCTGGGCGACGGCGAGCTCGCCGAGGGCAGCGTCTGGGAAGGCGTCATGGCCGGCGGGCACTTCAAGCTGGACAACCTGACCGCGTTCGTGGACAGGAACAGGCTCCAGATCTCCGGCAGCACCGAGGACGTCATGGCCCAGGACGAGCAGGAGCGCCGCTGGGCGGCCTTCGGCTGGAACGT
>CABVBV010000298.1 GCA_902496595.1 uncultured Eubacteriales bacterium | reverse complement strand
CGTTCAGCAGCACGACGCCGAGGACGGCGCAGTTCGTGGTGATGAGCGGCAGGAAGATGCCGAGCGCGGTGTAGAGCGAGGGCACGGACTTCTTCAGGAACATCTCGACGAACTGCACGAGCACGGCGATGACGAGTATGAACGCCAGGGTGCTCATGTACTCGAGGTCGAGCGCTATGAGCAGCAGGTTCACCGCGTAGCAGATGGCCGAGGCGAGGCCCATGACGAATGTGACCGCGATGCCCATGCCGACGGCCGTGTCGATCTTCGTCGAGCAGCCCAGGAAGGGGCAGCAGCCGAGGAACTGCGAGAAGATGAAGTTGTTTATCAGTATCGCGCCCAGCGCGATGGTGAGTACCGAATCAAACATTACTCAGCAGCCTCCTTTACGACCTCGACCTTCGCCGCCCTCGCGGCTGCCTCTTTCTTCTCGGCCGACTTGCGCAGCGCGTACTGCATGGCCGCCAGGAGGCAGGCCAGGGTCAGGAAGCCTCCGAAGGGCATTATCATTATCGTAGCCCCGAACTCCTCGGGGAAGATCCTGATGCCCGCCGCGGAGCCGTCGAGCACCGCGTGGAAGGAGCCGTCCACTATCTCAAACACGCCCGCGCCGAAGGTGCCGGAGCCCAGCAGCTCGCGGATTATGCACATACACAGCAGCACCAGAGTGTAGCCTATGCCCTGGAAGATGCCGTCGAAGAAGCTCGGCACCACCGGCTCCTTCTGGCAGAAGGCCTCGGCACGGCCTATGATGATGCAGTTCACCACGATGAGCGGGATGAACACGCCCAGCGACTCCGACAGCGCCGGGACAAAGGCCTGCAGCAGCAGGTCGACTATGGTCACGAAGCCCGCAATGACGACGACGAACATCGCAAGCCTTATGTCGTTCGGTATGGCCTTGCGCATCGCCGAGATGACGACGTTGCAGCAGGTCAGGATTATGAGCACCGACAGGCCCATGCCTATGCCGTTGAAGAACATGGTCGTGATGGCCATGGTCGAGCACAGGCCGATGCGCTGCACGAGCACGGGGTTGTTGGTGATGAGGCCCTCTGTGAACTGTTTCTTCAGATTCATATCTCAGCCCCCCTTAGCCCAGCGCCTTCACGGCGGCTATCGCCGTGTTCGCGGCGTTCGCCATCGCCCTGGAGGAGATGGTCGCCGCCGTTATCGAATCAACCGTGCCGCCGTCCTTCGTGACGGCCATGCCCTCCTCCTGGCCCACGAAGCTCGAGAGGAAGCCCTCTTCGACTATCTTCGCGCCGAGGCCCGAGGTCTCGCCGTGCGAGATGACGCTCGCGCCCGTTATCGTGTAGTCCGGCGACACGCCGAAGGCCGCCGATATCGAGCTCTGCGCGCCCGAGAAGGTCAGCTCCACTACCCAGCCCTCGTCGCCCGCCTGGGCGATGGCGTCCACGGTCTTGAAGGCCTCCTTGTCATACTCCACGTTCACATACTCGCCGTCCCAGGGCAGCACCGCGTTGTAGGCCTCGGCCCTCGCCTGCGCCTCCAGCTCGGCTAT
>CABVBV010000297.1 GCA_902496595.1 uncultured Eubacteriales bacterium | reverse complement strand
CTGCCCAGCGGCAGCGTCATCACGTTTACGGACACGAACGGGCGGCTCATGGCGCTCAAGCCGGACGTGACGCTGTCGATAGCGAAGAACCTCGGCGGCGAGGGCGCGGCGGAGAAGGTGTACTATGACGAGAGCGTCTATCGTGCGCCGGATTCCGGGCTGGGCTTTCAGGAGATAACGCAGGCGGGGCTCGAGTACCTCGGGCCGGTGGACGCCTATGTGCAGGGCGAGGTGTTGATGCTCGCGGTGCGCAGTCTGATGGAAGTGACGGGCGACTGGGTGCTGGATCTGTCGCACATGGGCTTTTTGTGCGCAATAGTGGACGAACTGGGGCTCAGAGGGCCGGAGCGCACGGAGCTTCTGCGGGCGGTAGGCAGCCGGAGCGTTCAGTCTGTCAGGGCTGTCTGCGCAGCTGCCGGGGCGCCGATGGAACCGGCGGAGCGGCTGGCTGCCCTGGTGGAGCTTTACGGCCCGGCGAAGGAGCTCATGCCTAAGCTGGCAGCCTCGGCAAAGACGGGGAATGAGCTGACGGCTGTGCATGAGCTGGAGAGCACTTTGAAGGTGCTGTCCGGCTTCGGCTGCGGGGACAGAGTGAACTTAGACCTGAGCATCACCTGCGATACGGAGTATTATAACGGCCTCGTGTTCAAGGGCTACGTCGCGGGCGCACCCTCGGCGGTGCTCTCGGGCGGGCGCTACGACAGCCTGATGCGCAAGCTGGGCAAGGACGAGCAGGCCATAGGCTTTGCGGTGTACCTGAACCTGCTCGAGCGCCTGGGCGAGAGCGCGGAGGCGTATGACGCGGACGTGCTGCTCATCCCGGACGGGGAAACGCCGGAGGAGCTTGCCGCGGCCGTCAGGGAGTTGACTGATGTCGGGCACAGCGTACGGGTACAGCCCGGCACGGTGGGCACAGCGAGGTGCAGGGTGCTGATGAAAATGAAAAACGGGAGGCCGGTCACGCTTGAAGCAGACAATTGACATAGCTCTTCCAAAGGGAAGGCTCGGCGAGCAGGTCTACGATATGTTCGAGCGCTCGGGCTGCGGCTGCCCGGGCATCAGAGAGGACAGCCGCCGGCTGGTGTTTGAAAACGAGGAGAACGGGCTGCGCTTTTTCTGGGTCAAGCCCTCGGACGTGGCGATCTACGTGGAGCGCGGCGCGGCGGACATGGGCGTCGCGGGAAAAGACATACTGCTGGAGTATTCGCCGGACGTGTACGAGCTGCTCGACCTGGGCATAGGCCGCTGCCGGATGTGCGTGGCGGGTAGGGAGGAACAGTGGCGCAGGGCGGGGACGCTCAGGGTGGCGACGAAGTTCCCGAACATAGCGACGAGGTATTTCCGGGGCCAGGGCCGGGCGATAGATATAATAAAGCTCAACGGCTCCATCGAGCTCGCGCCGATAATCGGGCTGTCGGACGTCATCGTGGACATCGTGGAGACGGGCACGACGCTCCGGGAGAACGACCTGCGGGTGCTCGAGACGATATTGCCGATAAGCGCGAGGCTCATAGCCAACAAGGCGAGCTTCAAGTTCAAATA
>CABVBV010000296.1 GCA_902496595.1 uncultured Eubacteriales bacterium | reverse complement strand
TCCCGCTCGCGCCGCAGGATGGGCGCGGTGGTCGAGACGCCCAGCATCTACCTCGACATGAGCGCCCGGGAAAACCTCAGGCAGCAGTACCGCGTGCTCGGCCTGCCCAGCTTCGAGGGCGTGGACGAGCTGCTCGAGCTCGTCGGCCTCGCCGACGCGGGCAAAAAGAAGGCCCGGAACTTCTCCCTCGGCATGAAGCAGAGGCTCGGCATCGCCATAGCGCTCTGCGGCGGGCCGGACTTCCACATCCTCGACGAGCCGGTGAACGGCCTCGACCCAGAGGGCATCATCGAGGTGCGCGAGCTCATCCTGCGGCTCAACCGCGAGAGGCAGATAACGGTGCTCATCTCCAGCCACATCCTCGACGAGCTGGCGAAGCTCGCCACGCACTACGGCTTCATCGACGGAGGGCGCATGGTGCGCGAGATGAGCGCGGAAGAGCTGGAGGCCGCCTGCCGCAAGTGCATGAGGCTCGAGGTCACGGACACCCGCGCCCTCGCACGGGCCCTCGACGCCATGGGCGCGGAGTACCGCATACTCTCCGAGGACACCGCCGACGTCTATGAGCGACTCAACGTCTCAAAACTCGCCGCGGCGCTCCAAGAAGAGGGCTGCGAGCTCGTCTCCGTCAGGGAGCGCGACGAGAGCCTCGAGAGCTTCTATCTCTCCGTGGTGGGAGGAGGTGAGCACCATGTCTGACCTCTTCCTCGCCGGCGTGAACCGGCTTTGGCGCAGCCGGGTGTTCCACATCTGCTGCCTCGCAGCCCTTCTCGGCAACGCCGTCGTCATGCTCTCCGCTGCCAACGCCGCCATGCGCGGTGTCAGGCTCGGCTATGAGCAGATGGTCTTCCTCGACGACATCTTTTACAGCGTCGTGCCCGCGCTGGGCGTCATATGCGCCGTTTTCGCCGGCCTCTTCATCGGCACGGAGCACTCGGACGGCGTGATGCGCAATATGCTCGTAGTGGGCCGCGCACGCTGGGAGATATACCTCGCAAACTACGCCGTCTGCCTCGTCGCAGCCTTCGCCTTCCTCGTCTGCTGGTTCCTCGGCGGGCTGGCGGGCGTTCCCATCATCGGCGCATGGCGGGACGTGAACGGCCTGCTCCTGCGCTGCGCCGTGCTCGTCCTGTGCGCGGCGTCGTACATGGGCATCTTCTGCCTTTTGAGCATGCTCTGCGCCAACCGAGCCGTTGCGGCGGTCGTGGCCCTGCTGCTGTCGGTCGCGCTGCTGATGTTCTCGAGCTATATGCTGAGCGCGCTCAACGAGCCGGAGTTCCAGCAGGGCATGATGATGACTGAGGCGGGGCTGGAGCTCTCCGAGCCGACGCCGAACCCGAGCTATGTGGCCGGCATGAAGCGCGAGGTATTCCGCTTCCTCTCCGACACGCTGCCCAGCGGGCAGAGCATCAGCGTTTGCAGCTACGAGCTGGAGCGGCCCGTGCTGTCGCTGGTCTCGTCCGCGGTAATCGCGCTGCTGACCACGGTGCCCGGAGTCCTTTTCTTCCGGCGCAAGGACATACGCTGAGCCAAACCCTAAAGTTTTCGCCCGCCTTTT
>CABVBV010000295.1 GCA_902496595.1 uncultured Eubacteriales bacterium | reverse complement strand
GTATCATCTCCGCCTGGCCGGGGTAGTAACGCTCGAATATCTCCCGGTAGAGCAGCGCTTCCTTCGTGAAGGGCTGCGCGTGGCTGTATTTCCTGCGTCTGCGCTCGAAGTCCGAGTCTGTATACACCCGCTCTGCCAGGGCCTTGAGGCTGTCGGCCAGAGAGTGGCCCACGGCGTCCGAAAATGCCGCCTTCTCGCGCCAGAGTATGCCGTCGGGGATGAGGCCCTCGCCGTCGAAGGCACGGCGGAGCAGGTACTTGCCCACGCCGTGGCGGTTCAGCTTCAGCTCCGGGTCGATGGCCATGACGTATTTCACAAAGTCCAGATCGCCGAAGGGCACCCGCGCCTCGAGCGAGTGTACCGAGATGCAGCGGTCGGCGCGGAGCACGTCATAGGCGTAGAGCTCGCGCACCCGCTTTTGCGCCTCCATTTGGAACTCTTCCGCCGAGGGCGCGAAGTCCGTGTACTTGTAGCCGAAGAGCTCGTCGGAGACCTCGCCCGTGAGCAGGACGCGCACGTCCGTCCGCTCGTGTATGGCCTTGCAGACGAGATACATACCTATGCTGGCGCGGACGGTGGTGATGTCGTAGCTGCCGATGGCGGCGATGACCTCGGGCAGGGCGGAGACGGCCTCTCCCACCGGCACGACGACCTCGGTGTGCTCGCTGCCGAGGAAGTCAGCGACCTCGCGGGCGTAGCCGAGGTCGATGGCGTCGCCGCTCATGCCTATGGCGAAGGTGCGGATGCGCTTGCCCGTGAGGCGCGCCGCTATGCCGCAGACGAGCGAGGAGTCCAGCCCGCCGCTCAGGAGGAAGCCCACCTTCGCGTCCGAGACGAGGCGCTTTTCCACGGCCCTCACGAGCCGCTCGCGTATGCCCGCGCAGACCTCGTCCTCCGTGCCGCTCACTATTTCCGCGACCTCTCCGGGGTCGGCGTAGCGGGTGAACTCACCGCCGCGCCAGAAGCAGCCGGGCGGGAAGGGGATCACCTTTTCCACAAGGCCGACGAGGTTCTTCGCCTCGCTCGCAAACACGATGCCGCCGCGGGCGTCATGGCCGTAGAACAGCGGGCGTATGCCTATGGGGTCTCGGGCCGCAACGAACTCGTGCGTGTCGCCGTCGTAGAGGACGAGCGCGAACTCCGCGTCGAGCGTCTTGAACATATCCGTGCCGTGTTCCTTCCAAAGCGGAAGCAGTACCTCGCAGTCGGAGCCGCTTTTGAACTTGTATTTGGCGGAAAGCTCCGCTCTTATCCTCTCAAAACCGTATATCTCGCCGTTGCAGACCACCCAGTCTCCGTCCAGCTCGAAGGGCTGCATCCCGCCCGGCTCGAGGCCCATGATGGCGAGGCGGTGGAAGGCGAGGACGCCGTCTTCCAGGCGTATGACCCGGCTGTCGTCCGGGCCTCGGGACTTGGTCTTCTCAAAGCCCGATCCAAAGGCGGGCATATCCGGCTCGGGGCCGCAGTATCCCATGATGGAGCACATATCGTTCCTCCTTATTTTCAACCCACGCTGTACAAAAGCTCGCGGTAGCTCGGATAGGGCCAGAACTTCGCGGCGGTGATGCTCTCGGCCTCGTCGGCGGCGGCGCGCA
>CABVBV010000294.1 GCA_902496595.1 uncultured Eubacteriales bacterium | reverse complement strand
GGAAAAGTAAAACTCAGCTCACTTTAACTAGGATAAACCACATCAACATAGAAAGGAGGCGGGCGCGATGCCTGCTAAGGTGGACACTTACCTGGCCTTGGCCCGCGAGACTGCGCAGGTGCTGGCGGGCAGTGTGGGCGCTTGGACGGCGTTTTTGGACACCGCATCGCGGCTGTACAAGTACCCGTTCGCCGACCAGCTCATGATCCACGCCCAGCGGCCGGAGGCTACGGCCTGCGCGAGCTACGAGGTGTGGAACGACACCATGCGCCGCTATGTCCGGCGCGGCGCGAAGGGCATCGCGCTCGTGGACAACTCCGGCGACGCGCCGAGGCTCCGCTACGTCTTCGACATCGCCGACACCGGCACCCGGCGCAGCTCGCGCCCGTTCTCGCCGTGGGAGATAAACGACGGGAACCTCGCCGAAGTCCAGCTCGGCTTGCTGCAGGCGTTCAACGCCGAGGACGAGTGGCTCTCAAGCCAGCTTCAAGACGTGGCGCGAGACCTCGCCGAGATGTATTTTGACGCCCACCGGCACGACATGGCCGGTATCGTTGACGGCTCGCTGATGGCCGGGTATGATGAGGGTGAGCTGAGAGACAGCTTCATAAAAGCCGCCTATGCCAGCACAGCCTACGCCCTGCTTAGCCGCTGCGGCTATGACCCGGCGGCGTACTTCGATGAGGCGGACTTTGCGTTCCTCAGTGAGTGGAATACGTCCGAGGCCGTGACCGCCCTCGGCACGGCGGTCAGCGAGAATACACAGATGGTGCTGCGCCAGATCGAGCGCACGATACGAAGCTACGAAAGGAGCCAAAACCATGACAGAGATAACTTACACGACCGTGAACGGCGTCCAGCTGCCGAACCTGAGCCTGCCCGTGACGGAGCCAATAGGCCGCTACGGGAGGATGCGCCAGAAGTATCTGCGGGAGCACCGGCCCATACTGTGGAACCAGATGGCACTGAACGGGACGCTTTGGCCGCACCTGCACGAGATAGAAACGGCGGCGCGGAGCCGCATCGACCTGATGCTGCCGAAGCTGGCGGCGGAAGCGGGCGCGACGGAGGCGCTGAAAGTCGCCGACCCGCTGAAGTGGACGGGCCTCATGAACAGTTGCAAGGCCCAGGCCGAAGAAGCAGTTCTGAGCGAATTGATCTACAACTGAATCTTTTCGACGAAGCGGAGGACGCGCAAGCGCCCTCCGCTTTCTCTTTCCCGCAGGAGGTCATGGACGACGTGCTCCGGCTCGGCGGCAACACCGACGAGCTGCGTATGCGCGTGGTCGCGGAGTTTGAGAAGCAGCGCTCTATTGATGAAATAGCTGTTTTTCTGCCTACGGTCTACCAAGGCGGCAACGGCTTTGACATAGACGGCGTGAAATACGCCGTGTGGTATTCCGAGGACGGCATCCGCATTGCCCAGGGCGAGCAGGCGCGTTACGAGCGCGGCGCGCAGCTCATAATGTGGGCAGACGCCGCTGCACGCATAGGTGAGCTGCTTGGCGATGGGCGATACGCCACAAAGGACGAGGTCGCCGGGGCCGAGGACTACGAGCGCGAGCTGATCGCACAGAAGCTCTGGCACCTGTGCCGAGACCTCAGCGAAGGCAAC
>CABVBV010000293.1 GCA_902496595.1 uncultured Eubacteriales bacterium | reverse complement strand
CGTTTAGCATGACCAGCCACTCGTCTATGTCCGCGAGATAATAGCTCAGGCCCAGCACATAGCCGTCGCCGCGGCCCGGGATGGTGTTGAAGGTGATGTTGTCCGCGCTTATCTTCATGAACTCCTGCGCGAAGTAGGCCAGGTTGCCCACCGTCACGTTCGCCTCCACGCGCTTTTCGTAGATCTCGAAGATCTTCGTCAGGTTCGGGATGTTCTCCAGCGAGAGCGTCTGCCGCGCCAGGGCCATGAGCAGCTTCTGCTGGAAGGCTATCCTCTCCACGTCGCCGCCTATATAGGTGTGCGAGCCGTCGTTGGACATGCGGAAGCGCATGGCGTTCACGAAGTCGTCCCCGTCCAGCAGCTGGTAGCCCTGCTTTATGTGGATGCTCACCGGCGGGTTCTGGTCAGGCGCGTCCCAGTCCATGTCGTAGGGGATGTCGTAGTACACGCCGCCTATGGCGTCCACGATATCCGCCGTGGCCTGTATGTCGATTATGGCATAGCAGTCCACCTCGTAGCCCAGGATGTCCTTCACCGCGTCGAGCAGCGCGCTGGTGCCGTCGCCGCCGCTGTTCACGCTCGCCGGGTAGGGTATATTCATCTTCTTGGGGTTAGTCTCGATATTGATGAGCAGGTCGCGGGGCAGGTTCACGAGGTTGAGCGTGCCGGCCTGCGTGTCGAACATGCCCACGATGTTGGTGTCCGTGTGCAGGCCCTCGCGGTCGAGGCCGCTTATGAGGAAGGTCCAGACCCCGTCGCGCCGCTTGCTGTCGGCCTGGTCGGGCGCCACGCCCTCGACCCCGCCCGTACCCTCGTCCGTGCCGTCGTCGTAGGTATTCGGGCCGTCGTCCCGCGTGGCGGCGGGCTTGGCCCATATCTTGAAGGCCGCAAAGCCGCCTATCGCCAGTATCAGGATGACGCTCAGCGCCACCAGCAGGCCCCGGCCCCGGTGCTTCCGGCTGCGCAGCTCCTCGCGCGAGACGTAGTCGTCCGACTCGAAGTGCACATCGTCCTCATAATCATAGCCGTTGCCGCTGTACACCGTGTGGTTCGTGCTCTTTATATCCCGGCCCCGGCTCTTCGCCGTCTGGTGCCTCGGGCGCGGCTTGGGCTCGTAGTCCTCGTATTCGTCCTCGTCCTCGTAGACGTACTCGTCTTCGTACTCGTATTCCTCGCGGCGAACTTCCTTCTCAGGCTTCTTCTTCGAGTGCTTTCCGCTTCCGCCGTAGAGATGCATTACACCTTGTCCTTTCCGTACCATGCCAGGGCGCTTACGGTGGCGCCGTGTGGTTCTATGCCGCTCTGCCTCAGCTCCTCAAGGCTCATTTTGAGCCCCAGTGCCATGGCGGAGTCAATGTTCTCATACGCGAGCTGCCGGAGCCTCTCCACGCCCTCAAAGTCGCGCGTCGGCTCTATATAGTCGGCAATGTAGATTATCTTTTCCAGCAGGCTCATATCCGCGCGGCCCGTCGTGTGCCAGCGGATGGCGCTGTATATCCTCTCCGGTACGCCGAAGAGCTCTCTCGAGAGCGCCGCGCCCGTGATGGCGTGCGTGAGCTTTATATTCTCCCGCTCAAATTTATCGAACACTATACCATATTTCTCCGCCAATATCAACT
>CABVBV010000292.1 GCA_902496595.1 uncultured Eubacteriales bacterium | reverse complement strand
AGGTTGAGGCGGCAGCGGCGCATCTCTTTCTGGTCGATGACGCCGCGGCGGATGAGGAAACAGGGCCGGCCGAAGAGCAGCGTGCGCAGGCCCGCGTGGCGCAGCGCCGCGCCGGAGATGAGCAGCTCGCAGCAGGAGAGCACGACGATGGGCAAAAGCCCGTTCATGAGCGGGATGCCTATGTCCTGCAAGGGATGGGCCGCGAGATCCGCAATGAGCACGGCGATGGCAAGCTCGGGCAGCTCAAGCTCGCTGAGCTGGCGCTTGCCCATGAGCCTCATGGAGATCACGAGCGCGAAATATACGACGAGCGTTCGGATAATAATTATAGCCAAGCAATCACTCCCCGCATATATTTTTACCTGTATTGGAGGCTGTTATAAGTATGGAAGGGAACAAAAGGCCGGAAATGGAGCGCATCACGACGCCTGAGCTGGCGGAAAAGTTCATCTCGGAGCAGGTAGAGGCGCTGCGTGCGCAGATAGGCGAGGGCAAGGTGCTGCTCGCACTGTCCGGCGGCGTGGACTCGTCGGTGGTGGCGGCGCTGCTTATCAAGGCGGTGGGCAAGCAGCTCGAGTGCGTACACGTGAACCACGGCCTCATGCGCAAGGGCGAGTCGGAGCAGGTCATAGAGGTCTTCCGGAACCAGCTCGGCGCGAATTTGACGTATGTGGACGCGGTGGACAGGTTCCTGGACAAGCTGGCGGGCGTGTCCGATCCCGAGACGAAGCGCAAGATAATCGGCGCTGAGTTCATCAGGGTGTTCGAGGAAGAGGCGCGGAAGCTCGAGGGCATCGGGTTCTTGGCGCAGGGCACGATATACCCGGATATCATCGAGTCCGGGCCGGTAAAGAGCCACCACAACGTCGGCGGCTTGCCGGAGGATCTGCAGTTTGAGCTGGTCGAACCGGTGAAGTTCCTGTTCAAGGACGAGGTAAGGGTAGTCGGCAAGGCGCTGGGCCTTCCGGATAGTATGGTGTATAGGCAGCCCTTCCCTGGCCCGGGCCTGGGCGTCCGCTGCGTCGGCGCGATAACCCGCGACAGGCTCGAGGCCGTCCGCGAGTCCGACGCCATCCTGCGCGAGGAGTTTGCCAAGGCCGGCCTGGACAAGACGGTGTGGCAGTATTTCACCGTAGTCCCGCCCATCACCAGCACCGGCGTCCGCGACGGTAAGCGCGTAGACGCCTGGCCGGTCGTCATCCGCGCCGTGAACACCATAGACGCCATGACGGCGACAGTAGCAACGCCCGACTGGCCCCTAATGCAGAAGATCACCGACCGCATCCTGGCCGAAGTCCCCAACGTAAACCGAGTCCTCTACGACATGAGCCCCAAACCCCCCGCAACGATCGAGTGGGAATAATAAATTAGCACCTTCCAAGTCCCCGAAATGCCTGAAAACACAGGCATTTCGGGGATTTTGCTGTTTTTGCTGGCTACAACTTGGCTACATCGAACGGGCTTTTTGTAGCCAGAGAGCTCATCGGGCTATGGCGTCGAGCTGTCTGGCTACTTCGGCCTGTTTGTTCGGATACAGGTGGCTGTATGTGTCCATCGTGGTCTGCACCTTCTCATGCCCGAGCCGCTCGGCAATGAGCAGGGGAGAGCAGCCCATCTCCACCAGCAGGCTCG
>CABVBV010000291.1 GCA_902496595.1 uncultured Eubacteriales bacterium | reverse complement strand
TGGTGCGCATAGACATGACCGAGTACATGGAGAAGTTCTCCGTCTCGCGTCTCATAGGCGCACCTCCCGGATACGTCGGCTACGACGAGGGCGGGCAGCTCACGGAGGCCGTGCGCCGCAGGCCGTATTCGGTCGTGCTGTTCGACGAGGTCGAGAAGGCGCACCCGGACGTGTTCAACATCCTGCTGCAGATCCTGGACGACGGCCGCATCACGGACAGCCAGGGACGCACGGTGGACTTCAAGAACACCATCATCATCCTGACGAGTAACCTGGGCAGCCAGTACCTGCTCGAGGGCATCATGCCCGACGGCAGCATCTCTGAGGAGGCGCAGTCGGCGGTCATGCGCGAGCTCAAGGGCGCGTTCAGGCCGGAGTTTTTGAACCGGCTGGACGAGACCATCATGTTCCGGCCTCTGACGAGGGAGAACCTCGGCGGCATCATCGACATCATGGTCGAGGGCCTGAGGAAGCGGCTGGCGGACAAGGGCCTCTCGCTCGAGCTGACGGACGCTGCAAAAGACCTCATAATCGCAAGGGGCTACGACCCGCTCTACGGCGCAAGGCCGCTGCGGCGCTGCCTGCAGTCCGGGGCCGAGACGCTCATCGCCAAGAAGCTGCTCTCCGGCGACCTCGACGCAAACAGCACCCTGGTGCTCGACGCCGAAAACGGCGAGCTCTGCTGCAAGGTAAAGTAAATCAAAACCAAAAATCAGCTCCCCATCGCCGTTCATTTGGCGATGGGGAGCTTTTGTGCTCAGGCTTCCGGGATGAACTCATCCAGGGCCCTTGCATAAGCCTCCGGGTCTCGGAGCCAGCAGAGGGCGTGTTTTGCGCCGGGAACGCAAAGTATCGGGTCGCGGCCGCCGCGAGCTTCGCGGAGTTTCTCGGTCGAACCCCCGGGCAGGCTCCTGTCCTCGAGGCCGCAGACGAAGAGCAGCGGCTCCTTCGCTGCTGCGGAGGCCCGAACCACGCTGCCTAGGGCGAAATCTCGGCCCGCTATCAGCATACCGGCGAGAGTGCCTATGGGCACGAAGGGAAACTGCGGCAGATGGTACTGCTTCGTCATCTGATAGGCCAGCACGTCCCTGGGGCTCGTAAAGGAGCTGTCCGCAACTATGCCGTCGACGCGGCAGGGGAAGCCCTCGCCCGCCGCCATGAGCACCGTGGCCGCGCCCATGGAGACCCCGTGCAGCCAGAGCCTGCCGCCGAGCTCGCCCTGTGCGTATTCCGCCCAGCGGCGCACATCCTCGCGTTCCCTCGTGCCGAAGCTGATCTCCCGGCCCTCGCTTTCCCCGTGCGCTCGCTGGTCTATGAGCAGTACGCCGAAGCCCCGGGATATGTAATACTGCGCGATGCCGGCAAAGTCGTTCTCCCCGCTCGAACGGTAGCCGTGGACGAGGACGACGCTGTCTTTTCCCATGCCGCGGAGCTGCTTCGCGTGCAGCCTCAGGCCGTCGAAGGACTGTATGTACACGTCCTCCCAGGGCAGCGTGCGCAGCTCGAGGATGAGCGCCGAGACCGTCTCGGCGTAGGGGGCCCAGCGCGTGCGCTTCGCAACGCCGGCGTCGGCCAGCTCCGGCGCCTTGCCGGGCCGCATATTCAGCTTCAGGAGTATGAAGGTGACGGCAAAGACCGCAAGGCAGACCGCCAGCA
>CABVBV010000290.1 GCA_902496595.1 uncultured Eubacteriales bacterium | reverse complement strand
CTATCTTCTGCTCGAACTTCGACTTCTGCGCCCGGCAGGGCGGCTCGCAGGGGTACTCTCCGGTGAAACAGCCCTTGCAGAAGCCTATCGTGCTGTTGTCCGCCAGCTTGTCGAGGTAGTCGGCGTTCAGGTAGCCGAGGCTGTCCACGCCTATGATCTCGCGTATCTCCTCGAGGCTGTGGTTGTAGGCGATGAGGTAGTCCGAGCTGTCTATGTCCGTGCCGAAGTAGCAGGGATAGAGGAAGGGCGGCGCGGAGAGCCTCGCGTGCACCTCGGTGGCCCCGGCCTCGCGCAGCAGGCCGACGATGCGCGCGATGGTCGTGCCGCGCACGATGCTGTCGTCCACCAGTATGACCCGCTTGCCCCTCACCGTAGAGGCGATGGTGTTGAGCTTTATCCTCACGGCGTCCTCGCGCCGGGCCTGGCCCGGCTGGATGAAGGTGCGGCCTATGTACTTGCTCTTTACGAAGCCCACGCCGTAGGGTATGCCGCTCTGCCTCGCGTAGCCGAGCGCGGCGTCGAGGCCCGAGTCCGGCACGCCGATGACGACGTCCGCCTGCACGGGGTGCTCAAGCGCGAGGAAGGCCCCGGCCCTCTGCCGCGCCGTGTGGACGCAGGAGCCGTCTATGACCGAGTCGGGCCTCGCAAAGTAGATGAACTCGAAGACGCACTCGCCCGTCGCGTGCCCGCAGTGGCCCCTGTCGCTCTCGAGGCCCTTGTCCGAGATGGTGACGATCTCCCCCGGCTCGACGTCCCTTATGAACCTCGCGCCGATGGCGTCGAGGGCGCAGCTCTCGCTCGCCACGACCCAGCCGCCCTCGATCTCGCCCAGGCACAGGGGCCGGAAACCTATGGGGTCGCGCACGGCTATGAGCTTCCTCGGGCTCATGACCGCGAGGGAATACGCGCCCTTCACCTTGTCCATCGCCCGCGAGACGGCCTGCTCGATCGACCTTGCGCCTATGCGCTCGCGTGTGATGGCGTAGGCTATGACCTCGGAGTCCGAGGTCGTGCGGAAGATGGCCCCGTCGAGCTCGAACTCCTCGCGCAGCTCCGCCGCGTTCGTGAGGTTGCCGTTGTGCGCGAGGGCCATGCCGCCCTTTATGTGCCGTATCACCAGCGGCTGGGCGTTCTCCCGGCTCTGGCAGCCCGTCGTGCCGTAGCGGCAGTGGGCTATCGCCATTCTGCCCCTCGGCAGCTTGCGCAGCACGTCCTCCGTGAACACCTCGCTCACGAGGCCCGTGTCCATGTGCCCCGTTATGACCCCGTCGTCGTTCACCGCTATGCCGCAGCTCTCCTGGCCTCGGTGCTGCAGCGCGTAGAGCGCGTGGTGAGTGAGGTTTACCACGTCCTCCGAGGGCTCCCTCATGTAAATGCCGAATACGCCGCATTCCTCATGCAGCTTGCCGAATATGTCTGCTCCCATTTTTCTCTCCCGGTAGAATGAAAAAGTTTACTCGCCTATGAGCCGGCGCATGACCTCCTGGTAGGCGTCCTCGACCCCGCCCAGGTCGCGGCGGAACCTGTCCTTGTCCAGCTTCTCGTGCGTCTCCACATCCCAGAAGCGGCAGGTGTCGGGGCTTATCTCGTCCGCGAGCACGATGTTCCCGTCCGGCAGGCGGCCGAACTCCAGCTTGAAGTCCACGAGCTCTATGCCGTGGCCCAGCAGGAAG
>CABVBV010000289.1 GCA_902496595.1 uncultured Eubacteriales bacterium | reverse complement strand
CGCCGCCGCCCTCAAAGCCCTCGAAGACCGCGCCCAGAAGCGCAAGTTCTGCTGACAGCGACAGAACGCGAGGTACAGATAAACTAAAATACCCCTGCCCTCCGCGAAACGGAGGGCAGGGAGTCTCGCTGAATCGGAGGAGCAATTAATGGACGAAAAGAAACTCAGCGGCCGTGAGCTGCTGTTCACCACTCACGGCATACCTCCCATGGGCGCGTCGCTCTCCCTGGCTTTCCAGCACCTCGTGGCCATGATAGTCGGCTGCGTCACCCCTGCCATCATAGTTGCCAATGCGGCCGGCCTTGACATGCGCGACCGCGTAATACTCATTCAAGCCTCGCTCGTCGTTTCGGCGATCTCGACCTTTTTGCAGATATTCCCCATCGGCGGCAAAAAGGGCGGGTTCCGTTTCGGCGCGGGGCTTCCTGTCATTATTGGCGTGAGCTTTGCCTACGTCCCGAGCATGCAGGCCATCGCCGGCGTCGGCGGGCACCTCGGCGTTGCGAATATCGCGGGCGCTATGCTGGTCGGCGGCGCGGTCGCAGTCGTGGTCGGGCTCTTCCTCAAGAAGATACGCAAGTTCTTCCCGCCGATAATCACGGGCACCGTGGTCTTCACCATCGGCCTGTCGCTCTATCCCACGGCCATCAACTACATGGCCGGCGGCACCTCCAACACCTACGAGCTCATCGTCGAGACCAAGGGCCTGACCGAGGCGCTGGTCTACGGCTCCTGGCAGAACTGGGTGGTCGCGCTGCTGACCCTCGCCATGGTCGTGTTCCTGAGCAACTACACCAAGGGCATCACCAAGCTCGCGGCGACGCTCTTCGGCATGATCTTCGGCTACATCGTTGCCCTCTGCTTCGGCATGGTCGACTTCTCCGGACTGTCCAGCTCCGGCTGGTTCGAGGCCCCGCACCTCGTCCCCTTCGGTATGCACTTCGACGTGGCGGCCTGCATAGCCCTGGGCCTGCTCTTCGCCGTGAACTCCGTGCAGGCGATAGGCGACTTCACCTCCACCACCGTGGGCGGCATGGACAGGGAGCCCACGGACAACGAGCTGCAGGGCGGCATCCTCTGCTACGGCGTCACCAATATGCTCGGCAGCTTCTTCGGCGGCCTGCCCACCGCCACTTACTCGCAGAACGTCGGTATCGTTTCGACGAACAAGGTCATAAACCGCTTCGTCTTCGCCATCGCCGCGGGCTTCATGCTGCTGGCCGGCCTCATCCCGAAGTTCTCCGGCCTGCTGACCACCATCCCGCAGTGCGTCCTCGGCGGCGCGACCGTCTCCGTGTTTTCCACCATCGCCATGACCGGCATGAGGCTCATCACCTCCAAGGGCCTCAGCCCGCGCACCGTCACCGTCGTCGGCCTCTCCGTGGCCCTCGGCGTCGGCGTCTGGCAGGCGGCGGACTCCATCGGCCAGTTCCCCGAGACCTTCACCATGGTCTTCGGCAAGTCCCCGGTGGTCGTCGCCACCATCGTGGCCCTCATCCTCCACAACATCATCCCCAAGGACAAGGATTCCCTCGCTGACTGAGCGCAATAGAGAAAAAGCCCGTTCCCGGTGAGGGAACGGGCTTTTTGCGTTCAGAGGTAGACGTTCAGGTCGTTTTTGCCGTTTTCGTATGAAAATTCGTATTTCGGGCAGTAGGCGCGGAGCAGCTTGACGGAGAGCTC
>CABVBV010000288.1 GCA_902496595.1 uncultured Eubacteriales bacterium | reverse complement strand
CTACCAAGGGGTTTCCCCCCGCTTACCGCTATTTTACACGTTTTTCCCGTTCCAGACAATAGCCCTGTAGTTCTCGGGGTCGGTGTCGCCCTCGGTGGAGAACATGAGCACTACGCTGTTCTCGTCAAGGCCTATGGCCTCCTTCAGCTCGGCGTACTCGGGGTCGGTCATGAGCGTCGCCACAAGGCCCATGCCCACGGCGCCGCTCTCGCCGGAGACGACCTGCGGGTCGCCCTTCACCGGCGCGCCCAGCATACGCATGCCCTTGGCGGAGACCCAGTCGGGGCAGGAGACGAAGAAGCTCGTGTGGTTCTTGAGTATGTCGAAGCCGATGGTGTTCGGCTCGCCGCAGGCCAGGCCCGCCATGATGGTCTGCAGGTCGCCGGTCGCAAAGCGGATGCTGCCGTCGCCGGCCGCCGCGCTGCGGTAGAGGCAATCTGCCACCTGAGCCTCCATGACTACCGTCGTCGGGCAGTTGTCCGGATAGAGGTTGGCAAAGTAGCCCTGGATGGCGCCGGCAAGGCTGCCCACGCCCGCCTGCACGAAGATGTGCGTCGGACGCTCGCCCAGCTGCTCCGAGGCCTCGGAGGCCATCGTGCCGTAGCCCTCCATTATCCAGGCCGGGATCTTCTCGTAGCCGTCCCAGGCCGTGTCCTGCACCATGACGCCGTGCTCCGTCGCCTCCGCCAGAGCGTTCGCCCTTCTCACGCACTCGTCGTAGTTTACTTCCTCGATGGTGACTTTCGCGCCCTCTTTCGCGATGTTGTCGAAGCGGGTCTTCGTGCTCCCCTTCGGCATCAGCACCACGGCCTTCTGGCCCAGCTTGTTCGCCGCCCAGGCCACGCCGCGCCCGTGGTTGCCGTCCGTCGCCGTGAAGAACGTCGCCTGGCCGAACTCCTCGCGCAGCTTCTCGCTCGTCAGGTAGGCGTAGTCGCACTCGGACACATCCTTGCCCACCGCCTCCGCAATGTAGTTCGCCATCGCAAAGGAGCCGCCCAGCACCTTGAAGGCGTTCAGCCCAAAGCGGTAGCTCTCATCCTTCACGAAGAGCTTCTTCAGGCCCAGCTCCCTGGCCATGCCGTCCAGCTTCGCCAGCGGCGTCTCCGAATACTGCGGAAAGCTCTTGTGGAAGGCCCGCGCCTTCTTGACGTTCTCCAGACTCATCACCGGCAGACTCAGATCCGCCGTCTTCGGCATCCCGTTCGCTACCCATTTGATCTTGTCCATTGCTGAGCGCCTCCGTAAATTAAATTTTTATCATACTAAAAATTTTTTAGTTCCGGGACTATAATAACATATGTACAGCGAATTGCAAGAGCAAATCTAAAAAATTTTTAGCTCATGAATAAGTTTTTTCAGACACAGGCCCGGCGCCAGAAATCTGCGGCCTGCTGCCGGGCGTCGGAGAGCAGGGCCTCCGCGTCCAGGGCCTTAAGGACCCGGTTTTCCATGATGACCTTGCCGGCTATGACGGTGGTCGCGACGTTGGCTCCGCGCAGGGCGCGCAGGATATGCTCGTCCGCGTTCGCGGCGGTCAGCGGCGTGGGCGGCTGGTAGTCGCAGACTATGACATCGGCGGCCGCGCCGGGTCTCAGGACGCCCAGCTCCAGGCCGAAGAAGCGGCCCGCGGCCGTCGGGCTGCCGCGGAAGAGCAGCCCGGGCACCACGCCCTCGCCGGCGAGCGCGTCCCCGGCGTTGTGGCGGC
>CABVBV010000287.1 GCA_902496595.1 uncultured Eubacteriales bacterium | reverse complement strand
CCCTCAAGCTCGATTACATCGTCTTTTGCCAAGTTATATAACCTCCCTCGCGGTTCCTCGTCACAGATCCTCTGCCATGGTCAGGATCTCCGGCTCGCCATCTGTTATCAGTACCGTATTCTCGTAATGCGCCGACAGCCGCCCGTCCGACGTCACCGCCGTCCACTCGTTGTCCAGCACATACACCTCCCAGGTTCCGGCGTTCACCATCGGCTCGATCGCCAGGGTCATCCCCTTCACCAGCCTCGGCCCGTGTCCCGGCTCGCCGAAATTCGGTATCTCCGGCTCCTCGTGCAGCTTCGCGCCTACTCCGTGGCCCTCATATGCACGTACTACCGAAAAACCGTGGCTCTCGACGTATTCCTGTATCGCGTGCCCGATATCCGATACCCGATAGCCCGGCTTCGCGTACTTGATCCCCTCGAAAAAGCTCTGCCGCGTCACCTCGATGAGCCGCTTCGCCTCCTCGGTTATCTCTCCGCAGGGATATGTCCCCGCACAGTCGCCTGTGAAGCCGTGTATCCTCGCGCCCACGTCTACGCTCACGATGTCTCCGTCCTTCACCACTCGCCTGCCGGGAAAGCCGTGTACGACTTCCTCATTTACCGATATGCAGGCGCTGGCGGGAAATCCGCCGTAGTTCAGAAACGTCGGCGTCGCTCCGGAGCGCAGTATGAACTTATGCACTTCCCTGTCGATTTCCCGCGTGGTCACGCCGGCCGCTATGGCCTGCCTAGCCACACTGCGTGCGCCTGCCGTTATCCGGCAGGCCTCACGCATGAATTCGATCTCTCGCGGGGACTTGACTATTATCATAGCTCGATCCCCAGGGTCTTTGCTATCTCGGCCGTCGTGGCCTCGATCGTCGGCTGGTTGTTCACCGACTTCAGCTTGCCGCGCTCGGCGTAGAACGCCTTGAGCGGCTCGGTCTCCTTGTGATAGACCTCAAGCCTCGCCTTTACCGTCTCCGGTGCGTCGTCCTTCCTGATGGTCAGTCCGGCGCCGCAGCTGTCGCAGATGCCCTCTGCCTTCGGTGGAGCAGACACCACGTGATAAGTGGCCCCGCAGTTCGGGCAGGTTCTTCTGCCCGACATACGCTCGACTATCGTCTCGTCCGCTATCTCTATGGACAGTGCGCAATCGATGTCGATGCCCCTCGCCTCCAGCGCCTCCGCCTGCGGTATCGTCCTCGGCATTCCGTCGAGAATATAGCCGCCCTTGCAGTCGGGTTCCGCCAGCCGTTCCTCGACGATGCCTATGATGACATCGTCGGGAACGAGCTTGCCGCTTTCAACGTATTCCTTGGCTTTCAGTCCCACGGGCGTGCCGTTTTTCATGGCGGCCCTGAGGATGTTGCCGGTGGAGATGGTCGGTATTCCCAGCCTGTGGCTGATAATCTCCGCCTGGGTGCCCTTGCCGGCCCCCGGCGCTCCCAAAAGTATCAGCTTCATTTTTTCCTCCAATCAGTCAAGGAAGCCTTTGTAGTTGCGCATGAGCATCTGCGCCTCGACAGCGCGGACGGTCTCAATTGCAACGCCCACAACTATGATTATGGAGGTGCCGCCGAGGGATATGCCCGAAAGGCTCGTCGCCGTAGTGAAGCAGCCGATCAGGATGGGCACTACGGCCACGATGCTCAGATACAGAGCGCCCATGAGCGTGATCTTGTTGAGCACCTTCCTGATATACTCGCTGGTCGGCTTGCCGGCACGGA
>CABVBV010000286.1 GCA_902496595.1 uncultured Eubacteriales bacterium | reverse complement strand
GTGCGGTATACCCTTGTCGAACGTTCGGTAAAGTCCATATGCGCCCTCCTTCTCAGCGCGCCTCGTAGACGACGCGGGTGATGGTATATCCGTCGTCTCCGATGTAAAAGCGCAGCGAGCCGCCACAGCCGTCGTCGATGAGGACGTAATTTTCAGTCCCATCGCCGAGGCAGACCTCCTCCCTCGCGCCGTCCTCGCCGCCGTACTTGTACCAGAGCCCCTCCTGGGAGGAGCCTCTTCCCGGGGTCGAGCCGGTGATGTCCGTATACATATCGCCCAGGCAGGCCCCGCGCAGGTTCGGCGCGAAGCGGGCGTCGCCGCTGTCTATGGATATGAGCCGGAGCGCGTCGCCGTCCGCCTCGAATTTAAACACCGTCGTGCCGTAGTCCCAACGCTCAAGGCCGCTCTGCTCGCTGACGCCGAGCGGCTCTCCCAGGACGCGCAGGGCGTTTTCCCGGCTGGTCTGCGCCGCCACGGGCAGTTTCACCTCCCCGGGCATGACGGGCGTGCCGCGCAGCGCGTTGACCGCCTCCGACCACCGTACCCGGCGCAGGTTCAATGTGACATAGCCCAGGTCGAGCCTCGCGCTGTCGCCCTCGGGACTAAACTGTGAGCCTGTGGCCATCGGCAGCGTCCTCACGCCGTCCTCCGTATACTCCAGGCAGACCCAGGCGCAGAAGACGCCGCCCTCGCCGCAGAGTACCAGCGCCTGCCCGCCCTCGCCGAAGCTCTCCGAGAGCCAATAGCTCGTGACCTCGAAGCCCGGGTCGGGCAGTATCTCCCCTCCGCGCAGCTGCTGCAGCCGGGCCGAGCGCAGCGCCCAGGCCGCCTCGGCGTCCGTTATGGGCTCGTCCGGCCGGAGACTGCCGTCCTCGTCCGCCGTCAGCCAGCCGTACTTCCAGGCATAGTTGAGGTATCTGTACGCCGGGTGTGTGTCCGGCGTGTCCGGCGCGGCCAGCGGCTCGCCGTAGCTCATGGGGCTGTATTCAAAGAGCAGCTTGCTCAAAAGCTCGGCAAATTCCGCCCTCGTGGCGGCCTCGTCGGGCCGGTATTCGTCCCCGTCGCAGCCGGAGACCAGTCCGTAGCTCGCAAGATACGCGATGGCCTGCGCGGCCTCGGACTCCGCGTCCACGTCCGCATAGCCGAGCGTGTATCCCTCGTCCTTATTCTCCGCCTCGAGCATATCGAACGCCAGCTGTGCGAGCTCTGCGCGGGTCATGGAAGCGCCGCCGCGCCCCTCGAGCTCGAGCGCCGTATCCCGAATCCTGCCCGAGTCCGGCTCAGGCACGCAGGAGGGCGAGTCCACCGTGAAGCCCTCGTCCAGCGCGTCCGCCAGCAGCTTCGACACCTCGGTATAGTCGTCCCAGTCCGGGTCGTCCGCACTGATGTCCGTGCCGCCGATCTGGCCCAGTTTGAAGTACAGGGCCGTCTCGCCCGCGGCGATGATGGTCACACCGGCCCCGGCGCCCTGGTACCAGTTATCCTCGTCGAAGAAGGAGCTGCGCGGCGAGACCGCGGCGATGGAGCTGAGAAAATGCGCTGCGCTGCCGTCCTCGGGGTAGTAATAGATCGTGAAGCTCCATTCACCGGCCTCGAAACCGTTGACGCCCGGGACGACGCCGACCCTCTCCGATATCTCCTCTGGCACGGTGAATCTGAAGCCCAGTTCCTCGCTCACGAACTCGTAGCCGCCCTCGGCGGGCCCGGCGACGGGGTTTTTCC
>CABVBV010000285.1 GCA_902496595.1 uncultured Eubacteriales bacterium | reverse complement strand
GGGCAGCTCACGGAGAAGATACGCCGCAAGCCGTATTCGGTGGTGCTGTTCGACGAGATAGAAAAGGCGCACCCGGACGTCATGAACATCCTGCTCCAGATCCTCGACGACGGGCATATAACCGACGCGCAGGGGCGGAATATCAACTTCGAGAATACGGTCATAATCATGACGACGAACGCGGGCAGCAACACCAAGAGCGGCTCGCTGGGCTTTACAGGTACGACTACGGACAAGGAGCGCGAGCGGGCGATGAAGGCCCTGAACGACTTCCTGCGCCCGGAGTTCATAAACCGTGTCGACGAGATAATCTGCTTCAACAAGCTGACGGAGGAGAACTTCCGCGCCATAGCGGGCCTCATGCTCACGGAGGTGCGCGACCTCATGCGTGAGAAGGGCATGGAGCTTTCCTGGGACGAGAGCGTCGTTGACTATCTTGTGAAAAAGAGCTACAGCCTGACCTACGGCGCACGGAACCTGAGAAGGACGATACAGAAGGATATAGAGGACGCCATGGCCGCCGTCATAGTGGACGGCAGGCGCGGTGATGTGAGCGCGATAAAGCTCACGTCCGACGGCGAAAAAGTAAATGTGGAGGCGGAATGAGCCATGATAAGGTTTGAGAGCGACTATCTCGAGGGGGCGCTGCCTGAGATAATGGATGCGCTGATGCGCACGAACCTCGAGCAGACTCCGGGCTACGGAGAGGACGCGCACTGTGAAAGGGCGGCGCGGCTCATACGGGAGAAATGCCGGGCGCCAGAGGCAAAGGTACACTTTCTCGTCGGAGGCACGCAGGCGAACCTGACGGTGATAGCGGCGGCTCTCAGGCCGCATCAGGCGGTGATGGCAGCGGATACGGGGCACATCTCGGTACACGAGACGGGTTCCGTCGAGGCCACGGGGCACAAGGTCATTACGCTGCCGAGCCCGGACGGGAAGATAAGGGCGGAACAGATACGCGAGCGCGTCGAGGCCCACTGGGCGGACTCGACCCACGAGCACCAGCCCCAGCCGGCCATGGTGTACATCTCGCAGCCGACGGAAAACGGCACGGTGTACTCGCTCGCGGAGCTTGAGCGGATCAGCGCGGTGTGCCGGGAGAAGGGGCTCATCCTCTTCGTTGACGGAGCGAGGCTGGGCGCGGCCCTGGCCTGCACGGATGTTGGACTGCCCGAGCTGGCGCGGCTCACGGACGTGTTCTATATAGGAGGCACGAAGCTCGGCGCGCTATTCGGCGAGGCGGTGGTGATAACCAACGAAGCTCTGGCAAGGGACTTCCGTTATATCATAAAGCAGCGCGGAGGAATGTTTGCCAAGGGGCGGCTCCTGGGCGTGATGTTCGAGACGCTCATGTCGGACGGGCTCTACGAGCGCACGGGCGAGCGAGAGGTGGCATTGGCAATGGAGCTTCGCAGGGCGTTCGAGGCGAAGGGCTGGCCGCTCATGTACGATTCGCCTACGAACCAGCAGTTCCCGATAGTACCTGACGAGGCTCTGGCGAAGCTGTCGGAGAAGTACAGCTTTTCCGACTGGGCGAGGACGGACGACACCCACCGAGCAGTCCGTTTCTGCACCAGCTGGGCCACCAAGCCCCAAGACGTGGACGAGCTGATAAAGGACATACAGACGCTGTGACACTCTGCAGCAAACAAAAAATCGGAGCATTCCATCTGTGAACTGCACCCCATTTGTTAGACAGTATGGTATACTGAATAACAAGTGGGGTGC
>CABVBV010000284.1 GCA_902496595.1 uncultured Eubacteriales bacterium | reverse complement strand
AGCCCGGAGACTGCGGCCGTCTCAGCCATCACCGGAGTCCTCACCGACCCCGAGACCTGGACGCCCGTCGGAAAGCCTGAACTGCCGGAGCTTTTTATGGCCGACGACAGCATGGTGCTCGCGCCCTCGGATGAGCTTGATACGGTAGAGGTCGTGCGCGGCCCGAATATCAAGCCCTTCCCAAAGGCTAAGAGACCGGAAGAGACGATAGAGGGCAGGGTGCTCATAAAGCTGGGCGACAATATTACCACCGACCACATCATGCCGTCGAACGCAAAACTCCTGCCGTACCGCTCGAATGTCCCCTACCTGTCGGAGTTTTGCCTCTCACCCTGCGACCCGGAGTTCTCAGCAAGGGCAAAAGCCAACGGAGGCGGCTTCATCGTCGCCGGGCAGAACTACGGCCAGGGTTCCAGCCGCGAGCACGCCGCTCTTGCCCCGCTGTACCTGGGCATCAAGGGCGTGATCGCCGTGGGCTTTGCCAGAATACATAGGGCGAACCTGATAAATAACGGCATACTTCCTCTTTGCCTGGAAAACGAGGCGGACTACGAGGCGCTGAACAATAATGACGCTATCGTCATTGAAAATGTGCACGAGCAGATAGCTGCCGCGGCAAGGGGAGAGGGCGTGACGCTCAAATGCGAGGGCCGGGAGATCAAGGTCAGGATGACCATAACTCCGAGGCAGAGGGATATCCTTCTTGCCGGAGGCCTGCTGAATTATACCCGCGAACAGGCGGGAGAAGGGGAGAACGAATGATGCGTGGAGTTACGCTGATACCGGGCGACGGCATAGGCCCCGAGGTGGCGCTGGCGGCCCGGAGAGTTGTGGACGCCTCTGGCGCGAAGATAGAGTGGCACGTGGCCGAGGCGGGCGCGGCGCAGATGGAGCTCTGCGGCACGCCGCTGCCGCAGGCGACGATAGACTCGGTGAGGGCCGACGGCCTGGCGCTCAAGGGCCCTATCACGACGCCGGTCGGCTCGGGCTTCCGGAGCGTCAACGTGGCGCTCAGGAAGGAGTTCGACCTCTATGCCAATGTCCGCCCTGCGCGTACCTTCGAGGGCGTGAAGGGCCGGTATGAGAACGTCGATATCGTCACCGTGCGTGAGAATACCGAGGATCTGTACGCGGGCATAGAGCACATGGTGGGAGAGGACGCCGCCGAGAGCATCAAACTGATAACCAGAAAAGGCTCGGAGCGCATAGTCCGCTACGCATTCGACTACGCTGTCAATAACGGGAGAAAGAAAGTCACCGCAGTTCATAAGGCCAATATCATGAAATGCACCGACGGCCTGTTCCTGGAGACGGCTCGGAAGGTCGCTGAGGAGTATCCCGGGATCGAGTTTGAGGACAAGATAGTGGACGCGACCTGTATGCAGCTGGTGCAAAAACCGGAGACATTCGACGTGATGGTGCTGCCGAACCTGTACGGCGATATCGTTTCAGACCTCTGTGCGGGCCTTGTAGGCGGCCTGGGCCTTGCGCCGAGCGCGAATATAGGGAAGGACTGCGCTATATTTGAGGCGGTTCACGGCAGCGCACCGAAGCACGCGGGCCTGAACGACGCCAATCCGACGGCTCTGATACTCTCGGCGGTGATGCTCCTGCGGCACATAGGCGAGACGCCGGCGGCAGACAGGATAGAAAACTCCGTCCTCGCGCTAATAAAGGACGGCAGAGAAACGACCCGAGACCTGGGCGGAGACCTCGGCACGAGCGAATTTGCGGATGCGATAATTAGAAAAATGTCTTGCATGGCCTGAATAAGTGTGCTATACTAATCGGGCATTGCGG
>CABVBV010000283.1 GCA_902496595.1 uncultured Eubacteriales bacterium | reverse complement strand
CGCCCGCCACGCACGAGGACGTGCGCCGCCAGTTCGGCTCCACGGTGGCGGACATCGTCGAGGGCGTCACCAAACTGACGAGAGTGCAGTACACCAGCCATGAGGACGAGCAGGCTGAGAACCTCAGAAAAATGCTCATCGCCATGGCCAAGGACATCCGCGTCATACTCATAAAAATCGCCGACCGTCTGCACAATATGCGGACGATGGATTACCAGAGCGGGGAAAAGCAGCTCATAAAGAGCGCCGAGACGATGGAGATCTATGCCCCCATCGCACACCGGCTCGGTATGCAGAAGATTAAATGGGAGCTGGAAGACCGCTCGCTCTACTACCTGGATCGAGAGGGCTACAAGGAGATAACGGACGCGCTCTCCACGAGGATGGACACGCTCAGGGTCTTCATGGGCAAGGTGGAAAAGCAGATCCAGAACCGCATGGATGAGGAGCAGATAGACGCAACGGTCTACGGGCGCATCAAGCACGTTTACAGCATTTACCGAAAGATGTTCGCCCAGCAGCTGGACATCAACGGCATCTTCGACCTCTGCGCTTTCAGGGTCATCGTGGACAGTATACCCGACTGCTACAACGCTCTGGGCATGATCCACGATATGTACAAGCCCGTGCCGGGCCGTTTCAAGGACTACATCTCCATGGCCAAGCCCAACGGCTACCAGAGCGTACACACCACCGTTATCGGAGACGAGGGCATACCTTTCGAGGTGCAGATACGCACCTGGGATATGCACCTGACCGCCGAGTACGGCGTCGCGGCGCACTGGAAGTACAAGTCCGGAGAGCAGGGCGTCAAAGAGGGCGACGAGGAGAAGTTCGCCTGGGTGCGCCGGCTTCTCGAGGCCCAGCAGGAGACTGACGCGACCGAGTTCGTACACGACCTGAAGATAGATATGTTTGCCGACGAGGTCTTCGTGTTCACACCCTCGGGAGACGTCATAAATCTGCCTGCGGGCGCAACGCCGATAGACTTTGCCTATGCCATACACTCTGGGGTCGGCAACGCCATGGTGGGCGCCTCGGTGAACGGGCGCATCGTCACCTTCGACCACGTGCTGCAAAACGGCGACATCGTGGAGGTGCGCACCTCGAAGAGCGCGCCCGGCCCGAGCCGCGACTGGCTCCAGCTGGCCAAGAGCTCCAGCGCCAGGACTAAGATCAAGCAGTGGTTCAAAAAGGAGAAGCGCGAGGAGAACGTCCAGAGGGGCCGCGATATGTTCGAGGCCGAGCTGAGGCGCAACGGGCTCACCATGGCCGACGTCATGGATGATGAGGTGCTGCCGCACATTCTGAAAAAGCTCTCCGTGCCGTCCATGGAGGAGCTCTACGCCGCCATAGGCTACGGCGGCCAGACCGCCGTCAGGAGCGTCAACAGGGTCAAGGACGAGCTCGCGCACATTAAGCGCCCGGAAAAGAAGACCGTGCTCGACAAGATAAACGAGCAGGCTGAAAAGCGCGTCGCGAGGCCGCAGAAGGCCGTACACGGCATACTTGTCGAGGGCATCGACAACTGCCTCATCAAGTTCTCAAAGTGCTGCACGCCCGTGCCGGGAGACGACATCGTGGGCTTCATCACGAGGGGCAACGGCGTCTCCATCCACAGGACGGACTGCCAGAACTATCTCAAACAGCGGCTCTCCACCGGCGCCGACGGGCGCTGGATAGACGTGAGCTGGGCCGACACCACCACCGACCTGTACATCACGACGCTCAGGATACTCGCCAAGGAGCGCTCCGGCCTCATCATGGACATCGCCACGGTGCTCAACGCCCTGAACGCCAAGGT
>CABVBV010000282.1 GCA_902496595.1 uncultured Eubacteriales bacterium | reverse complement strand
AGCGCCAGAGCCGCCTCCACATCCGCCTCGGCGGGCAGGTCATAGCGCTGTTCGGTCACGCTGCCGTCGGGCAGTATCAGGATCAGCTTCTGCTTTTCGGGGTCGTTCCGCACGAGCAGCCAGTTCTCAAAGCCCTCGCGCAGTTCTGTCTCGGTCACGGGCAGGCAGCGCGACGCCGGATGCTCCATGGCATAGAGCAGGAAGGCCTCCGCCGCCTCGCGCTGGCCTGTCAGGGATGAGACGCCCAGGCGTATGCCGGCGTTTATTGCCACAGTCCCGCCCTCGGCGGACGGGAAACCCAGCCTGACGCAGCCGCCCGGGTACAGCGCACGCTCCATGCAGAGCGTGTCCAGGAACCACTCGCCGCCGGACTCGACGGCCCCGAGCTGTGCGCCGGTGTAGATGCGCCCATAGTCCACGCCCATGTCCGGCTCGAAGTCCTCAGGCAGCGCCGATGCGTATTCGAGCAGACGGGCGAACTGCTCGCTGTCGAACCGCTCCTGCCCGTCAATATAGCTGCCGCCGTTGAAGGCGAGGTAGTATTCGAGGAACATGTCCCGGCTCATGTTCGCGTCGAAGACCGGTGTGCCCGTCTCCTCGTACAGCCTCAGCATGTCCCCGGGCGTCCACGTCCCGCCCGGGACGTATTCTTCGGAGATGACGCAGTACATGAGCTCAAAGCAGGGCACGAACTCATAGACCCCGCCGTCGGGGCTGGTGATGGCCCTGCGCACGCCTTCGGCGAGGCCGAGCGTCTCTGTGAACGCGCCGAGCTCGGCGAGATAGCCGCGCCGGGCGAATTGCTCCTTCGGCAGCGAGCTGAGGTCGTAGAGGTCGGGCGCGCGGCCGGAGCCCATCTCGGAGACGAGGCGTTCAAGCTCGCCTGCGCCGTACTGCTCCACCTCGATGACGCAGCCGGAATTGCTGCTGTTGAAGCTGCTGACCAGCTCGGAAAGCTCGCGGCTCATGCCGCCGGAAGCCAGCCTGAGCACAGAAAGCTCGGTGCCCGCGGGCAGCTCGCGCCAGAGGCTCAGCTCGCCGAAGATGACGGCGGCGAACACGGCGTCGCCCAGCCGGTACATGATGCTGCCGGACGCGCCGCTGGCCGCCATGTCCATGACCAGCCGCGTCTCGCCGCTGCGGTGATCGAGGGCGAGGATGTCCGTGCCGGAGCGCACATAGAGCTCGTCCGTACCCAGCCCCGGCGCTGCGTCGTCCCAGGCAGTCTCCTGAGGATAGGCCCGGCTTTCGCTGAGGTCGCGCGGATACTCGGTTATGACATAGCCGTCCGGCGTGTCCGAACAGGCCAAAATTCCGCCGCCGGCGCTCTCGAGCAGCGTCGTGCGGTCAGCGAGGATGTCCGCAACGACGCGGGCGCGGCCCTCGCAGTCCACGAATTGCAGCGTGTTTATCATGGCGACGAGATAGCCGCCCTCGCAGGGGATGAGGCTCTGCACGGCCGTCGGGTCGTTTTCAAACAGCTCGGCGAGGCCGATCTCGCGCCGGAGCGCGCCGTCGGCGGCGTATTCGCGGATGAGCCGGGAACCGCAGACGAAGGCCACGCCGCCGTCTGAGAGTATGCAGCCCTCAGTCACGTCACCGTCAATGGGCATGGGCAGCTCGCGCAGCTCGCCGCTCGCGGCGTCCAGCTCGAAGAGCCCGTAGCCCGCGGCGGCCATGTCCAGGAACGAGACATATGCCCTGCCCCTGCCCGGAAACAGGCGGCTAGCCGACCGCCAGCCCTCTGGCACAGGTACGCTTTCCCGGGAAAATATCCCGCTGCCGGCCTCAATGACGCGCACCTCCGGCG
>CABVBV010000281.1 GCA_902496595.1 uncultured Eubacteriales bacterium | reverse complement strand
CGAGATAGGCACGCTCAACGGCGCGATCTCCAAGTACGGCAAGGCGCTCGGCATCCCCACCCCGGCCAACGACATGATCACCAAGATAATTTCCTGCATCCAGAAGAACTACGACAAGCAGTATCAGGGCTGAAACTTAGGAGATGATGTAATGAACAAAGCAAGCGTGGTGGCGAACCTCTGCAAGAGCTGCGGCTTTTGCGTGAAGTTCTGTCCCAAAAAGGTCATCGCGTTCGGCGATAAGCGCAACGCAAAGGGCCACTACTATCCGGTCATCGACCTGGAGGGCTGCATAGGCTGCGGCACCTGCGCCATAGTATGTCCCGAGGCTGCGATAGACATCGTGAAGGGGGAGGGCTGAGAATGGCTAAGGAATTCATGAAAGGCAACGAGGCCATAGGCGAGGCTGCGGTCAGAGGCGGCGTGCGCTTCTTCGCAGGCTACCCCATCACCCCGCAGTCGGAGCTGCCCGAGTACCTGTCCTGGCGCCTGCCCGAGGTGGGCGGCTGCTTCGTCCAGGGCGAGAGCGAGGTCGCGTCCATCAACATGGTCTACGGCGCGGCGGCGACGGGCGTGCGGGCCATGACCGGCTCCTCCAGCCCCGGCATCTCGCTCAAGAGCGAGGGCATCAGCTACCTCTCGGCGGCGGAGCTGCCCGCCGTCATCGTGAACATGCAGCGCGGCGGCCCGGGCCTCGGCTCCATCCAGCCCGCGCAGCAGGACTACCTCCAGGCCACCAAGGCCGCGGGCCACGGCGGCTTCCGCATGCTGGTCTTCGCGCCCTACACCGTGCAGGAGGCCGTGGACATCGTCTACGACGCGCCCGAGTACGCGGAGCGCGACCGCAGCCCCGTCATGATACTCATGGACGGCTGCCTCGGCACAATGATGGAGGAGGTCGAGCTGCCTCCCATGAAGGAGCTGCCCGAGAGCCCCTGCAAGCCCTGGACGGTCGGCTACGACGGCACGAAACGCGGCGGACACCTCATCACCCCGATCTACCCCGAGGCGGGCCTCGAGGGCAAGAACAAGCTCGCCGTGCAGCGCACGAAGCGCTGGGAGGAGAACGACGTCAGGGTAGAGGAGTTCATGGTCGACGACGCCGAGTGGGTCATCGTGGCCTACGGCATGAGCGCGAGGGTAGCAAAGCAGGTCGTGCTCGACCTCAGAGAAGAGGGCGTCAAGATAGGGCTCATCCGGCCCATAACGCTCTTCCCCTTCCCGAAGAAGAGCATTGCGAATCTGGACTACACGAAGGTAAAGGGCCTCATCGACATAGAGATGTCCATACCGGCGCTCATGCGTGAGGACATAGAGCTGCAGGTACTCGGCCGGGCCCCGGTGTACGAGTACGGCAGGAGCGGCGGCATCCTGCTCGACGACGAGAGCACAAAGGCCGCTGTGCGCAAGATCATGGAAGGAGGTGAGCAGTGATGGCGGTTGAGAAGGTGTATACGAAACCTAAATGCCTGCTGCCCCTGTCGAGCGGCTTCTGCCCCGGCTGCCTGCACTCGCTCGCGACGAAGCTCATAGCCGAGGCCATTGACGACCTGGGCGTCGCCGAGAAGGTCATAAACGTGCTGCCTGTCGGCTGCGCGACGATGAACAGCCTCTACTGGAAGCTCGACATGGTCACATCCGCCCACGGCAGGGCCCCCGCCGTCGCTACGGGCATCAAGCGCTGCCGCCCGGACGCCCTCGTCTTCGCTTACCAGGGCGACGGCGACCTGGCCTCCATCGGCCTGTCCGAAGTCATGATGGCGGCCAACCGCGGCGAGCACATCACGATTTTCTTTGCGAACAACTCCACCTACGGCATGACCGGCGGCCAGATGGCCCCGA
>CABVBV010000280.1 GCA_902496595.1 uncultured Eubacteriales bacterium | reverse complement strand
CCGTCCCGGCGTTGGCGCGGAAGGCGTTGTTGGGGAGCCTGATCGCGCCGAGCAGTTCGCCGCGCTCGGCGAGGTAGCGCCGCACGCTCTCGTCCTTGGCGTCGAGCGTATAGCGCGAGGTGACGAAGGCCACGATGCCGCCCGGTCGCACCTGGTCGAGCATCTTGGCGGCGAAGTAGTTGTGGATGGAGAATCCGAGCCGGTCATACTCCGGGTCGTGTACCTGGTACTGGCCGAAGGGGACGTTGCCGACGGCGAGGTCGAAGAAGCCGGGGCGGTTCGTCGTCTCAAAGCCCGCGACAGTGATGTTGGCCTCGGGATAGAGCTGCTTTGCTATTCGCCCGGTGATCGAATCCAACTCCACGCCATAGAGTTTGCTGCCCTGCATGGATTCAGGCAGCAGGCCGAAGAAGTTGCCGACGCCCATCGACGGCTCAAGGATGCGCCCGCCCTCAAAGCCCATGCTGCCCACGGCCTCGTAGATGGCCTTTATGACCGCGGGCGAGGTGTAGTGTGCGTTGAGCGTCGAACCTCGCGCGGCCTCGTATTCTTCCGGCGTGAGCAGGGATTTAAGCTCTGCGTATTCCTTCGACCACTCGCTCTTGCTCTCGTCGAATACCTCGGGTATGCCGCCCCAGCCGACGTAGCCGGAGAGCACTTCCTGCTGCTCGGGCGAGGCCTGAAAGCCGTTTTCCTCAAGGTATTTGAGCAGGCGTATGGCCTCAATGTTCGCCCGGCATTTCGTCTTGGCCCCGCCCTCGCCGAGATGCTCGTCCGTGATGCGGAAGTTCCGCGCCTCACGCCGCGTCTCCTTGCGGAACTCCTCAAGCGCCGCATCCTCCGCCGCCGCAACGCTCGGAAAGCCCTGCCACTCGCCGTCAACAGGAATGTATACCACGGGCTTGGCCTCGTTAGGTGGGACAGGTTCTTCGGGCTGGACAGGTTTATCGGATCGAACGGGCTCATCGGATAGGGCAGGTTCTTCGGAAGGAACAGTTGCGACGGCGCTGTGCTTGGCGGCGTTTTGTTCGAGGTAGTCTGTAATATGCTGGTTCCTCTCGTCGCGCCGGAGCAGGTGCTCGAAGTCTGCGCGGCGCTCGGTGCGGTAGATGGGATAGGTCATCTCAGGCGGCAGCAGCTCGACGTAGCCGCGCTGAAGGTCGGTTATCTTGAACTCCCGCCCGTCGAGCCACACGAAGTCGCCGACGCCGTAGGCCGATGCCGTCGGTTCGCGCGGCTGGAGCACCGCGGTGCGCTCGGACACCTCCTTGTACGCTGCCGTCAGCACGTCGTTGCGCAGGCCGTTGCGGAACTCGGCGTTGTCGTGGTAGAGCTTCTGAAAGCGCATATCCGTGCTCTCGGCAGCTATGCGCCGGATGGCGGCAAAGCCCTCGTCTATGGCGTTTTGAGAGTCGGAATTACGCACCGCGTTCACATAGGCGCTGTCGTTCACAAGCGCCTCCACGAGCTGCTTCTCGTACTGCTCGCGCTCGGCATCCGAGATGATGAACGGAAGCGTGTGCGCTGCACCCGCCTCGTCCACATAGCTCACCGCGCTCCGTGAGCGCAGCTTTTCAAGGGCGGCGTCTAGCTGCTCACTTGGAATGACGACGTAATCCAGCCCGCCCGCATGTTGCTCCCGCAAGTCCAGCGTCCGCGAGACTTGCTCCGCGTCCGGCCTATAGGCATAATAGCTGCCGCCCTGCCCGACGAGCACTATGTCGTTGGTGTGGCTGGCCTTCATGCTTCTATACTGCGCGTAAGCTGCGGTGTGCAGGTCGTACTCCGCCAGCTCTGCCTCCGTCATGTAGCGGTCAGAGGCTATGAGCTCGTCTATGCGCCTTGCAACGGCG
>CABVBV010000279.1 GCA_902496595.1 uncultured Eubacteriales bacterium | reverse complement strand
GCCCTTCTCCTGCGCCGCGAAGATGCCCTTGAGCATATTTTCACCGTCGGAACCCGCGAGGATGACACGCATCGGCCTTGACATCTTGGGAACGCGCTCCAGGATCTTATCAAAGTTTTGAAGCTCCATATTACACATCTCCGTTTTTCCATAATCACGAGGCAGATCCTACCCCTTATACCATTATATACGACCTTTCTCCGGAAAACAAGCCCGGATCCATGCAAAATAAGCCGCCGTCCCTCTCTCGAAACGGCGGCTTACTTTTCAGTTCGACGAGTAGTCCTGCGTCGCTATGAAGGCCTCGAACTCGCTGTAGTTCGTGAAGAACTGGTGCGTGCCCGTCTCCTTATCCAGAGCGTAGTAGAGGTAGTTCGTGCTTGCGGGGTTCAGGGCCGCGTTAATGGATGCGAGGCCCGGGTTGCAAATCGGCCCCGCCGGAAGCCCGGTGTTGGTATAGGTGTTATACGGGCTGTCCACCTGGAGATCCTCAGCCGTCAGCTGCTCCTTATGCTCGCCAAGGGCGTACATCACCGTGGCGTCTATCTGCAGCGGCATACCCTCGTTCAATCTGTTATATATTACCGAGGCGATGGTCGCCCTCTCATCGTCGCTGCCTGCCTCGGCCTCTATCATCGAGGCAACTATCACGGCCTGGTGCAGCGAGATGCCGAGGTTGTCCGCCTGCGTGTACATATCCGCCGTCAGCTTGCCGTGGAAGTTCAGCAGGAACTTGTTTATGGCGCTCGACGCCTGCATACCCTGATAGAACTCGTAGGTATCCGGGAACAGATAGCCCTCCAGCCTTTGAGCGTCGCCCGTCTCGGCCCAATCCAGGAAGCTGTAATTATAAGAGTAGTTTGCTGCGGCGTCCATAAGGTCTTCCACAGTACAGATGCCCTCTTCCTCGAGTTTCTCGAAGATCTCCTGCATCGTGTACCCCTCGGGGAACATCACCGTTGTTGCGACCATCGACGCGGACGCAGTCTGCATCCTCAGCACCAGGGCGTTATAGTCGCACTTGGTATTCAGCTCGTAGGTGCCCGGGTCTATCTTGGTATCCGCGTGCACCACCTTGCAGAAGAGCTTGAACAGGGACTTGTACTCTATGAGCCCGGCGTCCTTGAGCGCGTTTGCCACATAGTCTATATCGGCGCTCATGACAGTCTCGGTCGTGACCGTGCCGTCCTCGTTTTCGACCTCTATTTCCTTCTCGGTGAAGATGCTCTGCGGCAGAGTGACCGTGCCGTCCTCGAGCGGCTTGTTGAGCGCCAGCACGTCCGAGGCGGCCATCCAGACCAGGCAGGCGAAGATTATGCTAAGGCTCACCACGAAGGCAAAGTACATTATACCGCCCAGGCACCCCACCTTGCCGTCTCTTCTCCTGCGAATAGGCCGGAAATCGCGCTCCTCCAGGGGCTCGTCGTCCTCGTCCGTCAGGAGCTCCTCCGGCTCGGCCTGGGTCTTTTCCTCTTCCTTTTCGCCCTCCTGCTCGTGCTTCTTCGGGTCGTATATGAAGTTGTCGATAAAGCCCAGAGGCCCTTTCGAACGGCGCTCGCGCTTCTCCCCGGAGTCTTCGTCAGGCTCCGGTGCTCCGGGAGCTTCGGCGGGTTCGTCTGAATTTGCGCTCCCGGGCTCAGGCTCCTGCCGTGGCTCCGGCTCCGGCTTTTCATCGCGCAGGGGCTTTATGACCTTCGTCTCTTCACCCGCCGGTTCTGCCTCGGCGGCTTCGCCGGGCTCAGGCACGGGCGCCGCCTGCTCTTCAGGCTGCTCCGCCTTTTCATCCGGCACAGACTTTGGCTTCACGCCGAATATCTCATTGAGCTTGTCAAAATTATTCTGCATTTTCCTCGGTTCTCCCAAGTAACGTGTTTGCCGCGCCGGGCATATTA
>CABVBV010000278.1 GCA_902496595.1 uncultured Eubacteriales bacterium | reverse complement strand
GAGCTGCGAGTAGGTCTCCGCCGAGACGGCCATGACCCGCCGTATGCCGCCGGCAGGATCCTCTGCCGTAAACTCATAGTACTCCACCGCCGCCGCCGACGAGGGCGTCAGCCTGTGCTCCGCGAACCAGTCCTCGAACCAGGCGCCCATGGCCGCGGCGTCGTAGGGCGTGTGGTATTCGATGGTCTCCTCGCCCGTCTCGCCGTTGTAGACGTGGTCCTCGGTGGAGCTGGCGTAGTACGTCGCCTCCACGACCACGTCGGCCGGGCAGTAGGCGTTCACCTGCTCCGCGCTGCCGAGGTAGAGCGAGAGCGTGCCGCTCACCATGACCATGACCATGGTGCTGAGTATACAGATGTTCGCAAGGCCGACGGCGTTGCGCTTCATGCGGTAGAGCATACCCGAGACGCTGATGAAGTGCTTGGCCTTGTAGTAATAGCGCTTATTCCGCCGCAGGGCCTTCAGGACGGCTATCGACACCGAGGTGAACAGGCAGTAGGTGCCGATGATGACGGCGAAGACAGCGAGGAAGTAGAGCGCGACTGCCATGCCGGCGTTGTCCACGAAGATGGCGACGGCGTAGCCCGCACCGAGGCAGAGTATCCCCACTATTGTGAGGAACCAGTTGGATTTCGGCTCCTTCTCACCCACATTGCCGCCTCGGAGCAGCTCCACGGGCTTGGAAAGCCCCACCCTGGCGAGATTCATGAGCAGGGTAAGGAGTATGAGCAGCGAGAAGACCAGCACGACGATGATGACGGCCATGGGCTGCACCGAGAAGCCGAAGGGCACGGGCAGGCGCATGAGCCTGAAGAGCGTCAGGCTCACGAGCTTGGTGAGCAGTATGCCCACGGCGAGGCCGCCCGCGATGCCGATGAGGCCGATGTAGAGCGACTCGAAGACCATGATGCCCGCGATGTTGGACTTGCTCATGCCGAGCACGCTGTATAGGCCGAGCTCCTTCTGCCTGCGCTTCATGAGGAAGCTGTTCGTATAGAGCAGGAAGATGCAGGAGAAGAGGCCGAGGACTATCATGCCGAGGGTCATGAACATGGAGACGTAGACCTGGCCGTTGGCCGTGCCGGAGGCGAGCTCCTTTGAGCCGGGGTCGGTGATGATGGCGGCCATGATGTAGAGCGCCGCGGCCGTGCCGATGACGGTGAGCAGGTAGGGCACATAGAAGCGCCGGTTGGACTTCATGCTCCGGGCCGCCAGCTTCGGGTAAAACGAGAGCTTACGCACCGAGCTCACCGCCTTGCGCGATAACGGTCAGCGTGTCGGAGATCTTGGCGAACATCTGCTCCGCGGTCTGTCCGGCGCGGTAGAGCTGGTGGAAGACCTCGCCGTCGCTCAGGAAGAGCACGCGGCCCGCGTGGGACGCGGCCTTGACCGAGTGCGTGACCATGAGCACGGTCTGCCCGTCGTCGTTTATCTCTCCGAAAAGCCTGAGCAGGGCGTCGGTGGCGCGGGAGTCGAGTGCGCCGGTCGGCTCGTCCGCGAGGATGATGCGGGGGTTCGTGATAAGCGCTCTTGCGACGGCTGCACGCTGCTTCTCGCCTCCGGAGACCTCGTAGGGATACTTGTCGAGCAGGCCCGCGATGCCGAGCTTCCGGGCTATGGGCCCTATGCGCCCGCTCATCTCCTCGTAGGACTTCCCGGCGAGGACGAGCGGCAGGAAGATGTTGTCGCGCAGGGTGAAGGTGTCGAGCAGGTTGAAGTCCTGGAAGACGAAGCCGAGCTTGTCGCGCCGGAAGGCGGCCAGCTCGCGCTCCGGTATGCCGGTGATGTCGCGCCCGTCGAGCAGCACCCGGCCTGAGGTCGGCTTGTCCAGCGCGGCGAGGATATTCAGCAGCGTGGTCTTGCCGGAGCCGGACTCGCCCATGATGGCGACGTACTCGCCCTCG
>CABVBV010000277.1 GCA_902496595.1 uncultured Eubacteriales bacterium | reverse complement strand
CCGCCGCGCCCTTCCATCCGGTGAACCGGCTCGACCGGGGCACCACCGGCGTCATGTGCGCCGCCAAGACCGGCTATATGCACGAGCGGCTCAGAAGGCTGCTGCACACGGAGGCGCTCCGGCGCGAGTACCTGGCGATAACCGTCGGCGTCCCCGAGCCAAGGAGCGGCGTCATCGACCTGCCCATAGGCCGCAGGGGTGAAGAAAAGCGCTTCTGCGTCCGCGAGGACGGGGCGAAATCGGTGACGAATTATGAGGTGCTCGCCGAGGCGGACGGCCTCGCGCTTTTAAAGCTCGTTCCGGAGACGGGCCGGACGCACCAGATCAGGGTTCATCTGTCGCATATCGGCTGCCCCATCCTCGGCGACCGGCTCTACGGCAGGATGTCGGCGGAGATAGCGCGGCCCGCGCTGCACTCGGCGCGGCTTACGCTCATCCATCCGCTGACGGGCCAGGCCGTAACAGCCGAGGCCCCGCTGCCGCAGGATATGGCCGATGTGCTCGAGCGCCACGGTATCATTCAGGCGTAGCGCACGGCGCCGTCCGGCGTGACATAGAACACCCGGGCCAGTTCGTGCAGTTGACGCGAGAGCGTATCCACGTCCGTCTGCCAGCCTTCCGGTATGACGGCCGGCTCTATGGAGATGTCCGAGTCGAATCCGGCGCGGACAGCGGACACCGGTATCTGCACTCCAATCACCGTCTCCATCGTCTCAGAGAGCGCAGATACGTCCTCCGCCCAGCCCAGGAATCGGCCGTCGACGCTGAGCGCCCAGGCCCGAAGCACACCGTCGCAGGAGTACAGTATCTCCTTTGCGAGTTCGAGCTCACTGCCGGTCGCGGGCAGGAGCGTGAGCCTGCTCGCTGTCTCCAGCTCCGGCAGGGCGGTGCCTCCCCTGGCCACCTCCTCCGCCATCCCGAGCGCCAGTCTCTCTGCCCGCGCTATGCTTCTGCGCGACCAGGTGCCCTCGACGGGCCTTCCGTCCACCTTAACCGTGCAAACCGTCCTCAGATTTGCTGCCGCGACGAGCAGCAGTGCGGGAATGAGCAGCAGCAGCTTCCACTTGCGCATGAAGACCACCTCCGTAAGTTAACATAACACGTTTTGAGCTGTGGTCAAGGGCTTCGGCAAAGATAGTCAAAAGCTCTCAGTTTTCTCAGTGCCTGTCCGCATACCTTAGGGTAGAAGGGAGCGTGACGGCATGGGCTACGAGGACAAGGCGCTGCCCGCGGCGAGGCCGCACCGGCTGGTCATAGACGAGCGCGAGAGGCTGACGGTGACGGGTGTGGATGAGGTCGCCCGTTTTGACGAGGACAGGATCGAACTGGTGACGGTGAAGGGCAGGCTGACGATAATGGGCGAGGGCCTGCACATAGGCAAGCTGAACGTGGATACGGGCGAACTCTCGGTGGAGGGCCGGGTCGTCGAGCTGGTCTATGAGGATGTGCGTCCGGCGAGCGGCTTTTGGAGCCGTCTGTTCGGCTGATGGCCAGGCCCATAGGTCTGGAGCTCACGCAGGCGCTGCTCTCCGTCCTGCTGGGCGCCGGCGTCGGTGCGGTTTACGATTTTTTCAGGGAGCTGAGGAGAGCCGGCGGCAGATTTGCGGCGGTTCTGTGCGACGTCCTGTTTTGCGCCGCGCTGTGCTTTGGGCTGTTCGCCTTCGGGCTGGGGCCGGGAGATGGCAGCCTGAGGCTTTTCATGATCTGCTGCATGGGCTGTGGATGGGCTCTGTACGCCGTAACCGTCTCGGCAATCGTGCGGCGTTTTTTCGCTTTCCTTGTCGAATGTCTGTACAGAGCCAGCCTGCCTCTGCGCAAGGGCCTGTTGAAACTGAGAAAATTAGAAAAAAATCAAAAAAATATCTTCCCAAAATTTCTCGCAAGGTTTACAATGATGAAAAACCGGCG
>CABVBV010000276.1 GCA_902496595.1 uncultured Eubacteriales bacterium | reverse complement strand
CCGAGGAAATAAATATTAATAGGAGATGTTAAAAGAATGAAGAAGTTTCTTGCACTGCTTCTGGCCCTCGTGATGGTCTTCGCGCTGGCCGCCTGCGGCACGACCGACTCGACTCCGACCGACGCGCCGGATGACGGCGGCAGCACCGTGACCGACGCGCCCGACGACGGCGGCAGCACCGCGACCGGCAGCGTCTACTACCTGAACTTCAAGCCCGAGCAGGACGCCCAGTGGCAGGAGCTCGCCCAGCTCTACACTGAGGAGACCGGCGTGACCGTCAAGGTCGTCACCGCGGCCTCCGGCGAGTACGAGACCTACCTGACCTCCGAGATGGCCAAGGAGGACGCACCCACCCTGTTCCAGGTGAACGGCCCCGTGGGCCTCGCCAGCTGGAAGGACTACTGCTATGACCTCGCCGGCAGCGACATCTACAACGAGCTCACCAGCACCGACTACGCGCTCACCGAGGGCGACGTCGTCTACGGCATCGGCTACGTCATCGAGAGCTACGGCCTCATCGTGAACACCGACCTGCTCGGCCAGGCGGGCTACACTGTCGACGACATCCAGAGCTTTGAGGATCTCAAGGCCGTCGCCGAAGACATCACCGCCCGCAAGGATGAGCTGGGCTTCGCCGCCTTCACCTCCGCCGGCATGGACGGCAGCTCCGACTGGCGCTTCAAGACCCACCTCGCCAACCTGCCCATCTACTTTGAGTATCAGGACAAGGGCATCAGCTCCACCGACGCCATCGAGGGCACCTACCTCGACAACTACCGCGCCATGTGGGACCTCTACATAAACAACAGCACCTGCAGTCCTGCCGACCTGACCGCCAAGACCGCCAACGACACCCTCAATGAGTTCCTCGCGGGCCAGGCCGTGTTCTATCAGAACGGCTCCTGGGAGTACGCCAACGTCTCCGGCGAGGGCAAGTTCTCCGACGATCAGCTCGCGATGATCCCCATCTACTTCGGCGTGGGTGACGAGGCCAACCAGGGCCTGTGCACCGGCACCGAGAACTACTGGTGCGTCAACAAGAACGCCTCCGCTGAGGATATCCAGGCCACTCTCGACTTCATGGCCTGGTGCGTCACCGACGAGGTCGCCCTCAAGGCGATGACCGGCGGCGAGGGCGCGATGCCCAGCGGCGGTGCCGGCATGGGCTTTGCCATCCCCTTCAAGTCCGCCCCCGAGAGCAGCAACCTCTTCGTCAAGACCGACGCTGAGATGACCGCTGCGGGCAAGACCCCGGTCTCGTGGAACTTCACCACCATGCCTTCCGAGGAGTGGAAGAACGGCGTCGGCGCCAAGCTCTCCCTTTACGCGGCCGATCAGACCGACGACAACTGGGCCGGCGTTGTCAGCGCCTTCGTGGACGGCTGGGCCACCGAGTACGCCCTGGCCAACGGCTGATAACAAAACCAACGGCTGATAACAAAAGCGCATAGCAAAACGGCTTTCCGGGGCCGCCGGACATTCTCCGGCGGCCCCCTTTTAAGGCACCGCCCGGGCGGGTCCCGCGCGGAAGGGCGGGCACGGCCCGGACGGTGTTTATTTATTTACAGGGGGGAACAGCAGGTGGAAAAAGCCATACGCAAATACTGGCCCATCTTCGTCCTGCCGACGCTGCTCGCCTTCATATTCGGGTTCATAATCCCGTTTGTGGAGGGCGTTTACCTGGCCTTCTGCCAGTTCACGACGGTAAAGGACGCCACGTTCATCGGTCTTTCAAACTTCAGCAAGGTCTTCGCAGACAGCACCTTCACCCACGCTTTCTGGTATAACTGCGCCTTTGTCGTGGTCTCGACCCTCGTCATAAACGCGGGCGGCCTGGCCGTGGCGCTCATCCTGACGAAGGCCATCCGCGGCACGAACGCCTTCAGGACGGTCTTCTTCATGCCGAACCTCATAGGCGGCATCGT
>CABVBV010000275.1 GCA_902496595.1 uncultured Eubacteriales bacterium | reverse complement strand
AGGCTGCGACGGGTGCGCCCGTTATCGCGTCAGGAGTATGATGGTACTCCGTGAGGCCCATGTCGTGAGGCTCGGGTGAATTAGGGTGGTAACACGATCTTTCAGTCGTCCCTGATGCTATTGTGCATCAAGGACGATTTTTTTGTTCGGAGGGATATGTTTTGGCGCTTATAGAGATAAAAAACCTCTGCAAGACCTTCGGCTCCGGCGACGGCGCCGTACACGCGCTCGAGGATGTGTCGCTTGAGATCGAGCAGGGGGAGATATTCGGAATAATCGGCCTGTCCGGAGCGGGAAAGTCCACGCTCGTGCGCTGCATCAACCTCCTCGAGCGCCCCACCAGCGGCTCCGTCACCGTCGACGGCGCCGACATGTGCTCGCTCTCCGAGCGCGAGCTCCGGCAGCAGCGCCGCGAGATCGGCATGATATTCCAGAGCTTCAACCTGCTCATGCAGCGCAATGCCCTCGCCAACGTCCGGTTCCCGCTCGACCTCGCCGGCGTGCCGAGAAAAGAGGCCAACAAGAGGGCGAAGGAGCTGCTCGAGCTGGTCGGCCTCGGCGACAGGCTCAGTGCCTATCCAGCCCAGCTCTCCGGCGGCCAGAAGCAGCGCGTGGCGATTGCAAGAGCGCTCGCCACCGACCCCAAGGTCCTGCTCTGCGACGAGGCCACAAGCGCCCTCGACCCCACCACTACCGAGAGCATACTTGAGCTGCTGCGCGACCTCAACCGCTCGCTGGGCGTCACGGTCGTTGTGATAACGCACGAGATGCGCGTTATCGAGCGCATTTGCTCGCGGGTCGCCATCATCGCGGACAGCCGCATCGCCGAGCTGGGCGAGGTTCAGGAGGTCTTCCTCCATCCGCAGACCGAGGCGGCGAAGAAGCTGGTGCTCCCCTCGCGCTCCGGCAAGCTCGAGGGCTTCGCCAAGGACGGCGACAACCGCGCAGTGGACGAGTGCCGCGGCAGCCTCATCCGACTCGCCTTCGACGGCGAGACCACCGACAGGCCCATCATCGCCGACATGATACTCTCGCTCGGCGCGCCGGTGAGCATCGTCTACGCCGACACCCGCAGCATCGAGGGCAGGCTCTACGGCCACACCGTCCTCCAGCTGCCCAGCGACCCCGAGGTCGCAGATAAAATGCGCCGCTGGCTCGAGGGCCAGCACATCAGCTTCACGGAGGAGGATTGACCATGCTGGATCTGGTTCTACAGGGCCTCGGCGAGACCATATACATGACCGTCGTCGTGACCTTCTTCGCCTACGTCGTGGGCCTGCCGCTCGGCCTCGTCCTCGCCGTCACCGCCAAGGACGGCCTCAGGCCGAATCAGGGCGTCTACCTCGCGCTCAGCGCCATCGTGAACGTGCTGCGCAGCGTGCCCTTCCTGATACTCATCTACACCATGCTGCCCGTCACCCGCTTCGTGATAGGCACGGCGATAGGCACGAAGGGCGTGCTGCTGCCGCTCTTCGTCTCGGCCTTCCCCTTCGTGGCTAGGCTCGTGGAATCCAGCGCAAGGGAGGTGGATCGGGGCGTAATCGAAGCGTCCCGCTCTATGGGGGCCTCGGTCTGGCAGGTGGTCGTCAAGGTGCTCGTGCCCGAGGCCATGCCCAGCATCCTCTCAGGCGCGACCATCGCCGCCACGACCATCCTCGGCTACTCCGCCATGGCCGGCGTCGCCGGAGGCGGCGGACTCGGCGCGATTGCGATCAACTACGGTTACAGCCGCTACAACTACGCCGTCATGCTCACCATGTGCGCCGTCATCGTCGTTGTCGTCCAGCTCATCGAGACCCTCGGCAAGACCTCCGTGAGACTGAGCGACAGGAGACTTAAATAACGATCACCACATCATTATTATTAATATGAAGGAGAAAATGAAATGAAGAAACTGCTTTCCATCCTGCTGTGCGCCGCGCTCGTGCTCGGCCTCGCCGCCTGCGGCA
>CABVBV010000274.1 GCA_902496595.1 uncultured Eubacteriales bacterium | reverse complement strand
AAGGCCGAGGGCCTCGACATAAGCTGCGAGACCGGGCCGCACTACCTGCTGCTCTCGGACGCCGACCTCGAGGAAGACGGCAGGTTCAAGATGAATCCGCCGCTCCGCTCCGAGGCCGACCGCCGTGCGCTCATCGACGCGCTGCTCGACGGGACGATAGACATGATAGCCACCGACCACGCCCCGCACTCGGCCGAGGAGAAGTCACGCGGGCTCGAGGGCAGCGCCTTCGGCATCACGGGCCTTGAGACGGCCTTCCCCGTGCTCTGGACGGGCCTCGTAGAGACGGGGATACTCAGCCGCGAGCGGCTCGTGGAGCTCATGAGCCTCGCCCCGGCCCGCCGCTTCGGCATCGAGAGCGGCATCGAGGTCGGCAGGAGCGCGACCTTTGCCGTCTTCGACACGGAGACGACCTACACGATAGAGCCGGAGCGATTCGCCTCCCATGGGCGGGCGACGCCCTTCGCAGGCCGCGAGGTGCGCGGGCGCTGCGTTTTGAACATACTCAGAGGCCTGGAGGTGTGGCGAGCATGAAAAAGGGCATATTCACACTGGCCGAGGCGCGTTTTGCCGCGCCGAACCTGCGCCTCATGCGCCTGCGCGGCGACACTGGGGACGCGGCGGGGCCGGGACGGTTCGTCGAGGCCTCGGTGCCGGGCTTTTTCCTGCGGCGGCCCTTCTCGGTCTGCGGGGTCGAGGGCGATACGCTCACCGTCGTCGTGAAGCTCGCCGGGCGCGGCACGGAACGGCTGCTGGCCTTGCCCGAGGGCGCGGAGCTCGAGCTGCTCACGGGCCTCGGCAACGGCTTCGACCTCACACGGTCGGGGGAGCGGCCCCTGCTCCTCGGCGGCGGCAGCGGAGTTGCGCCCATGCTCTACCTCGCGAGGGAGCTGGCAAAACTCGGCGCAAAGCCCTCGGCGGCCCTCGGCTTCGGTACGGCGGCGGAGGTCTGCTTCGAGCGCGAGTTTCAAGAGCTGTGTCCGAGGCTGCGGGTCTTCACGATGGACGGCTCCTGCGGCGAACGCGGCCTCGTGACTCAGGCGTTGGGCGGCGATTACAGCTTCGTCTACGCCTGCGGGCCGCTGCCCATGCTCCGGGCGATAGACGAAGAAAGCCCCGTCCACGCGCAGTTCTCGCTCGAGGCGCGGATGGGCTGCGGCTTCGGGGCCTGCATGGGCTGCACGATAGAGACGGCAAAGGGCCCAAAACGCGTCTGCAAGGACGGCCCGGTCTTCGATTCAGGGGAGGTGCGCTGGTGAACACGAAAGTCACGCTCTGCGGCATCGAGCTGGAGAACCCCGTCATACCCGCCTCCGGCACCTTCGGCTACGGCGCGGAGTTCGCGGAGCTCTACGACATAAACTGCCTCGGCACCTTCTCCTTCAAGGGCACGACACGGGAGCCGCGCTTCGGCAACCCCGGCCCGCGCATAGCGGAGGCGCCCTCGGGGCTTCTAAACTCCGTCGGCCTGCAGAACCCCGGCGTGGACGCGGTCATCGCCGAGGAACTGCCCCGGCTGCGCGAGGTCTTCCACAAGCCGGTCATGGCGAACGTCTGCGGCTTCTCAGTGGACGAGTACGTCGAGGTCGCGGCAAAGCTCGACAAATGCCCCGAGGTCGGCTGGCTCGAGGTGAATATAAGCTGCCCCAACGTCCACGGCGGCGGCATGGGCTTCGGCACGAGCTGCGAGAGCGCCGCCGAGGTCACGCGAGAGGTGAAGGCGGCGGTACATAAGCCCGTCATCGTGAAGCTCACGCCGAACGTCACGGACATCGTGTCCATAGCCCTCTCCTGCGAAAACGCCGGTGCGGACGGGCTGAGCCTGATAAACACCCTGCTCGCAATGCGGATAGACCCGTGGACGCGCAGGCCCGTACTCAAAAACCTGACGGGCGGCCTTTCGGGCCCGGCGGTGTTCCCTGTGGCGCTGCGCATGGTCTGGCAGGTGTACGAGG
>CABVBV010000273.1 GCA_902496595.1 uncultured Eubacteriales bacterium | reverse complement strand
GCACCCCACTTGTTATTCAGTATACCATACTGTCTAACAAATGGGGTGCAGTTCACTTTCGGTGCGCTCCGCTTTTAGTTTGCCGTTTGCTCAGATCTTCATGCAGACGTCCCACGCACGCCAGATGACGGTACGCAGGTTGCCGATGGCGATGCAGTCGCCGACGAGGTGGACGTTCTTGCCCTTCTTCGCGACCGGAGTCGGGATGAAGCCGATGGCGTTCACGACATTGTCGTACTCTACCTCGGTGACGGTGCCGTCCTTGCCCTTTACGGTCAGGGTCTTGTCGCCGATCTTGGTGATCGTGGACTCGAGGTAGATGGGCACCTTGTGGAACACCAGAGCCTCGCGCAGATAGCTGGCGTTCGGCAGCGGCACGTTCGCCGCCGCTACCAGGTCGACCGCGTACTCGACTATCGTCGGGTGCTTGCCCTGCAGCACCAGCTCCAGCGCCGCCTCGCAGCCCGACTGGCCGCCGCCGAAGATGACGACCTTGTCGCCGACTTCCTTCTTCTCGGCCAAGAGCTCCGTCAGAGTCATGGTCTTGTCGAAGCCAGGTATCGGCATCTTTCTCGGCACGGAGCCGGTGGCGACGATGATCTCGTCGAAGTTGCCGATCGTCCTGATATCGTTTATCTCGGTATTGAACCTGACCTCGATGCCGGCCCTGGCGATCTCTTTCTTATACCACTCGATGAGCTGCTTGTCGTTCTCCTTGAAGGACATGGACGAGGCGGTGATGAACAGGCCGCCCAGACGGTCGGTCTTCTCAAAGATGACCGGCTTGTGGCCCCTCTTCTTGAGCACCAGCGCACATTCCATGCCGCCTATGCCGCCGCCGATGACCGCAACGGTCTTCGGCTTCGTGGTCGGGACGATCTTGTACTTGTTGTGCTGCATCGTCGGCGGGGTGAGTGCGCAGCGCGCCAGGTGCATCGAATCCCACAGCGGCTGAAGGTTGTTCGTGCCCTTGTACTTCGCCATGTTGAAGCAGCCGTTATGACATCTGATGCAGGGCTTGATGTCTTCCTCCCTGCCCTCCTGGATCTTGATTATCCACTCGGGGTCGACCAGGTTCTGACGCGCTATGGCAACTGCATCCAGCCTGCCCTCGGCGATCTCCACAGCCGCGACCTCGGGCTCCATCTTGCCCGCGCACACGACCGGGATGTTGCAGAAGTTCTTGATGTGCTCGACTTCCGCAAGGTTGCAGTTGTTCGGCATATACTGAGGCGGATGCGCCCAGTACCAGGCATCGTAGGTGCCGTTGTCGCAGTTGAGCATATCGTAGCCCGCTTCCTCGAGCAGCTTGACTACGCGCTCGGACTCGGCCATGTCGCGGCCAAATTCCTTGAACTCCTCTCCCGGGACGGCGCCCTTGAAGAAGTCCTTCGTCTTCGACACGACGGAGTAACGCAGGGACACCGGGAAGTCCGCACCGGCCTCGCGCTTTATCGCCTTGACGATATCCGTCGCAAAGCGCAGCCTGTTCTCCAGCGAGCCGCCGTACTCGTCGGTACGGTAGTTGAAGTTCGCAATGGCGAACTGGTCGAGCGTGTAGCCCTCGTGTACGGCGTGGATCTCAACGCCGTCTACTCCGGCTTCGCGCAGGAGCTTCGCGGTCTTGCCGAAAGCCTCGACGCTTTCCTTGATCTGCTCGACCGTCAGCGGCTTGGACTTGTAGTCCTCCTTCCACCTGTTCGGCGTGTCGGAGGCGGAGGCGCAGAGATACTCGGCGTCCATGACCGGGCTGGCCAGCTTGCCGATTATCGGGTGATCAAGGCACAGGCCGATCATGTCGGTTACGGCCATGGAACGGCCGCAGCCGGCGGCCAGCTGGATGAACAGCTTCGAGCCGGTCTTGTGGAACTCCTTCATGTACTCCTTCAGGGGCTTATATATGCTCTTGTTGTTATACAGCCAGCGGTTGCCCATGACGTCGCGCACCCACTGCATGCCGGG
>CABVBV010000272.1 GCA_902496595.1 uncultured Eubacteriales bacterium | reverse complement strand
CCTTCATCTGCTGGATGAGGTAGGAGCCGCGGTTGCCGAGCTGCGGCAGGTTGTATACCGCCGTCTGCACGAGGTTGAACCGGTCGAGCTTGTTGAGCACGCGCATATCGAAGGGGGTAGTGATGGTGCCTTCCTCGATGTAGCCGCGCACGTGGATGTTCTTGTTCACCCTCTTGTACGTCAGCTCGTGGATGAGGCTCGGGTAGCCGTGGAAGGCGAAGACGATGGGCTTGTCCGTTGTGAAGATGGCGTTGTACTCCTGCTGGCTGAGGCCGTGCGGGTGCTGCTCCTCAGACTGGAGCCTCATGAGGTCGACGACGTTCACGACCCTTATCTTGAGCTCGGGGAAGGCGTCGCGCAGGATGGTCACGGCGGCGAGGGTCTCGAGCGTCGGCGTGTCGCCGCAGCAGGCCATGACGATGTCGGGCTCCTGGCCCTCGTCCGTGGAGGCCCACTGCCAGATGCCTATGCCCTGCGTGCAGTGCTTGACGGCCTGCTCCATGGTGAGCCACTGGGGCCTCGGGTGCTTGGAGGCGACGATGACGTTCACATAGTTGCGGCTGCGGATGCAGTGGTCGAAGCAGCTAAGCAGGCAGTTGGCATCGGGAGGCAGGTAGAGGCGAACGACGTCGGCCTTCTTGTTCGCGACGTGATCCAGGAAGCCCGGATCCTGATGCGTGAAGCCGTTGTGATCCTGCTGCCAGACGTTGGAGGCGAGCACGTAGTTGAGCGAGGCGATGTCCTCACGCCAGGGCAGCTGGTTGCAGACCTTGAGCCACTTGGCGTGCTGGCTGAACATGGAGTCGACTATCCTGATGAAGGCCTCATAGCTGTTGAAGAAGCCGTGGCGGCCGGTGAGCAGGTAGCCCTCGAGCATACCCTGGCAGACGTGCTCGGAGAGCATGGAGTCCATGACGCGGCCGTCCGGGGCGAGGTGGTCGTCGATGTCCCAGGTGTCGCCGTTCCAGGCCCTGTCGGTTATCTCAAAGACCGGGGAGAGCCTGTTGGAGGCGGTCTCGTCCGGCCCGAAGACGCGGAAGTTGCGCTCGGCGGCGTTGAGCTTGTAGATATCGCGCACGAAGTAGCCCATGGCGGTCATGTCCTGGGCCTCGACCGAGCCGGGGAAGGGCACCTTGACCTCATAGTCGCGGAAGTCCGGCATACGCAGGTCGCGCAGCAGGTGTCCGCCGTTGGCGTGCGGGTTCGCGCCCATGCGGCGCTTGCCCTCGGGCGGCAGGGCGATGAGGTCGGGCATCGGCTGGCCGTCCTTGTCGAAGAGCTCCTCGGGCTTGTAGCTGCGCAGCCAATCCTCTATCTGGCGGATGTGCTCCGGCGTGTCCGGCTGCATGGGCACCTGGTGCGCCCTCCAGTAGTCCTCGACCTTGAGTCCGTCCACATAGTCCGGGCCCGTCCAGCCCTTCGGCGCACGCAGGACTATCATGGGCCACCTGGGCCGGCTGAGGTCGCCGGTCTCGCGGGCGTTCTTCTGGTAGGTGAGGATCTTCTCGATGCACTCGTCCATGGCCTCGGCCATCTTCCTGTGCATCTCGGCGGGGTCGCTGCCCTCGACGAAGTAGGGCTCCCAGCCGCAGCCGCGGAAGAAGCTCTCGAGCTCCTCATGGCTGATGCGGGCGAGGACGGTCGGGTTCGCTATCTTGTAGCCGTTCAGGTGCAGGATGGGCAGCACTGCGCCGTCCGTCTTGGGGTTTATGAACTTGTTGAGCTGCCAGCTCGTCGCGAGCGGGCCGGTCTCTGCCTCGCCGTCGCCCACCACGCAGGCCGCGATGAGCTCCGGGTTATCGGTGACGGCGCCGAAGGCGTGCGCGAGGCTGTAGCCCAGCTCGCCGCCCTCGTTGATGGAGCCCGGGGTCTCGGGCGCGACATGGCTCGGGATGCCGCCGGGGAAGCTGAACTGCTTAAAGAGCCTCTGCATACCCTCGCGGTCGCGGGTTATGTTCGGGTAGACTTCC
>CABVBV010000271.1 GCA_902496595.1 uncultured Eubacteriales bacterium | reverse complement strand
TGTCGCAGACCTGCTCAGCATAGACGGCAAACGGCGGCTCAAGACCGCAGATGCCAGCCGCGCAGAGGACTAGGGGCTTCACGCCCTCCTCCATGCCGTCCGTGAGAAAGCGGCTGTCAGTGCGCGGGTAGGTGCAGAGGCGCTTTTCGTACAGGCTCTGCGCATAGTCCAGCGTTTGCTGGGCGGTGTAGCCGAGGACGCGGTTGGCATCGCGCTGGAGCGTGGTCAGGTCGTAGAGCGCCGGGGCAGCCTCGCTCTTTTCCTTCTGGGATATGGACGTAACAACGCACTTGCCGCCGGCAGAGACCACAGCAGCCTCAGCCTCTGCCCGGTCACTGAACCGCTTGCTCTCAGCGGAAAAGGAGCCGAGGTGCAGCTCGGCGGTGTAGAAGGACTCAGGAACGAAGCCCGCGATGTCCGCCTCGCGCCGCGTGAGCAGGGCGAGCGTGGGCGAGACAACACGGCCTGCGTTCAGGGTGCGGTGGTAAGTGACGGAGAGCAGCCGCGTGGCGTTGATGCCGACTAGCCAGTCGGCGCGCTCCCGGCAGCGTGCGGCGGCAAAGAGCCGGTCATAGTCTGAGCCGGGGTGAAGGTCAGCAAGGGCGCGGCGTATCTCGCTATCCTCCATGGAGTTGAGCCAGAGGCGAAGCGTGGGCTTGGTGCAGCCTGTGAGGTCGTAGAGGTTGCGGAAGATGAGTTCGCCCTCGCGCCCGGCGTCACAGGCGTTTATGACCTGAGAGACGTCATCACTGAGAATGAGCCAACGCAAGTTGCTAAACTGTTTTCGCTTATCCTGTGGCACCCGGTAGCGCCAGTCATGGGGCAGTATGGGCAGGTCGGATACACGCCATCGACTTAGCCGCGGGTCGTAGGCCTCGGCACTTACGAGCTGTGCCAGATGCCCAAGGCACCAGCCGACGAGATACCCGCCGCCCTCAAAGTACCCGTCCTTACGCGCCAGCGCCCCGACCACCGCGGCAATAGCCTGCGCGACGGAGGGCTTTTCGGTTATTATGAGTGTTTTCAATTGTATTTCTCCTTCTGCGTTTACAAAATAGGTCTTTATTCCGTCCCCAAAATGATATATACTATTTATGAAAGGTGGTGTTCTCATGCCGAGTATAGATGCAATACGCACGACGCTTGCGCCGGTGTTCCGTGCGCACGGTGTGAACCGCGCTGTGCTTTTTGGTTCCGTAGCGAAAGGGACTGCAACAGATAAAAGCGACCTTGACCTGCTCGTGGACAGCAATTTACGCGGCCTGCGCTTTGTCGGCATGATGGAGGACATCCGTTCCGCAGCCGGTATGCCGGTGGATGTGTTCGCACCGTCACACATAGAGCAGGGCTCGCTGATAGACCGCGAGATACGCGCCACAGGGGTGACGATTTATGAGAAATGAAGTTATAGTCCGTAAGATGTCCGTCTACGTTTCAAAGGTGTTGAGCTACTGTGAGGGGTGCACCTACGACGGTTTCATCGCGGACAGCAAGCTGGTCGAAGCTTGTGTGTTCAATTTGAGCCAGCTCGGAGAGCTTTGCCGCATAGCCGACGAGGATTACAAAGCCGCGCACCCGGAGCTGCCGTGGCATGAGATGTATGGCTTGAGAAACCGCATAGTCCATGACTATGAAGGCGTGAACCTCCGTCTCGTATGGGAGATAATAAGCGAGGACTTGCCGGAGGTTCAAAAGGCTTTAGACAAACTTCAATAGCTATAACAAGTGCCGCCCACACGGGCGGCACTTTTCGTTTCATTTCCTCTCCGCATCCCGGTAACACGGCCTGACACAGCCCAGCCCATATCTTGCGCAGCCGTAGCAGAAGTGGCCTTCGGGAGGTTTGGGCGGCGGGTCGGGTTTGGGCGCGGGCGGTATCTTTGTCATCATGGCCTCGAAGGGGCTGCTCGTGAAGCGGTATCTCATTTGGCCTCATCCTCCTCGTCGTCCTCGGGGAACTCGTAGTCGTCGAGG
>CABVBV010000270.1 GCA_902496595.1 uncultured Eubacteriales bacterium | reverse complement strand
ACGTCATGGCCCAGGACGAGCAGGAGCGCCGCTGGGCGGCCTTCGGCTGGAACGTCATCTCGATACCGGGCAACGACATGGCCGCCGTTGACGCGGCGATAAGCCTGGCGAAGGAGACGAAGGGCAGGCCCACGGTCATCATCCTGAACACGACCAAGGGCAAGGGCGTCTCCTTCATGGAGAACCTGGCCGTGTGGCACCACAAGGTCATGAACGACGAACAGTATGATACGGCGATGGCCGAGCTGGCGGAAAGGAAGGCGGGTCTGTAATGGCAACGGCAAATAAGCAGGTCGTGTGCAATGTGCTCATGGAGCTCGCGAAGGAGGACAAGGACATCGTCGTCCTGTGCTCGGACTCCAGGGGTTCCGGCTCGATGACGCCCTTCGCGGACGAGCTGCCTGAGCAGTTCATAGAGGTCGGCATCGCGGAGCAGTCGCTGGTGTCGATGGCGGCGGGCCTGGCCAACGCGGGCAAGAAGCCCATGGCCGTGTCCCCGGCGTCCTTCCTGTCCACGAGGTCGATGGAGCAGGTGAAGGTGGACTGCGCCTACTCGCACATGAACGTGAAGCTCCTGGGCATCTCCGGCGGCGTGAGCTACGGCGCTTTGGGCATGACCCACCACTCCACGACGGATATAGCCACGATAGGCTCCATCCCGGGCATGAGGGTGTATTTCCCCTCAGACAGGTTCCAGACAGAGAAGCTCACGAGGGCGCTCATGGCGGACTCTGACCCGGCGTACATAAGGGTGGGCCGCAACGCCGTCGAGGACGTGTACGAGGAGGGCAACGTCCCCTTTGAGATGGACAAGGCCACGGTGGTGCGCGAGGGCAAGGACATCGCCATCATCGCCTGCGGAGAGCTCGTCTGGCACGCGAAGAAGGCCGCGGAGGCCCTCGCCGAAAAGGGCGTGGACGCCATGGTCATCGATATGTACTGCATAAAGCCCCTTGACCGCGAGGCCGTCCTCAAGGCCGCGGCGACGGGGAAGATAATAACGGTGGAGGAGCACGTCGCCATCGGCGGCCTGGGCTCCATGGTCGCGCAGGTGACGGCGGCCGAGTCGCCGTGCCGGGTAGTGAACCTTACGCTGCCGGACAGCCCGGTCGTGACCGGCAACTCGAAGCAGGTGTTCGCGCACTACGGCCTCGACGCCGCGGGCATCGAGAAGGCCGCGCTGGAGCTGCTCAAATGAGCCGCTACGTTCTCGCGGTGGATCAGTCCACCCAGGGCACAAAGGGCCTGCTGTTCGACGAGGACGGCGTGCTGGTCTGCCGGGCCGACAGGCCGCACAGGCAGATAATCAGCGAGCTCGGCTGGGTCAGCCACGACCCCGAGGAGATACGCGAAAACACGCTTGGCGTCTGCCGCGACACGGTGGAAAAGGCGGGCATCGACAAAAATGACGTCGCCGCCTTCGGTATCTCGAACCAGCGCGAGACCACGGTCGCCTGGGACAGGGAAACGGGAAAGAGCATCTGCCACGCCATCGTCTGGCAGTGCGCCCGGGCCGAGAAGGTCTGCGAGCGGCTGACACATATGGCAGAGGAAGTGCGGAAGATAAGCGGCATGAACCTCTCGCCGTACTTTCCGGCCTCGAAGATGGGCTGGATTATGGAGAACGTGCCCGAGGCCCGCGAGCTCGCGGGGCAGGGCAGGCTTTGCTTCGGCACCGTGGACAGCTGGCTGCTCTCGTTTTTGACGAAGGAAAAGGTTCACGCCACGGACTACTCTAACGCCAGCCGCACGCAGCTCTTCGATATCACAAAGCTGCGCTGGGACGAGGGCCTCTGCCGGGCCTTCGGCGTGCCGGTGGACGCGCTGCCCGAGGTGCGGATGAGCGATTCGGTCTTCGGCATGACCGATCTGGGCGGTTTCCTCGACGAGCCCATACCCGTCTGCGGCGTGCTGGGCGACAGCCACGGGGCCCTGTTCGGCCAGGACTGCAGAAAGCCCGGACAGGTGAAGGCCACCTACGGCACCGGCTCGTC
>CABVBV010000269.1 GCA_902496595.1 uncultured Eubacteriales bacterium | reverse complement strand
CCGCCAGGATCTGGTTTATCAGGTTCGAGCGGTTCGTCCCCATCCTGTGCGCCAGGGCGTCCACCTCGCGCACGACCTCGTCCGAGAGCATGAGGCTGTATAGTGTCTTTTTCATGCCTTCACCTTCTTTACTCGCATATCATACACCTACGCATCAAACTTGTCAAGAGAATTATATAAATTATTTTGCGAATTATATTGAGGAGCGCTCGGGAAGCGGCAGCCCGGGGTCGTCCTGCCAGTAGACTATGAGCCTCCCCGTACGGAGGGATATTTCGGCCCTCCGGCCGGTAAAGGAGTTCGAGACGCCGAGGGGGAAACATGGCTCGAGCACGGCGTCGGCCAGTTCATAGCTGAGGCCGGACTCGCGGACGCCGGAGGCGCGCTCGCCCAGGCAGAAGGCGGAGAAGTCGCCGGAGTATTTGGAATCGAAGCTGAGTTTATATCCGCCGGAGAGGGCGGTGAGGCAGCAGCCCCGGCCGACGAGAAAGGCCTCGAGCCCGTGCTCGTCCGCCCAGCCTAGGGCCTGGACGTTTGCCAGCGAGTGGTCGAAGCGTTTTCCGCCGAGCCCGCCGAAGATGAGGGCCCTTTTGCAGCCGAAATCGAGGGCCCGGCGCAGGGCGGCCATGGTGTCCGTGTCGTCCTTCCTGACGGGGCAGACCTCAACGTTCCCGACGCCCGGCACATATCCGAGCGAGTCGAAGTCGCCCAGCATGAGGTCGGGCTCTACCTTGAGCTTCCTCAGGTGCAGCAAGCCTGCGTCGGCCGCAATGACAACGTCGTCCGGCCCCGGTCTGAACCTCCCCAGGGACATTTCGGCAGCTGCCACGATATAACAGGTTTTCACGAAACATCATCTCCCGCCTGACATTATAGCACGAAAGGCGCCCTTACAAAATAAAAATCCCGCCGGGGCTGTTCGTTGCCTCGGCGGGATAGTATATTCAATCGGTTTTGACCAGCTTGTCCAAATACTGCTTCTTCCTGGCCGCCAGCGCCTGCTCGTATTCCGCTCCTCCGTCCGAGTGGAGGCTCTGCAGATAGGCGTGGTGGTTTTTCTTGATGTTCTCGTTCTCTCTGGCCAGCATGAGCAGAGCTATACTCGAGCACTGATCCGCCGCCCTTTCGAGGTAGGTCAGCGTCTCGAGGAAGACCAGTCCGCCGCTCACCGTGCAGATCCCGCGGCGCAGCCTGTCCGTGTGGTTGTCGCGCAGGAGCAGCACCATGTCGTCTATGACCTCCTCAAGAGGCTCGACGCGCCGCGCAGCTATATTGTCGTCCCCGGTGAATGCCTCCACCGTCAGCTTCACTATCTCGCTCACTGCCTCGCCTATGACCACGAGCTCGCTCTTGGCCTGCTCCGAGAGCGAGACCCGCTGCGCGGCCAGCCGCTCCGCCAGTTCGTCTATGTTGGTGGCGTAGTCGCCTATGCGCTCGAAGTCCGGCACGGCCTGCATGAGCAGGTTCATCCTCGCGTCGTCGCCCTCGCTCTGAAGGCTGTGCGAGAGCTTTATGAGGAAGTTGTCGGCCCTGTCGGCGAACCTGTCTATCCTGTCCTCCCTGGAGTTTATCGCCTGCGTCGCCGCCGTGTCGTAGCCCTGCAGCTGCTTTAATGAGACGTCTATGTTCTCCGAGGCCAGGGCGCCCATGCGGCCTATGGCGTTCGCCGCCTCGGCCATGGCCAGGGCGGGGGACACGAGCAGCTTTTCGTCGAGCATTGCGAGCTCCGCGGCCTTCGTCTCCTCCTCGGCGTCGGCCGGGATTATCTTTATTGAGAGCTCCATGAGCAGGTTCACGAAGGGCAGCAGCACTATGGCCGTGGCGATGTTGAAGAAGCTCTGGAAGTTCGCAATGGAGCCGCTGTCCACCGTGTGCGACATGAGCTCCGTCACGACGCCCGTGCTCTCGAGTATGCCCATGACTATCATGAAGAGGATGGTGCCGATGACGTTGAAGAGGATGTGCGCCATGCCCGTGCGCTTGGCGTCCCTCGAGGTGC
>CABVBV010000268.1 GCA_902496595.1 uncultured Eubacteriales bacterium | reverse complement strand
TGTGTCGCCATCGGCGCGGCCATCCAGGGCGGCGTGCTCGGCGGCGACGTCGAGGGCATCCTGCTGCTGGACGTGACCCCGCTGTCCCTGGGCATCGAGACCCTGGGCGGCGTGTTCACGAAGCTCATAGAGCGCAACACCACCATACCCACCAAGAAGAGCCAGATCTTCTCCACCGCCGCGGACAACCAGACCTCCGTCGAGGTCAACGTCCTCCAGGGCGAGCGCGAGATGGCGGCCTACAACAAGAGCCTGGGCAGGTTCAACCTGGACGGCATCGCCCCGGCAAGGCGCGGCGTACCTCAGATAGAGGTCACCTTCGATATAGACGCCAACGGCATAGTGAACGTGAGCGCCAAGGACCTGGGCACGGGCAAGGAGCAGCACATCACCATCACCGCCTCGACGAACCTGTCGAAGGAGGACATCGACAAGGCCGTGCGCGAGGCCGAGCAGTACGCTGCGGAGGACGCCCGCCGCAAGGAGGAGGTCGACACCCGCAACGCCGGCGACCAGATGGTCTACCAGACCGAAAAGACCCTGCAGGAGATGGGCGACAAGCTCGACGCTTCCGACAAGGCCGAGGTCGAGGGCAAGCTCGAGAACCTCAAGAAGGCCCTCCAGGGCAGCGACACCGCTTCCATCAAGGCCGCGACCGACGAGCTGACCCAGGCCTTCTACAAGATAAGCGAGAAGCTCTATCAGCAGCCCGGCGCCCAGGCCGGCGGCCCGGACATGGGCGGCCAGCAGCCCGGCGGCGACAACGGCGGCCAGCAGTACTACGACGCCGACTATGAGGTGGTCGACGACGACAAGAAGTGATCTTCCCATTACCCTCTCTTATAAACCCCTGCGTTTTTGCGGGCGTGCGAAAGTACGCCCGCAAAGGCGCGTAATGCGAGGTGAAGCACATGGCGGAACAGAAACGAGACTATTACGAGGTGCTCGGGCTTCAGAAGGGCGCCTCGGAAGACGAAATAAAAAAGGCATACAGGAAGCTGGCGAAACAGTACCACCCCGACCTGCACCCCGGCGACAAGGATGCCGAGGCGAAGTTCAAGGAGGTCAACGAGGCGGCCCAGGTGCTGGGCGACCCGGAGAAGCGGGCGAAGTACGACCAGTTCGGCCACGCGGCCTTCGACCCGAGCCAGGGCTTCGGAGGCTTTGACGGGGCGTCCGGGTTTGGAGGCTTCGGAGGTTTCGGCGGCTTTGGAGATATATTCGGCGATCTGGGCGACATCTTTGGCTTCGGCGGGGGCTCGTCCCAGCGCAGCGGCCCCAAGCGCGGCGAGAGCCTCAGGGCCACGGTCAGCATCAGCTTCGAGGAGGCGGCCTTCGGCTGCAAGAAGGAGGTCAGCGTCTCCAAGGTGGAGCAGTGCCCCGACTGCCACGGCACGGGCTGCGCCCCCGGCACGACGCCGGAGGTCTGCCCCGACTGCCGGGGCACGGGCAGCGTCCGCACGACGCAGCGCACGCCCTTCGGCATGGTGCAGTCCCAGGGCCCCTGCCCCAAGTGCGGCGGCACGGGCAAGATCATACACCAGCCCTGCCCGACCTGTAAGGGCAAGGCCAACGTGCGCCGCAACAGGAAGCTGAGCGTGAACATACCCGCAGGCATAGACGACGGCCAGACCATCTCCATGAAGGGCCAGGGCAACGCGGGGCGCGACGGCGGCCCGGCGGGCGACCTGCTCGTCACGGTCTCCGTACGCAGGCACGAGAGTTTCGAGCGCGACGGCACTTCCGTGCTGTCGGCGGCCTACATCACCTTCGCCCAGGCGGCGCTCGGCGCGGACATAGAGGTGCCGACGCTCGACGGCAAGGTCAAGCTCACGATACCCGAGGGTACGCAGCCCGGAACGGTGTTCCGGCTCAAGGGCAAGGGCATACCCTACCTGAGAGGCTCGGGCCGCGGCGACCACTTCGTCACCGTGAACATAGCCGTGCCCAAGAACCTCAGCCACAGCCAGAAGGAGGCACTCAGGGACTACGCGAGGGCCATGAA
>CABVBV010000267.1 GCA_902496595.1 uncultured Eubacteriales bacterium | reverse complement strand
TGCTCTCGGGCGAGGACGGCCTGCGCTCGCAGCTGGCCGCCTACTGCGGCGGCATGAGGACGGACGGCACCAACGCCACCATCATCGGCGAGCGCCCCGGCGAGTTCCGGGCGGACAGGAACGACATCGTCCGGGTCTGGATGGACCACGCCTTCTGGCCGGTGCCGACCATTTGCGAGTACATAGACCGGACGGGCGACCTGCCCTTCCTGCTCGAGGAGGCGCCGTATTTTTCGGATGGTCTCGTCATGCGCGGCACGCAGCGGCTGCAGGAGCCCGTGAAGGAGGCGCCAGGCACCGTGGCGGAACACCTCATCATAAGCCAGCTTGCGGCAGTGCATGAGACGGGCGAGCACGGGGCCCTGCGCCTTCGCGGGGCGGACTGGAACGATGCGCTCGATATGGCGCCTCTGCGCGGCGAGAGCGTCGCCTTCTCCTTTGCATACTGCCTGAGCCTCGGGCGGCTCTCGGATATGCTGGACGCCCTGTCGGAGAGGGGCGTCACAGCCCTCGAGCTGCCGCGCCGCGTCAGGCTGCTGCTGGGAGAAGGGGCCCGGCTCGGGGACTACTGCCGCGCCTGCGCCTCGGGCACGGGCGCGGAGAAGGAGAGTTTTCAAACCAGCGATATTTCCGCCGCGCTCCGTCTTGAAGCGGAAAAGCTCGGTGAGAGGCTCAGGGCTCAGGAGTGGCTCCAGGCCCCTGAGGACGGCTGGTTCAACAGCTATTACGATGAGGCCGGTCAGAGGGCGGAGTGCGTGGAACCCGGCTCCGAGCGGATGATGCTGACCGGTCAGGTATTCGCCCTCATGTCCTCCGTCGCGGACGACGGGCAGGCGGCGCAGCTCGTCCGGGCGGCACGGCGGCTGCTTTTCGACAAGAGCCTCGGCGGCTACCGGCTGAACACGGATTTCGGCGACAGGCCGAACCGGCTCGGACGTATGTTCGCCTTTGCCTACGGCACAAAGGAAAACGGGGCGGTGTTCAGCCATATGGCAGTCATGTACGCCTGTGCGCTCTATGAGCGCGGTTTCGTACACGAGGGCTTCGAGGCGCTCTCCGCGCTGTTCGAGCAGGCCCTGGACTTTGAGACGAGCAGGATATACCCCGGGATACCGGAGTATTTCGACCCGGACGGCCGCGGCGCATACCACTATCTCACCGGCGCCGGGGCCTGGACGCTCCGCACCGTGGTCGGGCAGATGTACGGTATACGCGGCAGGCTGGGCGCAATGTGCATAGAGCCGAAGCTGCTTGCGAGGCAGTTCGACAGGAACGGGGTAGTCTCTGTCAAGCTGCGTTTCGGCGGCCTGTCCTGGAATGTCGCCTATTTCGACCTGCTCGGGCTGGACTACGGGCAGTACAGGACAGAGCTCACGCTGGATGGGACGCCCCTGCCCGGGAACACCGTGCCGCGCAGGTTCATGGAGGAAGCCGCGCCGGGCAGCGAGCACCGGCTGGAGGTATTTTTAAAGGAGAAATGAGATGGACGGCAGCTTCACTGCGATAATACGCGATTACAACAAAAAGCCCGCGTTCTCCGACTTCCTGCCGGGGATAGCGGGGCTGCACGGCACTCCTGCCTGGTGCTTCTTTGTGAACCGGGGCCAGTGCGTCGCGAGCTTCGGGACGAGCGACAAAGACCACGCGATAATGGAATTCATGCCCGCCCACAGCTCGTATCAGCTGGTCGAGACGCGGGGCTTCCGCAGCTTCGTGAAGCTGGGCGAAGAGGTCTTCGAGCTGTTTTCAGCGGACTCGGAGCAAATGGATATGTACCTAGGCCTGAACAGCCTCGGCATCTCCTGCCTCGACCACGGCCTTGAGGCGCAGGCCCGTTACTTCGTCCTGCCGGACGCCCCCGTCGGCGCGCTCGTGCGCAGGCTGGTGCTGACGAACAGAACGGACAGGCCGCTTCAGCTCGAGCTGCTCGACGGTATGCCCGCGCTGGTGCCCTACGGCGTCAGCGACTGGGTGCTCAAGAACATGGTGCAGACCGGCCGGGCGTGGATGGAGA
>CABVBV010000266.1 GCA_902496595.1 uncultured Eubacteriales bacterium | reverse complement strand
CGTGTATTGCAGCGAGTGCTTCGCGAAGATCCGCGAGCAGCAGAGCAACGCCTGAGCGAATAGGCAGCAAGACGAATGGGGCGGTTAACACGTCCCATTCGTTTTAGTTTATAATGATTCTAACGGAGGAACAGCAATGTTTGAGATCACGAAGGACACGATGATATCCGAGATACTCGAGAACGCCCCGCAGGCGATGCCGGCGTTTCAGAGCATAGGGATGCACTGCCTGGGCTGCGCTCTGGCGAGCGGCGAGACGCTCGAGCAGGCCTGCTACGCGCATGAGGTCGATCCCGACCAATTCCTGGCCGACCTCAAGGCCTACCTGGCCATGTGCTGAACGTAAGAAGAAAGAATATGATCTTCGCCGCACCAAACCTGGTATTCCGGGCGGATTGGTGCGGCGATATTTATGGAAATGGAAAAGATAAAACTAACTCCCAGGCTGCGGATGGTAGCTGAACTCGGCTGCGTGAGCCGCTTTGCTGTAGATGTGGGAACAGACCATGGCCGCCTGTCAGTGTGGCTCGCGCAGAACGGGAAAAGTGAGAAAATAGCGGCAACTGATATCCGGCCTGGGCCCTTGTCGAGCGCCGCGGCAGCCGTCAGAGAGTTCGGCCTTGAGAACAGGATCAGGCTGGAGCTCTGTAACGGCCTGGCCTTTGAGGGCGCACAAGAGGCCGACGCGGTCTATATAGCCGGCATGGGCGGAGAGACAATCGAGGGTATACTCCGCAGAGCCGAGTGGACGAGGAACGGCGCTGCGCTGGTTCTCCAGCCGCAGTCGAAATTGGACGAGCTGTGCCTGTGGCTGAGAGTCGCAGGTTATGGGATAGAGAAGGCCCGCCTGGCAGCTGAAGGGGAGAGGCTGTACGTCGCCATGTCGGTGCGCGGAGGCTGGTCTGAGCTGCTTTTCGCAGAGGACGCGCTGAAGGCGGCGGGAGACCCGCTGCTGTCCGCATGGCTGGACATGAGGCTCAATACCGCATTAAAGGCCCTGAACGGCATGGAGAGCGCAGTAAGGAGACGAGATACCTTTGACCTGCGAAGAACTGCCGCAAGGCTGGAGACGATCAGAAAGGAGCTTTGAATGATAAGCGTAAATGATGTGTTTGAGAAGCTGAATGAGCGTGCCCCGACCTCGCTGAAAATGGGCTTTGATAACGTGGGACTGCTTGCCGGAAAGTCTGGAGTTCAGGTCAGCATGGTGATCGTGACCCTGGATATTACCGAGAATGTCATAGAAGAAGCCCGTAACCTGGGCGCCCAGCTCATTGTTTCCCACCACCCGTTGACATTTGAGGGCCTTAAGAGCGTCACCGACCGGGGGCCGACTGAGCGAAAGTTCCTGCGGCTGATAGAGAGCGGTATCGCAGCCATTTGTATGCACACGAATCTGGACGCCGCCGAGGGCGGGGTCAACGACTCACTGGCGTCTGCGCTGGGCGCGAGGGTGCTGGACAAGCTCAATAAGGAGGAGAACGTCAGCCGCCTGTGTGAGCTGGACGAGGCGATGGAGTTCGGCGCGTTCCTGAAGCTGGTGAAGACGAGGCTGGGCGCGAACGGGCTTCGGTACGCCGGGCCGGAAAAGCCGGTCAAACGCCTGGGCCTCTGCGGCGGCGCGGGCGCGGGAGATCTCGAGCTGGCCATCGCCGCGGGCTGCGACACGTACCTCACCGCGGATGTGAAGCACCACCAGTTCATCGCGGCAAACGAGGCGGGCATAAACCTCATAGACGCCGGGCACTACCCGACGGAAAACGTGGTCGTGCCGGTGCTGAAAACATGGCTGGAGACCGATTTCCCCGGCCTTGAGGTAATGGTGTCTGCCCACGCCCAGCCCGAACGCTTCTATATGTGACCCGCGCAGGGCCACGACAGCGCACACGGCCACGTCAACGCACCCAACCCCTGTAGGGGCGGGGACGTAAGGACCGGCGCGAGAACGTCACCGCTGGGCGCATTCTTAACCACATCTTAAACAATCGCCCTCTTTTATCTTAAACGCCCTTTGAGT
>CABVBV010000265.1 GCA_902496595.1 uncultured Eubacteriales bacterium | reverse complement strand
TACCGCCGAACTGTTCAAGAAACATTTTAATTTCCTCCTCTTATTTGTCGGTTGTCGCGACGTTTACAAATTTAGTGTTTATCTCAAGCGGTCTGAACGGCTTGCCGCCGTCCTTGTAGAACTTGCCGAAATACTCGAGGCACTGCAGCCTCAGGTCATGTACGAAGCAGCCGAGCAGGTTCAGCGCAAAGTTGAGCGCGTTGCCGGCTATGGAGATGATGAGGAACACGACTATGTTCCCGGCTATCGCGCCGATGGTGTTGAACACCTGCGCGATGACGCTGCCCGCCAGCATGAGGGCCATGAGACGCGAATAGCTCAGTATGTCGCCGAAGTAACCGGTCACGCCGTTGTACACGGCCCCGATGAAGCCGGAGAAGATGCCGAAGCCCTTCTTGCCCCTGCCGGAGCCGATGGCCAGCATCACGATGCCGATGACGAGCACCACGGGCACGCCCGCGACGCTGCCGATGCCCAGCGCGGCCAGGCCGCCGCCGATGAAGATGACCCACCAGGTGCCCTCTTCAAACACGGCCCCGAACACGTCGCCGGACTTGCACTTTTCCACAAAGCTGATGATCATGCCCGTGATGATCTGGATGACGCCCAGCACCATCGCTCCAAGCAGGATCATGATGGTGTCGTTGAGCGGCGTGAACAGGGCCGGCAGGCCCTCCCAGGTCGTGTCGGGGTTGATTATCTTCGCTATCTGAAGCGGCATATCTCCGAAGCAGCCTCCGGTTATGACGCCCCAGATCGTAGTCGAGATGCCGCACCAGAGCAGCAGCTCGAAAAAGTTCCTCATGCCGCCCTTCGGTTTCTTCTTGCCGAGTATAAGCAGCGCGGCGATTATCATGAGCACGCCGTAGCCCATGTCCGCGAGCATGATGCCGTAGAACAGGATGAAGAACGGAGCCATGAGCGGGTTCGGGTCTACTCCGTCGTAGGCCGGGAGCGAGTACATCTCCGTTACCATGTTGAGCGCTCTTGTGAACTTGTTGTTCTTGAGCTTTACAGGTACGTCGGGATATTCCTCCTCGGCAGGCTCCAGCGTTTCCCAGGCACAGTCGTACTTTGACAGCACTCCCGCCAGCGCCTGCTCCTTCTCCGCAGGCACCCAGCCCTGGAGGAAGACGGATGTCTCCGTCTGCATGAGCCTCGTCTCCGCCTCGGCTCTTGAGATCTTCGTCGTCATGGTGTCCGCCCGGAGCTTGAGTTCCGCCCGGTGCGGCGCCTCTGCGGCGATGGCCGAAGCCAGCTCGCCGTTTTCGCGGTTCAGTTCCGCTATCCTCTTTTCGCTTCTCTCAGCCGCCTGCCTGGCCGTGCAGTCGAACTCGCCGGGGCCCATGAGGTTGAAGCCCAGAGGCCTGAGCGCTTCCAGCGCCGCATCCTGCTCTTCCCTCAGGCAGACCAGGAGCACATAGTGCAGGCTCCTGTCGTCAGACACCCGGAACAGCTGCGCCTCCGGCGCCGCCGCTCCCAGAGCCGCGTCGGCTTCAGTCATGTCCAGAGCGGCAGGTAGAGACGCCGTCATCGCGGCCGCACGCTCCGTGCCCTTGCAGGAGAGGGGCATTTCCAGCGGCAGCCAGGGCGCCAGAGTCTCGAGCGTGGTCTGCTCCCTCTGCACCTCGGCGCTGTTGCGCCTCATCCTCTCCTCGAGCTCCATGATCTTCTCTGCCAGCCCGATGTCGTCCGCCAGCTTGGCTTCGTCCAGGAGTTCATTCACATCGGCGTCCGGCAGCGGCTTGAGAAAGCCCGCTTTTTCCGGGGCGTACTTGTCCAGCAGCTTCACCGCGTTCGTAAGCTCCGCGTGCTGCGATTTTACCTTCGACAGCTCGCCTGAGTCACAGCGGCACAGCGCAGGATACGCCTCCTCCGGAAGCTCGGCAGGTTCGCTGACCTCGACGCAGCCAAGAAGCAAAAGCTCCTTCAGCAGCGCCTGCCTGTCCGCAGACATGGCCAGGAGCCTGAGCTTTTTCATCTTTACTATCGCCATATCAGCCGTTCACTACCCTTTCCACGATA
>CABVBV010000264.1 GCA_902496595.1 uncultured Eubacteriales bacterium | reverse complement strand
CTGTTCGAGGTGAACTGAATGGAGCACAACTACGACGATTTCGACTACACCGGCGAAAGCGGCGAAGCCTTCGACTCAAAGGAGATCGGCAAACGCATACGCCTTGCTCGCAAAATGAGGCACATCAGCCAGACCAAACTGGCTGAGATGCTTGATCGCTCGCTGAGAACGATACAGAAATACGAATGTGGGGACATAGACGTTTCACTTTCTGCGCTTGTAAGCATCTGCACTGCGCTGGACGTTCCCCTGTCGTATATGATCGGTCTCGGAACGAGGAGGGCGGTTTTGACCAGCCTTGCCGACGTCATGGACTTCCTGTTCCTGCTCGACACGGCAAATGAGCTGGATTTCAACATCGAAGTTGAAAAGCCGCCAAAGAGCCAGAGCTGGAAGTGTTCGATGTCTTTCGACGGCACCGGGACGGGCGCAGAACTCAATCCCTCGTTCTGCCTGCTGCTCGAACAGTGGAAAGAGCAGCGCAGCAAACTGGCAAGCGGCCAGCTCTCAATTGACGAGTATAAGGCCTGGAAGGATCAGACCATAGCTTACAGCTCGTGTCACGAGCTCCATCTTCCTTCGGCTGACGGCGGCAAAAAGGCTCAGAAGCCGGAGCCGCTGACTGAGGAGGACATACAGATGGTGCACGAGTTTGTAAAGAGCAATCCCGAAATAGTTGCAAAGATGAAAAAGGACAAAAAGCAATAAGCACATACTGAGACTCGAGAGAAAGGAGCGATTCATGTCAGTAACAAAAGACGGAAACACAGGCAAATGGATGTCTCAGGTGCGCATTAAAGATTGGACAGGCAAGATAATACACAAGAAGAAGCGCGGCTTTGCAACCAAACGCGAGGCGCTGCAGTGGGAGCGCGACTTCATAAGCCGGGCGAATGCCAGCCTCGGGATGACGTTTAAGGACTTCATCGGGCTTTACCTCGAGGATATGGAGAAGCGGCTCAAGCCCTCGACTCTCGCAAACAAGCGGTTCATGATCGACCTCAAGATAACGCCCTTCTTTGGCCGGATGCCGCTCGATGAGATCAAGCCGACCGACATAAGGCGCTGGCAGAACGAGCTGACCAGCTACCGCGACGACAAGGGCGAGCCGTATTCCCAGACCTATCTCCGGGTCATCAACAACCAGATAACCGCCATCTTCAACTACGCGGTCAAGTATTACGGTCTGAAGGAAAACCCCTGCCACAAGGCCGGGAGCATGGGCAAGAAGTCGGCAGACGAGATGTTGTTCTGGACACGGGACGAGTTTGCGCAGTTCATTGAAGCGCTGAAAGACCGGCCCGCCTCCTACGCCGCGTTCATGACGCTGTACTACACCGGTATGCGCGAGGGCGAGCTGCTGGCGCTGACCCCAGCGGACATAGACTTTGAGAAATCGGCCATAGCCATCAGCAAGAGTTACCAGCGGCTCGGGGACAAGGACGTTATCACCTCGCCCAAGACTCCAAAAAGCAACCGGGTGGTCACGATGCCGGAAGTCCTGAGCGTTTGTCTGAAGGAGTACATCGGAAAATGCTATGGCCTTCAGCCCGGCGACAGGCTGTTCCCGTACACGAAGCATTTTCTCTACCACGAGATGGAGTACGGCTGCAAGGTCTCCGGGGTCAAACGTATCCGCGTGCACGACATCCGGCACAGCCACGCGAGCCTGCTGGTGGAGATGGGCTGCTCTCCCCTGCTCATTGCCGAGCGGCTCGGTCATGAGAAGGTACAGACCACGATGGACACATACAGCCACCTGTATCCGAACAAGCAGGCCGAAGTAGCCAGGCAGCTCGACGCCATAGCCCGATGAGCTCTCTGGCTACAAAAATCACGTTTGATGTAGCCAACTTGTAGCCGATAAAAACAGCAAAATCCCCGAAACGCCTGTATTTTCAGGCATTTCGGGGACTTGAAAGAAGCTAAATTATTATTCCCACTCCACCGTGGCGGGAGGCTTGCTCGTGATGTCGTAGACCACCCTTGAGACCTCCGGCAGCTCGCCGGTGATGCGCTCGGAGGCCCGGGC
>CABVBV010000263.1 GCA_902496595.1 uncultured Eubacteriales bacterium | reverse complement strand
TCTGGCAGAAACGCATGACCTCGCCGTCCGACTTGCCCTTCGGGTCGAAGTCCGAGCCGCCCTTGCCGCCGCCCATCGGCAGCGTCGTCAGGCTGTTCTTCAGCGTCTGCTCAAAGCCAAGGAACTTTATGACCGAAGCCGTGACCGAGGGATGGAACCTGAGTCCGCCCTTGTACGGGCCGATGGCGCCGTTGAACTGCACCCTGAAACCGCGGTTCACGCGCACCTTGCCGCTGTCGTCCACCCAGGGCACCGCAAACTGTATGAACCTCTCCGGCTCAACAAAGCGCTCGATGATGCCGTTTTTCTCATACTCCGGGTGCTTCTCTACAACGCACTCCAGGCTCTCGAGCACTTCCATGACCGCCTGGTGAAACTCCGCTTCACCCGGGTTCCGGGCCAGCACAGTCTCGTATACTCTCTTGAGATACTCGTTTGTCAGCATTTGCATAACCTCACTTTAAATCGATATAGTTTGTGTAATATGCCTATAACCACCCTTATTCTAAACGATTATTTGTTACATTTCAAGAGGCAAAGCCAAATTTGAGCACATTTTTCTCCTGCCGGGCGAACAAGTATAAATCTGCCTTGAAAGGAGGCTTTTGAAGTGATATCATTAATGCAATATGAACATACGGAGGTCAAAAGACGATGGAAATGAGACTGGACAAGAATTTCGCTCTGGAACTTGACGCGGCCGATCCCATTGCCTCCAAAAAAGAGCTCTTCTATGTGAGACCCGGCCAGATATACATGGACGGCAACTCACTGGGGCTCTGTTCCAAGCCGGCGGAAAAGGCCGTGCTGCGTGCGCTCGAGGACTGGAAAAAACACGGCATCGGCATCTGGACAGGAGCTGAGACGGACTACTTCCTCTATTTTGAGAGCATAGGCGCAAAGCTGGCGCGGCTCATAAACGCACGGCCCGAGGAGGTCACGGTCTGCGCGAGCACGACCTTGAACATCCACCAGTGCGTGGCGACCTTCTGGAAGCCGGACGAGAAGAGATATAAAATAGTAGTGGACGAGCTGAACTTCCCGACGGACAGGTACGCCGTGACGAGCCAGATAAGGCAGCGGGGCATGGAGCCGGACGAGGTGCTGAGGGTCATTCCGAGCCGGGACGGCAAGACCCTGGCCATGGAGGACATCATGGCCTCGCTGACGGAGGACGTGTCGATCGTGCTGCTGCCCTCGGTGCTGTACCGGAGCTCGCAGCTGCTGGACATGGCGGCGATAGCGAAGGCGGCGCATGAAAAGGGCATAATCTGCGGTTTCGACCTCTGCCACAGCATAGGCGCCGTTGACCACGACATGGAGGCGGTGGACTGCGACTTTGCGGTCTGGTGCAATTATAAGTATCTGTCGGGCGGCCCGGGCGCCACGGCGGGGCTCTATGTGAACCGGAAGCACTTTGCCATGGAGCCGGGCCTGGCGGGCTGGTGGGGCAACCGGAACGACACCCAGTTCGAGCTGCGTCCGGAGTTTGAGCACGCGATGAACGCGGGCGGCTGGCAGACGGGCACCTCGCCGGTGCTGAGCATGGCGGGCGTGGACGGCGCGCTGGACGCCTACGAGGGGATAACGATGGCGCAGGTGCGTGAGCGTTCGCTTGCGCTCACGCGGTACATGATGTACCTCATCGACACGGAGCTCGCGGGCTACGGGTTCACGATAGGCAACCCGCGTGAGGACTCGGTGCGCGGCGGGCACGTGGCGCTCGAGCACGAGGACGCGGTGCGGATAAACGAGGCGCTCAAGGCGGCGGACGTGGTGCCGGACTTCCGGTATCCGAACGTCATCAGGCTGGCGCCGAGCCCGCTGTACACGAGCTTCGAGGAGGTATGGGAGTTCGTGCGCAGGCTCAAGGAGATAATGAACACGAAGGCCTACGAGAAGTACGAAAACAAGGCGGGCACCGTGGCCTGAGCGAAAAAATCCCGTGGGACGCGGAAGTTTTTGTTGACAAACGGATTGGGTTTTGCTATTATAGCTGTCGCCGGTATTGCGCTGGTGTAGCTCAGTCGGTAGA
>CABVBV010000262.1 GCA_902496595.1 uncultured Eubacteriales bacterium | reverse complement strand
TCGAGGCCAGGAAGGCGTGGATGCCGAACTCCTTCGCGCCCTTCTCCATGAGGATCCTGTAAGCCTGGAACATCTGCGGCTTCGTCATGCCGTACTTCGCGTCGCCGGGCGAGTCCATGATGGTGTTCGATATCTCGAAATACCCGCCGGGGTTGAAGCGGCAGCTGATGACCTCCGGGATGCGGCCGATGGTCTTCTCCAGGAAGTCTATGTGGGTGATGTCGTCGAGGTTTATCGTCGCGCCGAGTTTCGCGGCGAGGGCGAAGTCCTCGGCCGGGGTGTCGTTCGAGGAGAACATGATCTCAGGGCCCGTGATGCCCTGCCGCTCGCAGAGCATGAGCTCCGTGAGGGAGGAGCAGTCCATGCCGCAGCCCTCTTCGTGCAGGATGTCCATTATTGACGGATTGGGCGTGGCCTTGACGGCGAAGTATTCCTTAAAGCCCTCGTTCCACGCGAAGGCCTTCCGCACCAGCCTCGCGTTCTCCCTGATGCCCCGCTCGTCGTACAGGTGGTACGGCGTGGGAAAGCGCCTGTTCAGCTCCTCCAGCTGCTCCTTTGTCACGAACGGCAATTTCTTATCCAACTCATTCTCCGCCCTTTCCGTCGAATATTATGCTTATCCTTGTGCCCCTGTCCGGCTCGCTCTCGGCCTCCACCGAGGCCCGGTGCCAGGCAGCGGCGTGTTTTACTATCGAGAGCCCGAGTCCCGTTCCGCCGGTCTCCTTCGACCGGCTCTTGTCCACACGGTAGAAGCGCTCGAAAACGCGGTCGAGATGCTCCGGCGCTATGCCGATGCCGTCGTCCTCCACGCAGACGAAGGGAGAACTCTCACGGCGGCCGACCGTTATCCTCACGTGACCGCCGGGCCTGTTGTATTTTATCGCGTTGTCGCAGAGGTTCGTTATCATCTCGTCGATGAGCTGCGCATAGCCCGTGACCGTCTCCTCCTCGCCCCGGACTCGCACCGTGACCTCGCAGGCCGCGGCCTTGTCCTCCAGCCGCTCCGCGCAGTGCCGAGCCGCAGAGAGCAGCTTCACCCTCTCCGCCGGGGCCTCGACCGCGCCCTCGTCCAACCGTGAGAGGTTTATGATGTCGTCTATGAGCGCTATGAGCCGCTGCGCCTCCGTATATATCTTTTCCGCCAGAAGCGGAAGATCCTCGCTCGGCGCAAGGCCCGTCATCATCATCTCCGCATAGCCGGAGATGGAGGTTATCGGCGTCTTCAGTTCGTGCGAGACGTTCGCCGTGAAGTTGCGCCGCAGGTTCTCGGATATCGTAGAGAGCTTCCTTTCCATCTAGGCCTCCTCCGCCATATAGCCGACGCCTCGCACGGTCTTTATGACCGCGCCGCCCTCCTCGCCGAGCTTGAGCCGCAGCGACCTGATATGCACGTCCACCGTCCGCGTCTCCTCACCGCCGGAGTATCCCCACACGGCCTCGAGCAGCTCCTCGCGCCTGATGACTGTGCCCGCACGGCGCATGAGATACTCAAGCAGGTTGAACTCCTTGGCCGTGAGCTGAACGTCCCTGCCGGAGCTCTCCACCTTTCTCGCAGCCGGATATAGCGTCACGGTGCGCACAGTTATCATCTCCCTCGGCTCTCCGCGGCGCAGCAGCGCACGCACGCGGGCGAGAAACTCCATGATCCCGAAGGGCTTGGCGATGTAGTCGTCCGCGCCCAGGTCGAGGCCGCGCACCTTGTCCAGTTCCGTGCCGAGGGCGGACATTATCATCACCGGTATCCCCGCCGTCTCCGGCGTCTCCCGGAGCCTGCGCAGGATGGCCAGCCCGTCCTCCCCGGGCAGCATGATGTCCAGCAGCACCAGCCGGGCCTTCTGCGGGGCCAGCGCAGCGAAAAATTCCGCCGAGGAGGTGTAGCTCTCCGTCTCATACCCCGCCGAACCCAGGGCATAGGCAACGAGCTCGCGTATGCTTTTGTCGTCTTCTACTACGTAGATCATAGCCTAACCCCACAAAAATCACATCACAATTTAGTATATAATACCCTGAGCTGAAAGTCAAAACGACATATATGAAAAAATGCTTTGATTCGCGCTGGAAAAATTGTATAATAGG
>CABVBV010000261.1 GCA_902496595.1 uncultured Eubacteriales bacterium | reverse complement strand
ACGGAATACTCCGCCGCGCTGAAGATCAATCCCGCAACGGCGCTCAAGGGCATCAACCTGCTTGTGGAGGAGGGCCTCGTCTACAAAAAGAGGGGCGTAGGAATGTTCGTCTCCACCGGCGCAAAGGAAAAGCTGCTGCAAAAGCGGCGCGAGAGTTTTTATGTTAACCTGGCGAAGCCCACGGCGAGGGAGGCCAGAGCGCTCGGCCTCTCGCTTGAGGAGCTTCAGAAAATGATGGAAAGAGGATATAACGATGGCGATCGAGCTTAAACACGTATCCAAAAGTTTCGGCGGCGTCCACGCGCTCTCGGACGTCAGCCTCTCATTCGGCGGCGGGAAGGTCTACGGCCTGCTCGGCCCGAACGGCGCGGGCAAGACCACGCTGCTCAACATTATAACGAACCGCCTCTTTGCCGACTGCGGCGAGGTGCTGATAGACGGCGAGGCCGCGCCGGGGCGCGACCGGGCGCTCGGCAAGGTCTACATGATGGCGGAGCAGAACCTGTTCCCGGACAGCATGAAGGTGAAGGCCGCGCTCAAGATAACGGCGGATTTCATCCACAGCTTCGATTTGGAGCTCGCCATGGCGCTCTCGGAGCGGTTCGGGCTTCCCATGAACAAGAAGGTGAAGGCGCTCTCGACCGGCTACTCGAGCATACTCCGGCTGGTGCTGGCACTCTCGGCGGGCACGCCCTACGTCATCTTCGACGAGCCGGTGCTGGGCCTGGACGCGCAGCACCGCGATATGTTCTACCGGCTGCTCATGGAGCACTGCGGCGGCGGCGGGCAGACGGTCATACTCTCGACGCACCTCATCCAGGAGGCCGCGCCGCTCATAGAGCACGCGGTCATCATAAAGGGCGGCAAGATCCTGCGCAACGCCTCGGCTGAGGAGCTCACCGGCGCGGCGCACACCGTGACCGGCCCGGCGGGGCTGGTGGAGGGCTACATCGCGGGCCGGCAGGTGCTGAACACGACGGCGATAGGCGGGCTCAAGACCGCCTGCGTCGAGGGCGAGCCCGGCGCGAACATACCCGCGGGCCTCGAGGTCAGCCCCATGGGCCTGCAGGACTACTTCATAAGTCTCATGAACGAGGAGGATGGAAAATGAACTTCCTGCCAGTTTTCAAATACCGGCTCAAGGACGATCTCAATGCCGTGGCGGTGTTCCTCTTGGTGACGCTGCTGTGCATGGTGCTGGTCATCTACGGCATAATGATAATGGTATCGGAGATAAATGACCGGGTAATTTCTAACTTTTCGATAGCTTTGACGGTGTTCTCGTTTGTGATCGGCATCGTGACGGTGCGCGAGGATCTGCGTCTGGGCATCCAGAACGGCGTGTCTCGCGGCACGTGCCTGGCTGCGTGTTTTGCGGCGAACGTCGTGGCGTCCATGGCCGCAGCCCTCGGCGTTACGCTGGTGGAGTGGCTTTCTGTGGCGACGCAGAGCACGACGAACGCGACGCTTATGAGCTTCTATGCCATGATCTACGGCGAGGACACGAGCATACTTGGCCAGCTGCGGAGCTTCCTGCTGAGCTTCGTGTGGAGCGGCTCGGCGGTGTTTGTGGGCAGCTTCCTGTCGCTGATGTACTGGCGGCTATCGAAGCTCTGGCGCTGGGTGGTGTCGCTGGGTATGGGCGCGGCGCTCATCCTGCTGCTGAACGCGACGCTGATAGTCGGCGGGTTCATGGACAGGGTGCTCAGCTTCTTCCGCTGGCTGGGCGAGGCGCCGCTTAACCTGTGCGTGTTCCTCATAGGCGTGGCGGTAGTGTTCGCCGTCTTCGACTGGCTCCTGACCCGCAAGGCACCAATTACAGCGGCGACGGCGTGAGGAAAGCAGGTATCGGGCTCGGAGCATATGATTGATGAGGAGGATGTGAGATGAACTTCCGGCCCATATTCATCAACAGGTTCAAGTTCGGCATGAAGGGTGCGGCGTTGTTTATGGCGCTTTTGCTGCTGTGCAATGCGTTCGTCGTGGCGATGCTGCTGGTGGCCTCCGCGCAGGTGCAGGGGCAGGCGTTTTCCAACTTCTCGGTAGCGATGTCGTGTTTCACGCTGGCCATAGGCGCTGCGTCGGT
>CABVBV010000260.1 GCA_902496595.1 uncultured Eubacteriales bacterium | reverse complement strand
TCTCCGCCTCGAGCAGCGCCAGATACTCCGTCACCGCCTCGATGCCGAAGGGCTTCGTCTTCGCCTGTGACAGATAGTTCGACACGGCGTTGTCGCAGGCGAGCTCAAAGTCGGTCATCGTGCCGCCCTTCATCGCCTCCGCGCCCAGCTGCGCCGCGTGTTCAAGGTATCCGGACGCGAACACCTGCACTATGCCCTCGCCGCTCTCCGCAGCCTGGCACAGCACATCCCTGTCCACCGTGCCGCCCGGCACCAGCGCCGTCAGCATGAAGTCCCTGTCCTTGCCCATGCGCACCGTGCGCACCGCAGCACGGAGATTCGCACTGTCTATCATCGTGCGTACATAGCCCTTGACGAACTCGCTGCCCGTGGCCTCCGCGAGCCTCATCAGTTCCGCAAAATACGCCGCGTCCAGCTCAAAGTCCGCAAGCTGCGGGTTGCCGGTTCTCGCAAGGACGCTCCGCGCCTCCTCGTACGCCTTCGCCATGTCCGCCGGAAGATTCGACAACGTCTCCTCCTCGACGTACTCCTTCAGCTTCGATGCAGGCACCCTGCCGCAGTCGGAGAGCAGCCGGTCGCCCGAGACCTCCGCGCCCGCGGCCTTCACCAGCGTCTTTATATTGTGGTAGTCGTACTTCAGCCTGAAAATGTCCACGACCTCGGGCTGCGCGGCCATGCCCGCCAGCTCCGCGAAGATATCGCTCCTACGCCGCGTCAGCGCAGCGTCGATGCCGGCCGCGTCCGCTTCGGACATATCCTCATACCCGCACTCGGTCAGCAGCTTCGCCGCCTCGGCGTAGCTGCCGGCGGAGAGCATCCTGTCCATCCTGTCACGGCTGAGCATATTGCCCTCTCTCGCCCGCAGCATCGCAGACATCGTCAGATATTCGGTATCCTTCGTCTTCTTAGACAAGTCCTTACCCCCTTGTCCGTCAGTTTGCGCCGCAGTACGCGGCCTCAGCCCTCAAAGAGCACCTCCGCCACTCGCGCCGCAAGCTCTCCCCTCGAGAGCTCCAGCAGTGTGTCCACCGTGCAGTTGACTTCGATGTCACCCTGCTTGAGTATAAGTCCGCCGGTCATTTCCCTCGTCTCATCCGAGAGCGTCAGCACACCGGCAATGCCCTTCTTGGAAAGCTGTTCGTTGGCCGCTTTCACGACCTTCGCGCCTACTGCCGCCCTGTCCTTCTTTGACAGGATGACCTCCTCCTGACCAGTCACCGCAGCCTCCGCCGCTTCCCTGGCCAGGAACGCGACATAGTCCTGTTCCGGAAGCTCGGCGATCTTCGCCTTGGCCCTGTCAAACGCCCTCGAAACGGCTTCCTGTTTCATCGTCAGCACGCTCTTTTTTGCCTCGAGCCGAGCCGTCCTGCCCATGCGCTGCACACGCTGCTCCGTGTCCTTGACTCCCTCACGCACCAGCTTCCAGTACTGCTCCTGGGCAAGCCGCTCGTTCTCCGCACGGATATCCGCGCAGCGCGCCTCGGACTCGGCGCGGATGGCGGCGCATTCCGCCTCCGCGTCCGCCCTGATGCGAGCGGTTATTTTTTCGATTCCGTTCATGGCAGTCCCAACCTTGCCGATCAGGCGCCGCTCAACCGATGTTGAGGATCATGAGCATGGAGGCGAGCAGGGCCAGTATGGCGTAGAACTCGACGGTGATGCAGAGCACCATGCCCTTCGACCAGTCGTCCGGCTTCTTAGCCAGCAGGTTGATGGATGCGGCGGCCACGCGGCCCTGTGCAATGGCGGAGATCATGCCGCCCAGCGCCATCGGCAGGCAGGCGACGAAGTAACGCAGGCCCTCGGTAACGGTCATGTCCATGATCGTGCCGTCCAAGAGGCCCATGCGGAAGGAGGCGAAGAACCAGACGACGAGGCCGTACAGGCCCTGCGTGCCGGGTATGACCTGCAGGATCATGACCTTGCCGAATTTTCCGGGATCTTCACACAGCAGGCCGGCGCCCGCTTCGCCCGCAATGCCCGTGCCCTTCGCGGAGCCTATGCCGGAAAGAGCCGCAGCGAGGCCCGCACCGAGCAGGCCGAGTGCCATACCGCCGAACTGTTCAAGAAACATTTTAATTTCCTCCTCTTATTTGTCGGTTGT
>CABVBV010000259.1 GCA_902496595.1 uncultured Eubacteriales bacterium | reverse complement strand
AGATGTCCCACTTCTCCAGCTCTATCGTGTTCTGCTCGTTCATGTGCTTGGCGCGGGCAAACAGCGCGTCCCAGTCGTACTTCTCACCGTATTCCTTCTCGATGAAGGCGATGGCGTCCTTGAGCATCTGGGTGGAATACGGGTGCGCCCCCGGCTCGTTGTGGATCATGGCGAGGGTGATGGGGAAGTCGGGCAGGCCGATCCTGCGCCTCTGGAACATACTCGTGGCCTCGCTGGCGTTGCAGGGCATATTCGTCGACAGCATCGCCTTGCCGATGAGCGGGAAATCGTCCTCGAAGGTGACGCCCGTCTCGGCGGAGCAGCGGGAGCACACGTCGGCGGCGAGGCCGAAGCTCTCCGCAACGTCGATGTAGTGCGGCTGCAGGTGCTGGTCTATGTCGCAGATGATGAACTCCGGCAGGGTCTGCAGCGGGATGGGGATTAGGTTCGGGAAGCCCGCCATGAAGAGCGGAGGCATGACCTCGTCCATGGGCACGAGCCTGTCGGTCAGCGGGCCGCCGCCGAAGCGCCTGTCGTTCGCCAGGACGAGCGCGATCTTCTTCGTCAGGCTCTGCACGATGGCGTGCATATTGAGGTGCGCTATCTTGAGCTCGGGCCCGCGGAAGCCCTCGAACAGCCTGTCTATGAAGCAGAAGGTGCCGAGATACGAGCCCATCCACCTGTACTCCCACATACCCTTGAGCACCGGCAGGGGCGCACTTGCCACCATTATGCCCATGCTCTTGAGATTGTTCAGCCAGGCGACATAGTCAACCAGCGTGTCGTGTACGCCGCGCCACTCGCGGTACTTCGCTATGCCCGTCTTGTCGTAGAACCGGCTCCTGAGTCCGCCCGTGCCGTTTTCCGCCTGCCATTTGGGGTCGAATCTCTGCATCTTCTTGTCAATGAACGCTGTCACCGGATTTTTCATTTTCTTCTCCCCCTTCCCTCAGGCGTTGATCTTCTTGATCTCCAGGCTCTCGACAAAGGCCTGGAACCTCGTGCGCAGCTGGCCCACCGAGCCGAGCGCGTACTCCTTCTCTATCGTGCAGCAGGGCACGCCCATCTCGCTCTGCAGGACGAAGGAGCCGAGCACCTTCTCGTAGCTCCAGAACTCGCAGAACTTCATGTTCTCGTAGACCACGCCGTCGGCCTTGTACTCGTCCACGAGCCGCTTGACCTCGGTGTGCCTCTGGTCTATCTTGTCGCCGGACATGAACCTCGCGCACTGGTTCCAGTGCAGGTAGTGGCGGCAGATGGCGTCGTAGGCGCTCTCGCCCGGAGCGATGTCTATGCGCTCACGGCTCGGGAAGCTGCCGAAGCAGTAGCGGTCCGCCACGACCATGGCCCCGCACATCTCCACCAGCTTCGTGAAGTCCGGGTCGTCTATCTCCGAGCCGACCATGACCAGCCTCGCCCTGAACGGGAACTTCGGCTCCGGCTCGCGGGTCTTTATCTCCTCCAGCGTCTCTTTGATATATGGCAGTATCAGCTCGTGCGGACATACCTGGCTCACCAGCTGGATGACGTGGAACTCATAACCGGTGATGGGCGGGTTGTCCAGCTTGCGGAAGTTGCCTATCTCGGTTATCGTGTCGCACAGCTCGTTAAAATCTTCCACCGCCTTACGCAGCGCGGCCTCGGAGGTGTCGATCCCAAAACGCTTTTCCAGCTCGTCCAGCACTTTGAGCTTCAGCTGGGCCTTGTAGTAATCGAGGGAGGTCTTGTCGCCCTTCATGGGCGGGTCGATGATAGTGACGAAAAACTTGTCGTTCTTCACCGGGTTTATCAGGAAGAAGTGCTCCTGCATTCTCTCCATGGCGGCGCAGCTCTCGGCGCCGAACAGGGCGCTCAGATAGTTGTAGCCGCCCTCAATGCCGCGCTCAAGGATGGAACGGACGTAGGGACAGTTGCGGTTGGTCATATAATATGTAGCGACGTCCGTGGAGGAGCAGCGCGGCGCGCGCAGGCGCGAGGAAAAGCAGCCCGGAAGATTGAGCAGGACTTCGGGGATATAGTAGCAGTTATATCCCAGGGCGATCTTGCCCTCTCCCACCGCCTGCGTCACAAGCTCGTTCTGAGCTTCCTGCAGGAGGTTTTCAAAGTAGATCAGGTGTTTCAGAT
>CABVBV010000258.1 GCA_902496595.1 uncultured Eubacteriales bacterium | reverse complement strand
ACTGGATAGTCGGCCGCGGCAAGAAGGAGAACTTCCACTTCAGCAAGGGCGTCTCTGCCGTGGGCCTCATCTCCTTCCTGGTCGGCGCGCTCGTCGCCTGCATCACCGGCGGCACCTTTGCCAGCTTCCCCGGCCTTGTCGAGGCCCTGCCCTTCCTGAACTGGCCCTTCTTCGTCGGGCCCGTGAACGGCATCGTCGTCTCCCTCGTGCTCTACGTCATACTCGCCGGCGCATCCCCCAAGAAGGCGAACTGAAGAACACCGTAATAATGCAGAAAAGGCGCGGGGACGTACTCCGGCCTTTTCTGCTTGAACCATGGTAAAGGAGTTGTTACAATTGCGCAAGATCGGTATACCCGAGGTGGAAGATATCGCCACCGGCGCTGCGCTGCTGGGCGCGGGCGGCGGAGGCGACCCGTATGTGGGCAAGCTCGTGGCCATCGGCGCCATCCGCGACTGCGGCGAAGTGACGCTGCTCGACCCGGACGAGGTGCCGGACGACGCGCTCGTCGTGCCGATAGCCATGATGGGCGCACCCACCGTCCTGGCCGAGAAGGCCATAGGCGGCAACGAGTACAAGAGCCTTTACGAGATGGTCTCGCGTTTCTTCGGCAAGAAGATATACGCCTTCATGCCCATCGAGGCGGGCGGCGTGAACTCCATGCTGCCGATAGCGGCGGCGGCGAGACTGGGCCTTCCGCTCGTGGACGTGGACGGCATGGGCCGCGCCTTCCCCGAGCTGCAGATGGTCACTTTCACGATAGGCGGCATCAGCGCCACCCCCATGGCGCTTACCGACGAGAAGGGCAACACCGTCATCTTCGAGACCATCACGAACAAGTGGACGGAAGAGCTGGCACGTGCGGTCACTATGAGCTGCGGCGGCTCCGTCTCCGTCTCGCTCTACTCCATGAGCGGCGCACAGATGAAGAAATACGGCGTCCACGGTATCGTCACCCGCAGCCAGAGGCTGGGCGAGGCCATACGCAAGGTCAAGACCGCCGACGACCCGGAGAAGTTCTTCCTCGACTTCACGGAGGGCTACAAGCTCTTCAAGGGCAAGATAGCGGACGTGCTGCGCGAGACCCGCGCCGGCTTCAACTTCGGCCGCGTGGTGCTCGAGGGCATAGCTGAGTGCAAGGGCCGCAAGGCCGCCGTCGAGTTCCAGAACGAGAACCTCACCGCCGAGGTGGACGGCAAGCTCGTCGCCACGACTCCCGACCTCATCTGCCTCGTGGACACCGAGACCTTTGCGCCCGTCACGACGGACGCGCTCAAATACGGCAAGCGCGTCATCGTCCTCGGCCTGCGCTGCTTTGAGATGTGGCGCTGCGAGGCCGGGCTCGAGCTCGTCGGCCCGCGCTACTTCGGCGTGGACACCGATTATATCCCACTCGAGGAACGCTGCAAGGAGGTGTGCCTGAATGTATAAGCTCGGCATAGACGTCGGCGGCACGAACACCGACGCCGTACTCATAGACGAAAACCTGAACGTTGTGGCGGACATCAAGTGCCCGACCACCGGCGACATATACGACGGCATCCTCGCCGCCCTGCGCACCGTGCTCGCGCAGTCGGGCGTTGACAGGAGCCAGATAAAGCAGGCCATGCTCGGCACCACCCAGTGTACGAACGCCATAGTCGAGCGCAAGAACCTCGCGCCCATCGGCATACTGAGGATAGGCGCGCCCGCCACGCTCGGCATCCCGCCGATGGTGGACTGGGCCGAGGACATCAGCAAAATAGCCGTCGGCAGCGCCGTCATCGGCGGCGGCTTCGAGTACGACGGCAAGCAGCTCGCCCCCTTCGACGCCGAGGCGGCCAAGGCTTTCTTCCTCGAGATGAAGGAAAAGGGCGTCAAGTCCATCGCCATCTCCTGCGTGTTCTCCACCGTGCGCAACGACCACGAGCTCGAGGCCGCGAAGCTCTGCCGCGAGGTCATGGGTGAGGACGTACACGTCTCCATCTCCAGCGAGATAGGCTCCATGGGCCTCATCGAGCGCGAGAACGCCACCATACTCAACGCCGCGCTCTGGAAGGTCGCCGAGCGCTTCACCGAGGGCTTTGCCCAGAGCCTCGCCGACGAGGGCATCACGAACGCGGACGTCTACCTCAGCCAGAACGACGGCACGC
>CABVBV010000257.1 GCA_902496595.1 uncultured Eubacteriales bacterium | reverse complement strand
ATCTTCAGCTTCGAGCGCTCCAGCATCGTGTGCGGCACGGCGGCGTACCAGGCTTCCTCCATGTACTCCGGCACGACCAGCGACAGCTCGCCGATCTCCAGCACCACCGTGTCGATATTCTCTATCCCGTTCTCCTGCGCGAACTCGACGACGCTGCGTATCGCCTGTATCGCCAGAGTCATCTCGTGCATCTTACTTACCCGTCGGGCGGCTGATCTTACGCACGGCGATGTTCTTGATGCGCTTGGCGACGTTCTTGCCGCTCTCGAGCATCAGCTTCTCGTACTTCTCGCCGGCGCTGTCCGTCACGCGCTTGAGCTTTATGGCGTCGAACTTGCACATCGTCGTGCAGATGCCGCAGCCCACGCAGGCCGCCTGGTCGACCACCGTCGCGCCGCAGCCCAGGCAGCGCTCCGTCTCCTTGAGCACCTGCTTCTCCGTGAAGGTGCCGCGCAGGTCGCGGAAGGTCTCCTTCGACTCCTTCGCGCTGCCGCCCTTGGCCTTCTGCCTCGGGGCGTTGTCGTAGCTGTAGATCCTCGCGCCGGCCTTGTCGAACTCGGCGTAGTCCTTCTTGCGCCTGCCCAGGGTCAGGCTCTGGCCCGGCTGGACAAAGCGGTGGATGGAGATGGCGCCCTCCTTGCCGGCCGCAATGGCGTCTATGACGAACTTCGGCCCGGTCATCACGTCGCCGCCCACGAACACGTCCGGCTGCGCGGTCTGGAAGGTCGTTGTGTCCGCAATGGCCACGCCGCCCTTGCCCGTCTCGACCTTCGAGCCCTCGAGCAGGCCGCCCCACTCGACGCTCTGGCCGATCGCCGCTATCACCGTCTCGGCCTTGAGGCTCTCGAACGCGCCCTCCACCGGCACGGGCTTGCGCCTGCCGCTCGCGTCGGGCTCGCCCAGCTCCATGAGCTGCAGCTTCAGCGCCGCGGCCTTGCCGTCCTTGCCCTCTATCTGCGCCGGGGCCGCCAGGAACTTGAACTTCACGCCCTCGGCCTTCGCCTCGGCGACCTCCTCCTCGTCCGCGGGCATCTCGGCCTCGGTGCGGCGGTAGACCACCGTCACGCTTTTCGCGCCGAGCCTCACCGCCGAGCGGGCCACGTCTATCGCCACGTTGCCGCCGCCGATGACCGCCACGTTCTCGCCTATCGAGGGCTTGCGCGAGGAGTTTGTCCGTCTCAGGAAGTCGATGCCGGCCATGACGCCCTTGAGCTTCTCGCCCGGCACGCCGATGGGCGTGCTCTTCCACGCTCCGATGGCCACGTAGAAGGCCTCGAAACCGTCGCGCCTGAGCTGGTCGAGCGTCACGTCCTTGCCGACCTCCACGCCGGTCTTGAACTGCACGCCCAGATCCTTCAAAATCTCGATCTCGGCCTCGACGACGTCCTTCTCCAGCCTGAAGGACGGGATGCCCATGGTCAGCATACCGCCGAGGGTCTTCTGCTTTTCAAACACTGTGACGGGGTAGCCCTGGAGCGCCAGGTAGTACGCGCAGCTCAGGCCCGCCGGGCCGGCGCCGATGACCGCGATCTGGTTCGTGTAGGGCTTGCCCGTCGTGTTGAGCATCTTGGGCTTCACGCGGGTGGCCGGGTCAAGCTCCCTCTGCGCGAGGAACTTCTTGACCTCGTCGATGGCCACGGGTGCGTCCACGTCACCTCTCGTGCAGGCCTCCTCGCAGAACCTCGGGCAGACCCTGCCGCAGACCGCCGGGAAGGGGTTCTCACGCCTTATAAGCTCCAGCGCCTCGTCGAACCTGCCCTGCGACGCGAGCTTTATATAGCCCTGGACGGGTATGTGCGCCGGACACTTCGTCTTACACGGCGCGGTGCCGTCCGAGGCGACGTAGCCCCTGTCCGTGCGGTAGTCCACGTTGTAGTTCTTCTCGCCGAACCAGAGCAGCTTCTCGTGCGGAGTCTCGTACTTCGGCGCGTGCGACGGGGTCGCGCAGAGCTTCTGGCCCAGCTTCAGCGCGCCGAGGTTGCAGTTTTCGACGCAGAGGCCGCAGGCCACGCACTTTTCCGTGTCCACCTCGGCGACGTAGTTCGAGCGGATGACGTCCGGGGTCTTGAAGTACTGCGCTATCCTCAGCGAGAAGCAGGAGCAGCCGCAGCAGTTGCAGATGGCCGCCGCGCCGT
>CABVBV010000256.1 GCA_902496595.1 uncultured Eubacteriales bacterium | reverse complement strand
AGAAACGGTATCATTCCTTGGCCCCCCTTTTCTCCTTGAGTATCTGCGTCGCCAGCGCAAGGCCGTCGATTATGGCCTCCGGTTTAGGCGCACAGCCGGCGATGGACACGTCTATGGGTACGTACTTGTCCAGCGGGCCGACTACGGAGTAGCTGCCCTTGAACACGTTGCACGACCTCGGGCAGCTGCCCAGAGTCACGATGACCTTCGGGTCGGGCACCTGCTCTATCGTCCTAACGACCCTGTCTTTAGACTGCGCCGTGATGGGCCCGGAGACCACAACGATATCCGCGTGTCTCGGTGTGCCCGCCAGTTTGAAGCCCAGGCGCTCAGCGTCGTACCTCGGGGTCAGCACCGCGACGAGTTCTATGTCGCAGCCGTTGCAGCTGCCCGCGTTGATGTGGAACAGCCATGGCGATTTGGCCGCGGAATTGTCTATGAGTTTCTTAAACATACTTCCGCCTCCTTACACGTACCATACCAGAATGAGGCTCACGAGAGCAAGCCCGCTTACCACCGTCCAGAAGAACTTGAACAGCTGCTCCACCCTGAACCTGGCCATGACCGCGTGCGTCAGCGTCATGCTCACTATCGTCACGATCGTGCAGAACACCAGCGCGATGATGACGTCCAGCCACATCATCCCAGTCGTCACGCCGCCGAGGAACAGCGCCGTGAACAGGGCGGTCATGATGAACATCTTGATGCAGTGGGAGAGCTTGAACACCGCGAGCGGGGCGCCGCTGTACTCAACGAGCGGGCCTTCACAGATCTCCGTCTCCGCCTCGCCCACGTCAAACGGGTGAGCCCCGACCTCGCAGGGGATGACGAGCAGCATGGCAACCGCCGCCGGTATGAGCCTCCAGTCCAGCAGGAACGGCCCGGTCAGCTGCTGTATGACGGTTATCTGCTCGAGCGAGAAGGTCGTATAGCCGCCGTAGGCCGCCGCACGGCCCACTGCCAGCAGCACGAGTATCAGAGGCAGCTCGTAGCTCATTATGCCCACCATCGACCTCGACACGCCGACGCCCGCAAAGGGAGAGCCGGACGCCGAGCCGCCGAAGATGATCGCCAGCGAGGGTATCGCCATGAGGTAGAGTATGACGACCGTATCCGCCGCGGTTCCGAAGGCCTGCAGCCCGCCCAGAGGGATGAACAGCGCCGTCACGACGAGGCTGATGAGTCCGACATAGGGCGCGGCGAGGAAAGTCACCTTAGCCGCGTTGGCCGGGACGATGGTCTCCTTGCCCAGGAGCTTGAAAAAGTCATAGGTCGGCTGGAGCACGGGCGGGCCCATGCGCTTCTGCATACGGGCGAGGAGCTTTCTGTCAATGCCCGCTAGCCAGAGCCCGAACACACAGGCGAACAGGAGGCCGGGGAATATGAGGATATAGACTGCTTTAATCAGTATTTCCATCTCTCGTCCACCCCCTTACATAAATGCGAAGCAGTACAGGATTATCACCGCGAGAGCAGTGACGCCCCAGAGCACGTAATCGTTCGTGACACCGCTGTGCGCCTTCGACATGAAGCCGAGGTAGCCGCGCAGGTTGTGCTTGAAGCCCCAGAAGAGGTCGCCGCTCGCAACGTGCGAATACTGGCTCTCTTCGCCTCCGAAGAACACCGCGTGCTTGGAGTCGGGTGCGCAGTTCATTTCGCCCCTGTCGCGTTTGCCGAGTATCGACACCAGGAACACGGCTGCCAGCACGATGACGAACAGCAGCAGCCAGCTCACGGGATCCCAGGCGCCTATCGAGATGAGCATGGGCTGGGCCAGCAGGCTCTGGTCGGCGACGGTAGCCGCGGCATAGCCCTGGCCCATGGCCGCATCTATGTAGCCGGTGAAGTTCAGCACAGCACCAGTTGCAGGGCCGATGATATACTTCAGCATCACGTTCGGCAGTACGCCGGTGAAAATGCACAGCGCCGCCATTATCCACATCGGTATGCGCATCGACAGCGGCGTCTCCTTCACGTTCTCCAGCTCCAGCGGAAGCTGACCGAAGAACACCGACTGCCCCACCTTGATGAACGAGGCCAGCGTCAGCACGCTCGTCACGACGCACACGACTGTCACCAGTGCGTAGCCTATGCTGCCCGTCTCCGACGCCTTCTCAAAGGTCGCCTGGTAGATCATCCACTTCGAGTAGAAGCCGTTGAAGG
>CABVBV010000255.1 GCA_902496595.1 uncultured Eubacteriales bacterium | reverse complement strand
GCGGCCGAACTCCAGCTTGAAGTCCACGAGCTCTATGCCGTGGCCCAGCAGGAAGTCCTTGAGGATGGCGTTTATCCTCAGCGCCATGACCTTTATGGCCTCCAGCTCGTCCCTGGAGGCGAGGCCCAGAGCCAGGGCGTGGCTGGTGTTGAGGAGCGGGTCGCCGAGCTCGTCGTTTTTGTAGGAATATTCCACCGTCGGCTCTGTGAAGACTATGCCCTCGCGCACGCCGTAGCGCTTGGCGAAGCTGCCCGCAGAGACGTTGCGCACGATGACCTCGAGCGGGACTATCTCCACCCGCTTCACCAGCGTCTCGCGCTCGGAGAGCTCCCGCACCAGATGCGTCGGGATGCCGTGGCTCTCGAGCAGGCGCATGAAGCGGTTCGTCAGTCGGTTGTTTATGACGCCCTTGCCCAGTATAGTGCCGCGCTTTTCGCCGTTGAAGGCCGTGGCGTCGTCCTTGTAGGAGACTATGCAGAGGTTGGGGTCGTCCGTGGCGTAGACCTTTTTGGCCTTGCCCTCGTAGAGCTGTTCGCGTTTTTCCATCTCAGTGTACCTCCCGTTCGAGCCTCTCGCGCAGGGCGAGGTCTTTTTCGAGCGTCGCGGCCTCCATGTCGCGGCGCATTTTGTCGAGCTTCTCGGCAAGCTCGTCGTCGTAAACGGCGAGTATCTCCGCCGCGAGCAGGGCGGCGTTCTGCGCCCCGTCTATCGCCACCGTGGCGACCGGTATGCCCGAGGGCATCTGCACAGTGGAGAGCAGGGCGTCCAGCCCGTCGAGAGTCGAGGACTTCACCGGTATGCCGATGACCGGCAGCGTGCTCGCCGCCGCGAGCGCCCCGGCCAGGTGCGCGGCCTTGCCCGCCGCCGCTATGATGACGCCGAAGCCCGTCTTCCTCGCCCCGAGCGCAAAGCGCCGCGCCGCCTCCGGCGTCCTGTGCGCCGACATGACGTGTACCTCGGCCTCTATGCCCAGCTCCCTGAGCTGCCGCACCGCCTTCTCGACCACCGGCCAGTCGCTGTCGCTGCCCATTATTACCGCGGCCTTCTTTTTTACCATGCCCTCGCCTCCAAATATCCAATAAAAATGTAACAAGGCCATGGCATACAGTCATGGCCTTGCAGTTCACGCTATTAGCCCCCGTCCGAGGGCGCAGAAGTTTCCGGCAAGTTTTCCTCTCAGCCGAACCACAGCAGCGCCACCTCCAAGCGGGAAATATGTATTTATGATAGCCGTTTTTCCCCCGGAACTCAAGTTTTTCTTGAGCAGATGTTCATTTTCAGCCATTCTCACAAGAATGAGCGAAAGTCAAAGCGGCCTTTGTTGGTTTTTACCCCTGTTTCTTCATGAGCTTCCGGAGCGCCCTTGTGAGATACATGGCCCCGAGGCCGGTGAAGACGCCGGTCACGATGCCGGCCGCGATGAGCGCCGGCGCCCAGACTATGAGCCCCGGCGTGCCCGAGACCCAGATGGCCACGGCGAGCTGCCCGGCGTTGTGCGCCAGCGCCGCCAGAACGCTCACCACCCAGACCAGCTTCTCCGGAAAGACCTTTATGAGCAGGCACATGACGAGATACGCCGCCGCGCCGCCCGCCACGGAGAACATCAAAGCCGAAAACCCGCCCGCAAAGGCGCTGCCCAGTATAAGCCGCACGACCAGCACCGCGCCGGCCTCCTTCCGGCCCAGCACGAGCATCGTCACCATCGTTATAATGTTCGCCAACCCCAGCTTCACGCCCGGCACGGGCACGATCGGCGGTATCTGCGCCTCGGCTATAAAGATCGTCAGGGCCACGGCGGTCAGCGCCGCGAGCAGGGTCAGCTTCTTCGTCTTCGTCATGGCTCCGCCCCCACTACCTCTATGATGAGCCGGTGCGGTATGCAGGCTATGGGCACCAGCGAACCCGTTATCTTGCCCTGGTGCACGCAGATCTGATCCGGGCAGTTCGCCTCGATGACCGAGATCGCCCCGTGCTCCACGTGGACTATGTTGTAGCCCAGCTCCGTCTCTATGCGTATATCATAGGGAAGGGCCACGGCGTCGAGGTCTATCTCCTCGTACAGCTCGCCGTCGAGCGTTATCCGCGCCGTCCTCCCGCCCGTGTCTCCGCTTCTGAGCAGCAGAAACGCTCCGACGCCCAAAATGAAGAGCGCGGAGAACAAAACTATCCAAAACTTCGTCT
>CABVBV010000254.1 GCA_902496595.1 uncultured Eubacteriales bacterium | reverse complement strand
CCTCGCCCTCGCCCGATGCCTCTATATACACCGTCTTCGGCTCGTCGCTGTGCAGCCGTAGAGATAATCGAGGTCGAGGATGTGCCCCTCGCCTACTATGCAGGCAATACCAACCGTGTGAAGATCAAGGCCGCGGGAGACCTTGCTAATTGACAGTTCTACTTTTCCTCCCCCCAGATCGAAGGAGCCGGGCGTCCATCAGGACGCCCGGCTCTGAACTTTTTAGAGGCTGCTTGTATTTTTTTCTGCCGATGTTATAATGAGTCCACAAGGAAGCTGAAAGGAGTTACGGTCATGTACGCCGAAAACCGTATCCGCGAGCTCAGGCGCGAATTGGAGCGCCAGTTTTTCCGCGGCAACCTGCCCTCGCTCACAATATCCGTCATATGTATGCTGCTACTGACGGGCGTGAACCTCGTGACAGCCTGGCTCATGCAGCGACTGGTCGATGTGGTCGCGTCGAACGCTTCCGGCCTGGGCGGCATCCTGCTCATCTTTGCCGTCTCGTTTGCCGTATTCATCGTCGCCTACGACGTGCAGCGCTACAGCTGCTCGGCCTTTGTGCGCCGCGCCGCTGTGCAGTACAAGAACTACGCCTTCTCCGGCATACTCGAGCGCAGCGTCAGCTTCGTCTCGAAGGAGAACAGCGCCAAGTTCATATCCCTGCTCACGAACGACGTCGTCTCCATTGAGACGAACTACCTTTCAAATATATTCACCCTGGTCATGGAGCTTGGCGGCTTTGTCGGGGCGCTCGTAATGATGCTCTGGTACAGCCCCATCCTCACCGTCGCCGCCGTCGTGCTCGCGCTGCTGCCCGTCGCCGCCTCTCTGCTGTGCGGGAACAAGCTCGCCAAGTGCGAGAAGGCCGTCTCCGAGCGCAACGAGAGCTATGTTGAGGCCGTGAAGGAGAGCTTTGCGGGCTTTTCCGTCATCAAGAGCTTCAAGGCCGAAGCCAGCGTACGCGGCATGTTCGAGGGCGTCTCCGGAAGTCTGGAGGACGCGAAGTATGAGCGGCGCAAGACCAATGACCTGGTCAATATGCTCGCCGGAGGCGCAGGCTTTCTGGCGCAGTTTGGAGTGTTCATCGCCGCGGCGCTGCTGGTCAAAAGAGGCTGCGCCATAAGCGCGGGAGTCGCCGTGGCCTTTTTGCAGCTCATGAACTTCGTCATCTCGCCCATCTCCACCGTGCCGCCCATCCTCGCCAACCGCAAGGCCTCAGTGGAGCTCATGGACAAGCTCGCCGGGCTCATGACCGAGGAGGCAGAAAGCGAGGGCGAGGACGTGCCCGCAGAGCTCAAGGAAGGCATAACGATAAGGGGCCTGGGCTTTGCCTATATCGAGGGCGAGCCGGTGCTCAGGGATATCGACCTGAGCGTCCCGGCTGGCGGCAGTCTCGCCATCGTCGGGCCGTCCGGCAGCGGCAAATCCACGCTCTTGCAGCTGCTCATGGGCCACCACAGGGGCTATGAGGGCAGCATCTGCATAGACGGCGCAGAACTGCGGGATATTAGCCCCGCCTCGCTCTATGAGCTACTCTCGGTCATACTGCAGGAGGTCTTCATCTTCAACAGCAGCATAGAGAAGAACGTCACGATGTTCGGCGACTTTGAGCCCGGGCAGGTCGAGGCCGCCATAGAGGGCGCGGGGCTCAAGGCGCTCATAGCCGGGCGCGGGCTGGACTTTGTCTGCGGTGAGAATGGACAGAACCTCTCCGGCGGCGAGCGCCAGCGCGTGTCGATAGCGCGCAGCCTGCTCAAAAAGACGCCCGTGCTGCTCGTGGACGAGGCCACGGCGGCGCTCGACAGGCCCACGGCCACCGAGGTCATGGGCGCCGTGCTGGACATACCGGACACGGCGAAGATCGTCGTCACGCACGACCTGAACGAGGCAGTACTGCGCCGTTTTGACGCCGTGGCCGTGCTGATAGGCGGCAGGCTGCGCGAGCTGGGCAGCTTCGAGGAGCTCCTCGAGGCCCGAGGCTTCCTCTATTCCATGCTCACCCTCTCCGCCGCCGCAGAAGACTGAAGTCAGGCCAAAAAACGTGCGCCCCACAAACTTAAACCATTTATCTTGCATATAAACAAAAGAGAGCGCATCAGCAGATGCGCTCTCTTTTAGCTTATAGCGTTGGGCTCAGGTCACACGAGCTCGATGACCGCCATCTCGGCAGCGTCGCCGCGCCTCGGCGCGG
>CABVBV010000253.1 GCA_902496595.1 uncultured Eubacteriales bacterium | reverse complement strand
GGAACTGGATGGCCTTTATCTTGTCGTCCTTGTTCATCATGGCGACGGGCTTGCCCACGAGCTTGATGGACTGGCTTATGAGCTCGTCCAGGAGGTCGTTGACGTTCAGAGGGATGTTCTCGGGCTCGCTTCCGTCCTGCTGTCCGGCCTCGGTGGAGATGAGCGAGTGGAGGCTGCCTTCTACGGCGAGCAGGCCGGTGATATCGTAGTTGATGGCGAAGATGGCGGCGACATTGCCCTCCTCGTCGCGGATGTAGATGGTGCTGCTTTTGAGGATGCGGCCGTCATGGGTGCGGGTGAGGTAGGAGAGCTTGTCCTCGAGCTTGGCCGGGTCGGCTCTGAGCGCCTCCAGGACTATGTGGCTGGGCCCGTCTCCGACCTTGCGGTTGCTGACGTGGCCGTTTTCAATGAGGACGATACTGCTGTCCGGCTGGTTTCTGCTCAGGTCGTGGACGACCACCTCGCAGTTGCTGCCAAAATGGACGCAGAGGCCGTGCGCTAGCTGCCTCAGCATCTGCAGCGTGGCTTCGTTCAACATCCTGAAAACCCTCCTTTTGCAACTTTCGCATTCATTTTACCACAGTATACCCTGTTGCACAAGCAGAATTATTACAAAACTAGAGATTTACAAAAATATTTTTTAGGTTTTCCCGGTAAGGAGGAAGTTGGAGATGATCATAATCGGCGGCGGTGCCGTCCTGACAAGAGACCCCGAGCGGCCTTACATAGCCGGGGGCGGAGTAGCCGCCGGGGATGACGGGCTGATACTGGCGTTGGGGCCTGTCTCGAGGCTGAGGCGGGAATATCCCGGAGCGAGCTATGTGGACGCCGGGGGCGGGCTCATAATGCCGGGGCTTGTAAATCTCCACCACCACGCTTATACTGTATTTGCCAGGGGCCTTGCGCCGAGGGGGCCGAGGCCGTTGAGGTATATGGATATAATGGAGGGCAGCTGGTGGCGGCTCGACCGGGCGATGAATCTGGAGGATGTGTACCACAGCGCGTCTGCGGCGTTTCTTGACTGTGTGAGGAGCGGGGTGACGACGGTTTTCGACCAGCACTCGAGCTACGGGGCGGTGAGCGGGAGCCTGTCGGAAGTGAGCCGTGCAGCAGACAGGCTGGGGCTCCGCGCCTGCCTCTGCTACGAGGTGTCGGACAGGGAAGGCGAGAGCAAGTGCCGGGCCGCGATACAGGAGAATCTCTCGTTCATGCGCGAGGCGTCAAAGCGTGGCGACGGGATGCGCAGCGGTATGATGGGGATGCACGCAGGCTTCACGCTCTCCGACCGGACACTGGAGGCCTGCATGGAGGCGCTGCCCGCGACCTCGGGCTGCCATATCCACATAGCCGAGGCGCTGGAGGACACGACGCACAGCCTCCAGACCTACGGGCGCAGCATCGTGCGCAGGCTGCGTGAGCGCGGGGTGCTGGGCAGAAAGACGATAGCGGCGCACTGTATACATCTGAATTGGGAGGATGTGCAGATCCTGCGTGAGACGGATACGGCAGTGGCCCACTGCCCTGAGAGCAATATGGCAAATGCTGTCGGCAGCGCGGATGTCGAGGCCTATGCACGAGCCGGACTTACTCTGGGCCTGGGCACGGACGGCCTGGGCGCGGATATGTTCTCGAGCCTCCGCGCTGCGAGCCTGCTGTGCAGGCACGTGTCGGGCGACGCCATGGCGGGCGAGGGCGTGGTTCCCGGCCTGCTGTTCGGGGGGAACCCGAGGGTGGCGGGCCGGCACTTTGGGACGGAGCTGGGCGTCCTGAAGCCCGGGGCGGCGGCGGACGTCATCGTCTGCGACTATCAGCCTCCCACTCCGCTGACGGCGGAAAACGCGGACGCGCACCTGCTCTGGGGCGCGGTCGGCGGGAGCGTCTCTACAACGGTGATAGCGGGAAAAGTGGTCATGGAAAACCGGGTGGTGAAGACCTGCGACGCGGACGCGTTGCTCTCCGACGCGAGGCAGCAGGCGGCGGATTTCTGGCGCCGGGCCTGCGTCTGAAAAAACTTATTCTTGAGCTAAAAATTTTTTAGATTTGCTCTTGCAATTTGCTTTGTATGTGGTATTATGTGCTCGGAACTAAAAATTTTTTAGCATAATAAAAATTGGTTATGGAGGCGCTCGGCGATGGACAAGATCAAATGGGTAGCGAACAGGATGCCGAAGACGGCGGACTTGAGTTTGCCGGTGATGAGTC
>CABVBV010000252.1 GCA_902496595.1 uncultured Eubacteriales bacterium | reverse complement strand
ATTCTTAACCACATCTTAAACAATCGCCCTCTTTTATCTTAAACGCCCTTTGAGTTACAATGTACCCGTGAGGTGAGGATATGGCTAACATCCTGATTTGCGACGACGACGTCGATATCGTGTCGGCGCTGAAGATCTACCTGTCGAACGAGGATTACAAGATATACACCGCGTTCACCGGCAAACAGGCGCTCGACTGCGTGAAAAATAACGACATCGACCTCGTACTCATGGACGTCATGATGCCCGAGATGGACGGCATCGCGGCCACGGCAAAGCTGCGGGAGGAGTATAACATCCCGGTCATACTGCTCACGGCCAAGAGCGAGAGCTCGGACAAGGTGCTGGGCCTGAACGTCGGCGCGGACGACTATGTGACCAAGCCCTTCGACCCCGTCGAGGTACAGGCGAGGGTGCGCAGCCAGCTCCGGCGCTATACCCGCCTCGGCGGGCAGGTGAAGCGCGAGCAGCCGAAGGATACCATCACCATCGGCGGCGTGGAGCTGAACGACGCGGAGAAATCCGTCACCGTGGACGGCGAACCCGTGCAGCTCACGCCCATCGAGTATAATATCCTGCATCTGCTCATGCGCAACCCGAACCGGGTGTTCTCGTCCACGCAGATATACGAGCTCGTCTGGAACGAGGCCGCCTACGGCTCCGAGAGCGCCGTCGCAGTCCATATCCGCCACCTGCGCGAGAAAATCGAAATCAACCCCAGCGACCCGCGCTATATCAAGGTCGTCTGGGGCCAGGGCTACAAGATGGAGGGCAAAAAGTGATGGACGACGAAGTGATACCCATTGAGCGCGAAAAACCGCCGAAAGAGCGCGTGAAGCTCACGCACAGCACCTGGGCCAAGGCCGGCGCCATAGTGCTGCTGTATGTGTCGCTTATCTGCGTGCTTATCTGCGCCGCCTGCTATATTGCAAATTTGGAAGGCGTGGGCAACGCTGAATATGTCCAGGAGAATGTGATCGACTTCCTCGACTATACCCAGCCCGGAGCGATGACGATCGCCCGCATAGTGTGGAATGTGTCCGGCTTCTGCGGCGCGAGCGTCTACGTTGGCGTGGTGTTTCTGCTGCTGATGCTGGCCTGCATGATCTTCCTGTTCTGTGCCGCCGGGCACAGAAAGGGCGAGACCGAGCCGCGTCTGAATCTTATTGACCGCATACCTCTTGATTTATACGCCGCAGCCGTGATTTTGGCAGACATATTCCTGATATTTGTTGTCGGCGAAATAATGGTTAACAGTGTGCCGAGCGGATACACCGCCATCATGCAGTACGTCTTCCTCGGCGTGTTCATCTTCTGCTTCGCCTTCGGCCTCATCCTCGCGCTGCTGCTGAGCTTCGCCACGCGCGTCAAGTGCGGCAAGTGGTGGCGGAACACCGTCATCTACCGCGTCCTGCGCCTTATCTGGCGCGTCGTCAAGGCCGTCTGGCACGGCATCGGGCGCTTCGGGCGCATGATACCCATTGTCTGGCGCACGGCGCTCATCATGCTGGGGCTGTATATGGTCGTGCTTTCATCGGCGCTTTTCATATTCGGCTTCGGCCCGTTCTGGATATTCGTGCTCATAGTCCTCCTTGCGCTCATCTACGCCGCGGCCATCTTCGGCGCGTGGCAGATGAAGGGCATCAAGAAGGCCGGGCAGCAGCTCGCCGAGGGCAGGTTCGACGAGAAGATAGACACCGCGCACATGTACTGGGAGTTCAAGGCCCACGCCGAGAACCTCAACAGCATCGGCGACGGCCTGGCGAAAGAGGTTGCGCAGAGGATGAAGTCCGAGCGGCTCAAGACCGAGCTTATAACGAACGTCTCGCACGACATCAAGACCCCGCTGACGTCCATCATCAACTACGCCGACCTGCTGCAGAAGGCGAAGACGGAGGAGGAGCGGGCGGAGTACCTGGACGTGCTCGGGCGGCAGTCGCAGCGGCTCAAGAAGCTGACGGAGGACCTGGTGGAGGCGTCGAAGGCGTCCACGGGCAACATGACGGTGAACCTCGCGCCGACGAACACGCAGGAGATAATAAACCAGTCCTACGGCGAGTACAGCGCCAAGCTCGAGGCCGGGCGGCTGAACACGGTGATTAACATCCCCGAGCCCGCGCCGGTGGTCATGGCGGACGGACGGCTGCTCTGGCGGGTCATCGACAACCTGTTCAACAACGTGGTGAAGTACGCGCTGCCGGACAC
>CABVBV010000251.1 GCA_902496595.1 uncultured Eubacteriales bacterium | reverse complement strand
CGCCTGGCCACGCCTATGACGACCTTGCCGCGCAGGCTCTGAGAGTCGAGCTTGCCTTCGCCGGTGAAAATGTAGTCAGCCCCGGCGGCGGCAGAGTCAAAGCCCGTGACGTCCAGGACGGTTTCAATACCGGAACGCAGCTGTGCGCCGAAGAATGCCGCCATGCCCGCGCCCATGCCGCCCGCCGCGCCTGAGCCGGGCAGCAGCGAAACATCCGCGCCCGTGTCGCGCCGGATGACGCCCGCCAGATGCCGCAGGCCCTCGTCCAGCTCGCGCACCATGGCCTCGTCAGCGCCCTTCTGCGGGCCGAAGACGTATGCTGCGCCGTTCTCGCCGAAGAGCGGGTTGTCGATGTCGCACATCGCGGTAAGCTCAATGCCCCGGAGGCGCGGGTCGAGGCCGGTCATGTCGATGCCGGCGATGTCCCGCAGCGTGCCGCCGACGGGGACGAAGGCCCTGCCGTCCCTGTCCAGGAACCGCACGCCTGCGGCTGCCGCCGCGCCGCAGCCGCCGTCGTTGGTGGCGCTGCCGCCGAGACCGAGGATGATGCGCCTCGCACCGTTTTCCACCGCATGAAGGAGCAGCTCGCCCAGACCGTAGGTTGTGGTGCGCGAGGGGTCGCGCCGCTCGCCGACCATGGGCAGGCCCGCGGCGGCGGCCATCTCCAGCACGGCGGTGCCGCCGTCGCGCAAAAGGCCGTAGTGCGCCGTGCAGGGCTCGAACCAGGGCCCCGTGACCTGCACCTCGACCCTGCGCCCGCCGACGGCCTCGAGAAAGGCCTCAACGCTGCCCTCGCCGCCGTCGGCGACGGGTATGGAGACCGTCTCGCAGCCAGGGAACAGCTCCTCAATGCAGCCGCGCATGAGCTCGCAGATGCGCAGCGACGAGAGCGTGCCCTTGAACGAATCCGGTATGATTACCGCCTTCTTCATGCCCAAACCTCCTGCTTACAGACAGATAATGTGTATAAGGATTATATTTTCCTGCCTAGGGCCCTGTCAAGGCGGGACGGCGCAATGAGCTAAATATCGGTCAGCCGGGCGGATTTGATGAAGGGCGGTTTTAACAAAACCTTAGCAATTCGTAAACAGCCGGGAAATACGGCGCTGGTAGCATATGCCCGTTACCTAAAAACGGTGGGGAGGTGTGAGGTGTGAAGAAGGCGGCGGTCATCATCGGCTCCGTTGCGGCGGCGGCGCTCTGCGCGCTGGGCGTCCGGAAGCTGAGGGCTGGTAAGTGAGACAGAGAGAAAGGAAGTACATATGGCACTGAAACAAACCATAGCGGGCACAGCCCTCGGCGCGGCGATGGACTACATCTCCGGCGACCCGGAGAAGAACCTGCCGAAGCTCCTGGGCCTCATGGAGAACCTGGGCTGGGACAGGGCCCAGGTCAGGGTCTTCCGGGAAATACTCGACGACCCGGAAAACCTGTGGTACAAATACCTGATGGGCCTCTGGCGGGACATAGACAACGAGGTGCTCAAGACCACGTTCCGCAGCTTCGGCCTGAACGCCACGCTGCTCGGCATGAGAGAGCAGAAAAACGCTGAGAAATACGGCTGCAACATCCCCTGGGCCATTCTCATGGACCCCACCTCTGCCTGCAACCTGCACTGCACCGGCTGATGGGCGGCGGAATACGGCAACAAGCTGAACCTCTCCTATGAGGAGCTGGACAGCATCGTCAGACAGGCCAAGGAGCTGGGCTGCTATTTCTTCCTCTTCACGGGCGGCGAGCCGCTCATGCGCAAAAAGGATATCATCCGCCTCTGCGAGGAGCACTCCGACTGCCAGTTCACCGTCTTCACGAACGCCACGCTCATAGACGGGGCCGTCGCGGAGGGCATCATCGAGGGCGACGAGAACGGCCTCATCACCCCGACGGCCACCGCCACCCGCGCCCAAGCCGCGGCTGATCTCAGGAACAGCTTGCCCAGATGCTCGGCGTGACACGTCAGGCCGTCGGGCGCTGGGAGCGAAGCGAGTGCCTGCCGGACGCGGTCGGGCTTACAAAGCTCTCGCGTTTTCGTTGCCTGGGGGAAGGCGCTTGGCCTGGCAGACCCGGGCATCCCTGTCCGCAAGTATCTGAGAACAAGCGAGCGCCCGGGGCTGGTGCTGCTGTCCGGCACATAGCCAGAGCGCCGGCAGATATTCATTGGCGGAGAATAATGGACATGGCGTTGTTTTTGTTGATATCCATTTTGTTCTATGATATCATAAATACACATATGCACATATGCAGAACAGTCAGCGTTTATTTGA
>CABVBV010000250.1 GCA_902496595.1 uncultured Eubacteriales bacterium | reverse complement strand
TTATGAGCTCGCGGTTCAGGGCTGCGAGCTGCCCGTCGAATCTCTGCCTCATATCAGCCGAACCTCCCCGTGATGTAGTCCTCAGTCCGCTTGTCCCTCGGGTGGGAAAAGAGCCGCTCCGTACAGCCGAACTCGACGAGCTCGCCCAAAAGGAAGAAGGCCGTCATGTCCGAGACGCGCACCGCCTGCTGCATATTGTGCGTCACCATGACCACAGTATAGCGGCTTTTGAGCTCGAGGGCAAGCTCCTCGATCTTCGAGGTGGAGATGGGGTCGAGGGCGCTGGTGCTCTCGTCCATGAGCAGCACGTCCGGCTCGACGGCGAGGGCGCGGGCGATGCAGAGCCGCTGCTGCTGGCCGCCGGAGAGGCCGAGGGCGCTCTTTTTGAGGCGGTCCTTCACCTCGTCCCAGATGGCGGCGTCGCGCAGGGAGCGCTCCACTATGTCGTCGAGCTTCGCGCGGTTTTTGACGCCGTGGGTGCGCGGGCCGTAGGCTATGTTGTCGTAGATGCTCATGGGGAAGGGGTTGGCCTTCTGGAACACCATGCCTATCTGCCGGCGCAGGCGGGTCACGTCCACGCCGTCGCCGTAGATGTTCTCGCCGTTATAGAGCACCTCGCCCTCTATGCGCACGCCGGGGACGAGGTCGTTCATGCGGTTGAGCGTCTTCAAAAATGTGCTCTTGCCGCAGCCCGAGGGCCCGATGAGGGCGGTTATCCGGTTTTCGGGTATTTTGAGCGACACCGACTTGAGCGCGTGGTTGTCGCCGTAGTAGAGTTCGAGGCCTTTGGCCTCGATTATGGTCTTTTCACTCATGTCTGTATTATCTCCCGCTCTCAGCGTTTTTTGAGCTTTTTGCCCGCGAGCTTCGCGGCTATGTTGATGGCGAAGGCGATGACGAGCAGCACGACGGCGACGGCGAAGGCCAGGTCGAAGTCGGCGCGCTCCTTGGCGTAGTGGTAGAGGGCGACGGTGAGCGTTGCGCCGGAGCTGTCGAAGAGGTTCGTGAAGAACTCCCCTACGCTGTCGCCATACTTGGCGAGGCGCATGCCCATGCCCGCCGTGAACATCAGCACGGCGCTCTCGCCGACGATGCGGCCCACGGCGAGGATGCAGCCCGTGACGATGCCGTCCACGGAGGAGGGCAGGACGACGGTGCGTATCATGTGCCACTTGCCGCTGCCGAGGGCGAGGGAGCCCTCGCGGTAGCTCTGCGGCACGGTCTTGAGGCTCTCCTGCGTCGTGCGGATGACGGTGGGCAGGGTCATCATGACCAGGGAGAAGGCGCCCGCGATGAGGCTCTGGCCGAGGCCCACGAATTCGCAGAAGACGATGACGCCGACGAGGGCGAAGATGATGCTGGGCATGCCCGAGAGCGTCTCCGTGGCGAACTCTATGGCGGCGACGACGCGGCGGTTCGTGGCGTACTCCGTCAGGTAGATGGCGCTGCCGACGCCGAGGGGCAGGATGAAGATCAGCGTCGCTATGATGACGTAGACGGTGTTCAAAATGGCGGGCAGGATGCCCTCTATGTCCTTTATGACGCTCTCCTCGCTCGTGAGGAACTGCCAGCTGAGGTGCGGCACTCCCCGGTAGAGGATGTAGCCTATTAGAAAGACGAGCAGCGCGCAGATGAGCCCGGCGGAGGCGTAGAGCAGGGCGCGCATCGTTATGTCGTAGGCGCGGCGGCGCGGGCTGAGGCCCTTGGTGATGGATTCTTTCACTGTTCGCCCTCCTTGCTGCGCTTCAAAAAGAGGTTCAGCGCCGCGTTTATGAGCATGATGAAGAGGAAGAGCACGAGGCCGATGGAGAAGAGCGCCTGCCGGTGCAGCCCGTCGGCGTAGCCCATCTCGCCCGCGATGGCCGTGGTGAGGAACTTGACGCTTTTTAAGAGGCCCGGCATGTTGGCGACGTTGCCGGCCACCATGAGTATGGCCATGGCCTCGCCAATGGCCCGGCCCACGCCGAGGACGACGGCGGCGGCGATGCCGCTCCTGGCGGCGGACGCGGAGACGCGGAAATAGGTCTCAAGCTCCGTCGCGCCGAGGGCGAGGGAGGCCTCCTCATACTCGCGCGGCACGGCGTCGAGCGCCGTCTCGGCGACGGAGATGATGCTGGGCAGGATCATGACGGCCAGGACGACGACGGCGGCCAGCAGGCTGTCGCCCGCGGGCAGGCCGAACACGTCCCTCACGGCGGGCAGCAGGACTATCATGCCCACGAGGCCGTAGACCACGCTGGGTATGCCCGCGAGCAGGTCCACCACCTCGCGGATGAC
>CABVBV010000249.1 GCA_902496595.1 uncultured Eubacteriales bacterium | reverse complement strand
ATATGACGGCGCAGACGAGAGATATGCTGAAATATAGGAGAAACAGCTCGCGCTCAGTCCACTTTTTGCCCGACCAGCCCCCCATTTCCAGATGATGGTGGAACGGGGCCATTTTGAACACGCGCTTGCCGTGGCTCAGCTTGAAGTAACCGACCTGGATGATGTCCGAGAGGGTCTCGATGATGTACATGAGGCCCAGCACTATTAGTATGAGCGGCATATCGTAGGCGAAGGCCATGGCCGCCACCGCGCCGCCCAGAAAGAGCGAGCCCGTGTCGCCCATGAAGATCTTGGCGGGGTTGTAGTTATAGATCAGGAAGCCCAAGAGCCCGCCGACGAGGGCAGAGGCGTAGATGCCGAGGCTCAGGTACTGCTCGCCCCAGATGTAGGCCAGTACGGCGAAGAACAGGCACACGGGTATGCTCGTCCCGGCGGCGAGGCCGTCCACGCCGTCCGTCAGGTTCACGGAGTTCACCGTGCCCACGATGACGAAGGCGGCGAAGATGAAATACACGGCCTCGGGCAGCGGCTTCACGACGTTCCAGAAGGGTATGTACAGGTTCGTCGTCACATAGCCTGTCCTGCGCATGAGGAAGACAAAGGCGAGCGCCGCCGCCAGCTGCAAGAGGAACTTCGCCTTGGCAGAGAGGCCGAGGTTCTGCTTCTTCCTGAGCTTCTCGTAGTCGTCCAGGAAGCCTATGGCCCCGAAGATGAGCGCGAAGACGAAGCAGAAGATGTGGCCCCAGTCTCCGTTCGCCATGGGCTCGAAGCCCACGGTCAGGCAGACCACCGCCAGCGCGACGATGAACATGATGCCGCCCATCGTCGGCGTGCCCTGCTTGGACATATGCCAGCGCGGGCCGTCCTCGCGTATGGCCTGCCCGGCCTTTATCTTCCGCAGATACGGCACCAGGAAGGCGCCCATGAGGCTCGAGACCAGGAATGCTATCAAAAAGGCCAGTATAAGGCGTATCGTCATTTGTACATCTTCCTCTTTCTCAGGACTTCCGCGACTATCTCGCGCTCGTCCATGTGGTGCTTAACGTGCCCGACTATCTGGTAGTCCTCGTGGCCCTTGCCGGCGAGGACGATGACGTCCCCGGTCTGGTGGTGCTCTATGGCCCACTCTATGGCCTCGGGCCGCGAGCAGATTACCTCCTTCGGCGTCGCGCTGCCCGCCATGCCCTCGAGGATATCCGCTATGATGGCCTCGGGCTGCTCTGTCCTCGGGTTATCCGAGGTCACGACGACGAAATCCGCGCACTCGGCGGCGATCGCGCCCATGATGGGCCGCTTTTTCCTGTCCCTGTCGCCGCCGCAGCCGAAGAGGGCCACGAGCCTGCCTTCCGTCACCTCGCGCATCGACCGGAGCACATTCTCGAGTGCGTCCGGCGTGTGGGCGTAGTCTATGAGTATGGTGTAGTCCCCGTCCGTCGGCACGACCTCGACCCGGCCCTTCACGCCCTTGGCCGAGGCGAGCGCCTCTGCAGCGTCCTCGAGCCCTATCCCCAGCGCAAGGCCGATGCCCAGAACGCCCAGGGCGTTATACACCGAGAAATGCCCAGGTATGCCGAGCTTCGCCCTCACGCTCTCGCCGCCGTGCACGGCGGTGAAGCTGACTCCCGAGGCCGTGAGCTCCATGTCCTTCGCGTACAGCTCCGCGCCCGCGTCGCGGCAGGAGAAGGTATGCACCGGGCAGCTCGCGCGCTCCGTCATGAAGCCCGACCACTCGTCGTCCGCGTTCACTATGCCGAGGCTGCACATCGAAAACAGCTTCGCCTTCGCCGCGGCGTAGTCCGCCATGTCCTTATGGAAGTCCAAATGGTCCTGCGTCAGGTTCGTGAACACGCAGGGGCCGAAGCTCACGCCCGCGACGCGGTTCAGGGCCAGCGAGTGCGACGAGACCTCCATGACGACGTGGGTGCAGCCCGCGTCCGCCATCTCGCGGAACAGGCGCTGCAGGTCGCAGCTCTCCGGCGTCGTGTGCTCCGTCTTTATGAACTCGCCGCCTATCATGCTGCCGTTCGTGCCTATGAGCCCCACCTTAGCGTCCAGGCAGGCCTCGAGCATATGCTTTGTAAGGTATGTCGTAGTCGTCTTGCCGTTTGTTCCCGTGACGCCTATGACCGTCATCTCCGAGGACGGGTCGCGGAAGAAGTTCCGGGACGCTATCGCCAGGGCAAGGCGGCTGTCCCGCACTATGACATAGGGTGTCTCACAGTCCGGCGCTTCCTCGCATATGACGCAGGCCGCGCCGTTTTTCACGGCGGAGCCTATGTATT
>CABVBV010000248.1 GCA_902496595.1 uncultured Eubacteriales bacterium | reverse complement strand
CGAGCTTGATGTGCATGAAGCCCGGGCTGCGCTTGCCGGTGTAGGTGATGGACTGATACATATTGAAGTTCAGCGAGACCGGCTTCTGACACACCAGCGCCGCAACGCCGAGGATGGCCTCGTTCGTGGGCGAGAACTTGTAGCCGAAGGTGCCGCCCGCGTGGTTCTGCACGAGGCGCAGCTTATCCATCGGAACTCCGATGCCGTCGGCTATCATGGGCATATGCAGGTGGATGCCTATGCTCTTGGAGTGGACGGTCAGCATACCGTCCTCGTCTATGTAGGCATAGCCGTTGTCCGGCTCGAGGTAGAGGTGCGGCTGCCTCGAGCAGTAGCTCTCGACCTCGATGACGTTCGGCGCGGAGTCGAAGTCGAAGTCGGGGCCCTTGATGCAGTTCGTCTCGTAGTAGGCGTTCGGGGTGCCGGGGTGGATCTCGATGGCGTCCGGCGCCAGGGCTTCGGGCACGCTCATGTAGGCGGGCAGGACTTCGAGGTCGACCTTGACGGCCTTCGCCGCTTCACGGGCGTGGGCTTCGGTGTCCGCCGCGACTATCGCGATGGCGTCGCCGTACTGGAAGACCTTCTCGTCGCAGAGGATCGGGCGATCCCAGCCGTCGCACTTGTTGTTGAGCGGCAGCATGACAAGGCCGTTTATCCTGTTCTTGCCGGGCACGTCCTTCGCGGTGATGACCTTGAAGACGCCGGGCATCTTCTCCGCCTCGGAGGTGTCCACGCCCTTGATGTTGGCGTGCGAGACCTCGGCCTGCACCAGCGCCAGGCGCAGCGTGCCCTCCGGCATCGTCAGGGCCTGGTCGGCGCCGAAGTCCCAGGTGCCGGTGACCTTCATGGCCGCCGACGGACGGGCGAACTTTGTGCCGGTGATGACGTTCTCGGTGGGCTTGAAGAGCAGATCCTCCTTGCTCATCTCTCCGCGCATGACGGCGGCGGCGGCCATAGTGGCGTCGATGAGCGGCTTGTAGCCGGTGCAGCGGCAGAGGTTGCGGTTCTTGTGGAACCAGTCCCTGACCTCCTGCCTCGTCGGGTTCGGATTCTGCTCGAGCAGCACCTTCGCGCTGACGATGAAGCCCGGGCTGCAGAAGCCGCACTGGGCGCAGCCGTAGGCCATCCACGCGACCTGGATGGGATGCAGATTGTTCACCGTGCCTATGCCCTCGATGGTCGTTATCTCGGCATAGTCGCGCAGCTTCATGACCTTGGTGATGCAGGAGCGGGTCACCTTGCCGTCAACTATGACGTTGCAGGCGCCGCAGTGCCCTTCGCCGCAGCCAATTTTGCAGCCCGTGAGCAGCAGCCGCTCACGCAGCACCTTCGCAAGCGTTTCGGTGCCCTCCAGCACAAGGGTGCGCTCGACCCCGTTGATGATTAGGACTTTCTTGATCATGCGGTTTCCTCCTTTTATTGATGAAACTTGAACCAGATATCCTTCAAAGCGCTCCGCGCTCTAAATCAACACTTTAAAACGCTGCCGGGATGTGTTATATTTAAACAGCCCGCTTCCCGGGCTGTATTCTGAAAGGAGGCTGCCTTAATGGAAAAGCAAAACGAGCTCAAAGAGATTCGCGCTTCGGAAGTGACAATAGAGGTGACCGACGAAAAGACCGGCCTCAGCCTCAGACGCACCCTGCCGATAGACTACTTTGAAACCGCAAACTGCCTCCGGCTCTCCGCCGAAGACTCCGAGGGCAAACCCTCCGAATTGGTATTCTATTCAAACACGGGCCTCGGCCGCCTTCGCGATCTCACCGGCGGAGGCCCTGACAAAGACCCCTGCGGAGGGCACGGCGGCGGCATATAAATTACCTGTCTTTACACCTTGACTATAACCCCACTGTGAAATACCGTCAAATTGTTTTGGTTTACAAGTCGGTTTTCCCGTGATATAATACAAAAGCTCTGAAACGGCGCTTTTCAGCTTGTTTCAGGCTCGAATCAGGAAAATGAAGGGAGGCGGCGGCATGGAGACCGGGGCCGTCGTCGTCGCGGCGGGGATGTCGTCGCGAATGGGCGAATTTAAACCCATGCTCAGCATTGGCTCCATTTCGATAGCGCAAAGGGTCATCGCCACGCTCAGGCAGGCCGGGGCGACGAGGATCGTCGTCGTCACGGGCTACAACGCCGAGGAACTGGAGTGGCATCTGGCCCGGAGCGGCGTGATCTTCCTGCGCAACGAGAGGTACAGGACGACGCATATGTTCGACTCGGCGCTCATTGGGCTCAGGTACCTGCGGGACAAGTGCCGGCAGGTGCTTTTTACGCCTGTGGACAT
>CABVBV010000247.1 GCA_902496595.1 uncultured Eubacteriales bacterium | reverse complement strand
CGGCTGAGAGGAAGCGTCCGCTTCGACCCTATGACCTGATGCGGGTAATGCCGCCGGAGGGAGTAATCTGCGTCCTCGACCGGCAGCCGTTTGGGAGCCGGTCTTTTGTTTTTTGACATCCTTTGAAGGGAGATGTGCAGGGGAAAACGATATGGGCGTGCCGGCGGTGACTGCCGGCGGCGGACGGAGGGGGAGCGCCCTGCGTCCGGGCCAGATATGTGTGCGATGGGAAGCCGTGTTCCGGCGTGAGAGGAGGCCAGCAAGCCTCGACCGACCTTGTGTTTTACGGGGGAAAAACGCCGCATATCTACGTTTTTCTCCGCATTCTTTGAAAAAAGGAGCGTCAAAAATGAGAAGCAACAGCACAAAAAAGCTCGCGATAGCCGCCATCTTCGTTGCGCTGGCCGTGGTGGGCAGCGCCTTTATCCAGTTCCCCTTCCTCGGCAGCAACTGCTCGCCGACGCAGCACATGGTGAACGTCCTGTGCGCGGTGTTCCTGGGCCCGTGGTACGGCGTGGGCGTGGCCTTCTGCGCCAGCCTCATCCGCAACCTGCTGAGCCTCGGCTCGCTCATGGCCTTCCCCGGCAGCATGATAGGCGCGCTCTGCTGCGGCCTTGCATACAGGGCCCTGCGGGGCAAGAACGAGATAGCCGCCATCCTGGTCACTCTCGCGGCTGAGATGCTCGGTACCGGCGTGCTGGGCGGGCTGTGCGCCTACCCCGTCGCCACGCTGTTTATGAACGTGGACGCCGCGACCGTCGCCGTCACCGCCTACATCATACCCTTCCTCATCTCCACCGTCGTCGGCTCCGTCATAGCGGGCGCACTCGTTTTCGCCCTGCGGGCCGGTGGTGCGCTGAAGATGTTGCAGAGAAGTCTGGAGCTGAAATAAATGCCCTTTTCCGAGCTGCCCCGCCTTGACGATATAAGAAAAAAACGCCCGCTGCTGCACTGCATCTCGAACCTCGTGACGGCGAACGACTGCGCGAACCTCGCCCTCGCCATGGGCGCAAGCCCCATGATGGCCGAGGCCCCCGAGGAGATGCCGGAGATAGAGCGCATCTCGGACGCGACGGTGCTCAACTGCGGCACGCCCTCGGCGCAGAAGTATGCCGCCTGCCTCATAAGCGGCAGGGAGGCGGCGCGGCTCGGGAAACCGGTCATCCTCGACCCGGTGGGCGTCGGCGCGAGCGCTTGGCGGCTGGAAAACGTCGGGCGGCTGCTCCGTGAGTTCAGGCCCTCCATCCTAAGGGTGAACTACGCCGAAGCCCGGGCGCTCATCGGTTTTGACGGAGGCGAACAGGGCGTGGACAGTCCCAGAGACCCGAGATCGTTGGAGCGCGTAGGAACGGCACGTGAGCTTGCGAAGCGCCTCGGCTGCACCGTGCTTCTGACCGGAGCCGAGGACATCGTCACGGACGGTGTCCGGGGTTGGTATATAAGGGGAGGCAGTGCGCTCATGCCCTTCGTTACCGGAACCGGCTGTATGCTCTCCGTCTGCTGCGCCGCCTTCGCCTCTGTCGAGCCGGACACGGCGGCTGCGGCGGCCATGGCTTCCGTCTTCTGGAAGACCTGCTCCGAGCTCGCGGAGCGAGACGCGGGAGCGTCGGGCCCCGGCTCCTTCAGGGCCGCGCTCATGGACAGAGCAGGCTCCATGGCGGCTTCAGAGCCCGGATATGCGGGACACGTTTTGCCGATTTGATCAGATATTTCAAGGCTCCCGGGACTTTTCAAAGCCCCGGGAGTTTCCGTTTCCTCTGCGTCCGAGGATTTTGCACTGATGTGTAATTTTACAAAAAGTTTGCTTTATTTTTGACGAAGTTGTGATATACTACGCATGGCCCAAAAAGATAAAAGGAAAAAACAAGGTCTGACGAATTCAAAGGAGGCATTCAAATGTCGGAGATCGCAAGAAAACCCGCCACTGAAGAAGAGCTCGCCGTAATGGACAGGTACTGGCGTGCAGCGAACTATCTCTCCGCCTGCCAGCTCTACCTGCTGGACAATCCCCTGCTCGAGAAGCCGCTTTCAGAAGACGACATCAAGAAGAAGATCGTCGGCCACTGGGGCACCGTGCCCGGTCAGAACTTCATCTACACCCACCTGAACCGTGTCATCAAGGAATTTGACCTCGACATGATATACATCTCCGGCCCGGGCCACGGCGGCAACGCCATGGTCGCCCAGGACTGGCTGGACGGCAGCTATCAGGAGGTCTATCCGAACATCACCCGCGACCGGGAGGGCATGCAGCGGCTCTTCAAGCAGTTCTCCTTCCCCGGCGGCATACCCAGCCATGTTGCGCCGG
>CABVBV010000246.1 GCA_902496595.1 uncultured Eubacteriales bacterium | reverse complement strand
CCCAGCTCGTCGTAGGTGACGCCTTCGACCTGCTTGACGACCATCAGAGGATTCGCGACCTCGCGTATGGTCTTATACTCTCTGATCATTCGTCCTCACCTCCCTCGGCTATTTCGGCTATCTCGGCCTTCATCTCGTCGATGATCTCGTCGTAGGTCTTCACGACCTCGTCCTGAGGCACCATCTTGGCGCGGCCTATGCGCTCACGCGCAGGTATATTGAAGAGCTTGTTCATGTCCGCCCCGGAGCCGATCGCCTCGCGGCAGACAGCGTCGTACTGGAGCACCATGTCCAGCAGCCGGAACTGCTTGAGGTAGCTCGAGTAGGCGTCCTCGTCGATGAAGGCGTTCTGCTGCAGGAAGTCCTCGCGGATCATCTTGGCGGTCTCCATGGTGAGCCTGTCGTTCGGGCTGAGCGCGTCCTGGCCGACCAGCCTGACGATCTCCTGCAGCTCGGCCTCCTCCTGCAGAATATGCATGGCCTTGTCGCGGTTCTGCATATACTTCGCGCCGAACTCGCCCTCGTACCAAGGCTTGAGCGTGTCTACGTACAGCGAATACGAGGTCAGCCAGTTGATGGCCGGGAAGTGCCTGGCGTATGCCAGGGACGAGTCGAGGGCCCAGAAGACCTTGACTATGCGCATCGTCGCCTGCGAGACCGGCTCGGACGTGTCGCCGCCCGGAGGCGAGACGGCGCCGATGGCGGTGACGGAGCCCCTTCTCTCATCGGAGCCGAGGCACTCGACCACGCCCGCTCGCTCGTAGAACTGGGCGAGGCGGCTGGCCAGATACGCCGGGTAGCCCTCTTCGCCGGGCATCTCCTCGAGTCGGCCGGACATCTCACGCAGGGCCTCGGCCCAGCGGGAAGTCGAGTCGGCAAGGACGGCCACGTCGTAGCCCATGTCGCGGAAGTACTCCGCTATGGTGATGCCGGTATAGATGGACGCCTCACGCGCCGCAACGGGCATATCGGAGGTATTTGCTATGAGCACCGTGCGCTTCATCAGCGGTTCGCCGTTTCTCGGGTCGGTCAGCTCGGGGAACTCCATAAGGACGTCCGTCATCTCGTTGCCGCGCTCGCCGCAGCCTATATAGACGACGATGTCCACGTCCGACCACTTCGCGAGCTGGTGCTGCACGACGGTCTTGCCCGAGCCGAAGGGGCCGGGCACGGCGGCGGTGCCGCCCTTGGCGATGGGGAACAGCGTGTCGATGATCCTCTGTCCGCTGTTCATCGGCCTTGCCGGAGTGTATTTCTGGCTGTATGGCCTTGCAATACGCACCGGCCAGTTCTGCACCATGGTGAGCTCCTTCGTCTTGCCGTTGTAGTCCTCCAGGACTGCAACGACGTGGTCGACGGTGAACTCGCCCTTTTCGATGCTCTTGACGGTACCGCTCACTCCGGGCGGCACCATGATCTTGTGGAGTATGGCGCTCGTCTCCTGCACGGTTCCGAGCACATCGCCGCCTGCGACGTGCTGGCCGGGCTCGGCCACGGGCACGAACTCCCATTTCTTCTCACGGTTGAGCGCAGCGACCTGCACGCCCCTCGTGATAGTCTCGCCCGTCAGCGCCCTGATCTCAGGCAGCGGGCGCTGGATACCGTCGTAGATGTTCTCCAGCATACCCGGGCCGAGCTCCACGGAAAGCGGCAGACCGGTCGTCACGACCTCCGCGCCGGGGCCGAGGCCCGAGGTCTCCTCGTAGACCTGTATCGACGCAGAATCGCCCGTCATGTTAAGTATTTCGCCTATGAGCCGCTGGCTGCCCACTCGGACGACGTCCGACACGTTCGCGTCGGCCAGTCCCTCGGCTACGACCAGCGGGCCCGATACTTTCGTTATAATTCCGCTCATCTGCAAACCTTCTTTACAAAATGTCTGTTCCCACGGCCTTCTCGACCGCCGCCTTCAGCGCGGACTGGCCGAGGCCCAGCGGGCCCTCCCTGCCGGGGATGAATATTATCGCGGGACTGGGTACGTCCTTGTACTTCGATATCTCGTGCTCGAGATATCTCGCCAGGTTCTCCTCTACGTAGATTATCGCGTACTCGACTTCAGATTCCTTCGTCAAGTACCTGAAAGCCTCCTTGGCCTCCTCCGCACTGCCCGCCGGGAATACGTCCAGGCCCAGCGCCTTGAAGCCCATGACCGTGTCACGGCCGCCCAATACTGCAATTTTAAGCATTGATATCACGCAGCCTTTCCCGTATGACCTCCGGCTCTATACCCGCCAGACGCCCCGTCAGTATCATCCTCGCCGCGGTTATCTCCGCCTCGAGCAGCGCCAGATACTCCGTCACCGCCTCGATGCCGAAGGGCTT
>CABVBV010000245.1 GCA_902496595.1 uncultured Eubacteriales bacterium | reverse complement strand
ATTTTCCTACATCAGGGGGCCTTTTGTCACTGTCTATTTTTACTGGACCTGTTCAGTTGGGGCCTCTTTTATTATATCCGTTTGCTTAGAGCGGGCTCAGTCGGAACCTGCTTCGGCTTTTTTGGCGCCCAGCTTTGAGAAGGCCCTGAAGGTCATGGGCCAGACCGCTGCGGCGAAGAGGACTACGAGGAAGTAGCGGGCCGCGTCAGCCACGCCGCCCTCGCCGAAGACGGCGTACATGGGAGCCTTGAGCACCACGCGCAGGCCCACGACCAGGGCGAGGCCCAGAACCAGCTTCAGCGCCTGCCCGGCCAGAGGCGCCCTCGTCTCGAAGCGGATATAGCGCCGGTCGAGCCAATAGCTCAGCAGCATCGCGCTCGAAGCCCCGAGCAGCTTGTAGCCGTTCTCCCGGCCCGAGGCCAGGTTCTCCGCGTCGATGTCCGCCGGGAAGGGCCAGAGCTCGGTGTAGCAGAGGTAGACGACGGTGAGGACGATCATGCCCGCTATGATATAGTACATACGCATCGGGTGCTCCTCGATGTCCCTGAAGAGCGGATAGAGCGCCAGCATCAGCACGAGCCCGAGGACAAAGGCCACGCCCACGTCCAGAGGGGTGTGTACGCCGAGGTACATCCTCGAGAAGCCGATGAGCACGACTATGGCAAAGAAGAGCACTTTCCAGCCCTTCTTCTTCACCCACATACCGAGACAGCCGAAGGAGGAGAAGGCGTTCTGCGTGTGGCCGCTCGGGAAGGAGTAGCCGGTCGCCCCGGCCCTCGCCGACTCGACTATCGTGAACTCCGGGTCGAGCACCCAGGGCCTCGGTATCCTGAAACAGAGCTTCAGAAACTGGTTCGCCACCGTGCCGACAAAGCCGGTCGTCAGTATGTAGAAGCCCAGGCCCTTGCTCACGCACCAGTAGACTGCGATGGCGAGGGCCATGTACAGCGTCTCGCCGCCGAGCTCGGTGATGAGGCTGAATAAGGTGTCCAGAAAAGGACAGCGGATACTTTCAAGCAGATATAGCAGCTGCATATTTGTCTTCCTTTCAGACCAGGCCCTCGACGAGCAGCTTGACGCCTATGCCGCAGAGAACCAAGCCTCCCAATATGCCGGACGTCCTGCACGAGACGCCGGGGATCTTGCCGCCGGCAAGCCCGCCGATAAAGCAGAGCACGAAGGTCGTGCAGCCGATGACGAGGCACGAGGGCAGCAGCGACACGCCATCCATGAAGGCAAAGGACACCCCTACCGCGAGCGCGTCCAGACTGGTCGCAACGGCCATGACGAGCAGTTGAGTGTGCTTCAGCTGCGTACATACCGCCTTGTCCCCGCCCTTTATCGCCTCGACCAGCATCTTGACGCCGACAAAGGCCAGGAGGAAGAAGCTGATGTAGGGCGCATAGGCGCTCACGAGCCCGCTGACCGTGCTGCCCAGCAGATAGCCGACGAGCGGCATGAGACATTGGAAACCGCCGAAGTAGAGGCCCAGGATCGCAGCCTGCCTGGGGCCGAAGCCCTTGACCGTCAGCCCGCTCGTGACCGAGACGGCAAAGGCATCCATTGACAGGCCGACTCCTATGAGTAAAATAGATAGCATAAGAACACTCCAAAGGTGTGGTGTTGCCGTGGACATGGAAAAGTATATGCGCGAAGCCCTCGCACTTGCACGGGAAGCCGCCGGTCACGGGGAGGTGCCCGTGGGCTGCGTCGTGTTCGACGAGGAGGGCCGGATAATAGGCCGAGGCAGGAACAGAAGGGAAGAGCAGCCGGACGCCTGCGCCCACGCCGAGGTCGAGGCCATACGCGGGGCCTGCCTCGCCAGGGACAGCTGGAACCTCTCCGGCTGCGGCCTTGCCGTGACCCTCGAGCCCTGCCCCATGTGCGCCGGCGCAATCATAAATTCGCGCATCTCCACCGTCGTCTACGGCGCGAAGGAGCCCAACAGCGGCTCGGTCGGCAGCGTAATAAACCTCTTTGAAGAGAACTACGGCCACAGGCCGAAGGTCTACGGCGGAGTCCTGAAAGACGAATGCGCCGGACTGCTCTCGGACTTCTTTCAAAAGATGAGGAAATAATTCCACCCGGTTTTCAGACCGGGTGGTTTTTTTATTATTCCTTTATGCTGCCGTCGGCGTTGAAGAGCGGGAGCGGGGCCAGTGTTATGATGTCGTCCCTGCGGGCGGCGTCTCCCTCTGCGAGCACCGCCATCTTGCCGGCTATGATGCCTCCGGCCTTCTTCACGAGCTCCTCCACCGCGTGCAGGCTCTCTCCGGTGGAGATGACGTCGTCCACGATGAGTATCCTCTTGCCGCGCATGAGCTCCGCGTCGGCGGTGTCGATGACGAGCTTCTGGATGTGCATGGTGGTGATGGAGCGCACCTCGACCTC
>CABVBV010000244.1 GCA_902496595.1 uncultured Eubacteriales bacterium | reverse complement strand
TGGGGCAGCTCATAGGCTCGAACGATGCGCCGGTGTCCGCGCCGGTGCACGCTTCCGTCTCGGGAAAGGTCATAGCTGTGGAGCCCAGGCGGCATATGCTGGGCGACATGGTCATGTCCGTGGTCATTGAGAACGACTTCCAGGACACGCCCTGCGAGGACATGAAGCCCTTGACGGCTGAGCAGCTGCGCGACCCGGACGCCATCGTTGCGAGGATACGCGAGGCGGGCGTGGTCGGCATGGGCGGCGCGATGTTCCCGACGGCCTTCAAGATCCAGGGCGCACGCGGCAAGGTGGACACGGTGATCATAAACGGCGCCGAGTGCGAGCCATACCTCTGCGGCGACCACAGGACGATGCTGGAGCACCCGGAGGAACTTCTGAAGGGCATCGAGCTCGTGAGGATCGCGCACGGGCTGGACAAGTGCTACTACGGAATCGAGAAGAACAAGCAGGACGCCATAGACCTGCTGAACAGCCTCGACCCGGCAAAGTACGGCGTGGAGATAGTCCCCGAGGTGGTGAAGTATCCGCAGGGAGCGGAGAAGATGCAGGTCAAGGCGAACACGAACCGGGAGGTCAAGCCCGGCGGCCTGCCCTCGGGAGTGGGCTGCAACGTGGTATCGACCTACACGGCCTACACCATCTACCGGGCCTGCTATGAGGGCATACCCTCGATAGAGCGCGTGGTCACGGTTGCGGGCGACTGCGTGCCCGAGGCTCAGAACCTGCTCTGCCGCTTCGGCACCCCGCTGGAGTTCATATTCAAAGAAGCCGGAGCCGATATGTCGAAGGTGGAGCGCATCTGCATGGGCGGGCCCATGATGGGCATCTGCGTGGCAGACCCGACCGCTGGCAGCGTCAAGGGCGCGTCGGGCCTCCTGCTCTTCAGCAAGGATATGAACCGGGAGAGCGAGACGCCCACCTGCATCCGCTGCGGCAACTGCATCGCCCACTGTCCCATGAAGCTCGAGCCGATGTATATGTATATGTACGTCAACAAGGGCGACATAAAGAAGATGGAAGAATATCACGTCATGGACTGCTTCGAGTGCGGCTCCTGCTCCTACGGCTGTCCGGGCCGCCTGCCGCTGACTCACACCTTCAAGCTGGGCAAGGCCATGATAAACGCCAAGAGGGCCGAGGAGAAGGCCCGGGCCGAGGCGGCCAGGATAAACGCGGAGGCGGCCGCCGGAAAGGAGGCGAAGGCCTGATGGACGAGGTTAAAGTCTTCAAAGTCACCTCGAACCCCATTCTGAGGACTGACAGAGGCACGAGGCAGATAATGCTCGACGTCATCATCGGCCTCATCCCGGCGCTGGCCGTGGCGGTCTATATGTTCGGCCTGAACGTGGTCGTGCTGCTGGCGGTGTCCATAGTTTCCTGCGTGTTCTTCGAGTGGGGATACAGGAAGCTCATGAAGAAGAACACGACGGTCGGCGACCTGTCCGCGGTCGTGACGGCCATACTGCTCGTGTGCGTATTGCCCTCGGAGGCGAAGTGGTGGATGGTCGTCATCGGCTCCTTCTTCTCCGTCGTTGTGGTCAAGCAGCTCTACGGCGGCATAGGCAAGAACTTCTTGAACCCCGCGCTCGCGGGCAGGGCCTTCCTGACGGCGGCCTACGCGGGCTACATGACGGTCTGGGCCGTGCCCGCGGCGCTCTCCGGCAGCGTGGACGCGGCGACGATGGCGACTCCGCTCAGCTATCTGTACAACGGCCAGGCGATGCCGGACTACCTGACGCTCGGGAACCTGTTTCTCGGCATCAGGCCGGGCAGCATAGGCGAGATAAGCACGCTGGCCCTGCTCATAGGCGGCGTGTGGCTCATAGCGCGGAAGGTCATCAGCTGGCGCATTCCGGTCTCCTACATAGGCACGGTGGCGGTGCTCTGCCTCATCTTCGGGCACGAGGGCTACGGAAGGGTGGACTGGACGCTTCTGAACCTCTGCTCCGGCGGCCTCGTGCTCGGCGCCTTCTTCATGGCGACGGACTACACGACGAGCCCGGTGACTTTGAAAGGCCAGCTGGTGTTCGGACTCGGCTGCGGCGTGCTCACGGTGCTCATCCGCTACTTCGGCTCGTATCCCGAGGGAGTGAGCTACGCGATACTGATAATGAACTGCTGCACCTGGGGCGTGGACAAGCTGACGCGGCCGAGGCAGTTCGGAGTATCCGCCGAGGACGTGAAGGCGGCGAAGGCGGCAAAGAAGGCCGCAAAGGCCAAGGCGAAGGAGGGTGCTGCAAATGGCTGAGACTAAAAAGGCGCCCAACCAGATCGTGAGGCTCGCGCTGGTGCTCTTCATCGTCTCCGCGATAGTCTCGGGCGTGCTGGGCCTTGTAAATATGCTCACGAAGGACAGGATAGCCGAGCTGGAGGCGCAGGCGAGGGCCGAGGCCTACAACGCGGTGCTGCCCT
>CABVBV010000243.1 GCA_902496595.1 uncultured Eubacteriales bacterium | reverse complement strand
ATGAACTGCAAAAGCGGGAGCGTGCAGAACACGCCCCCGCAGTTACTTTGTTGCGCGGATCACTCGGAGAAATCGGAGTCAATGAGCTCGGACAGCGTAGCAATGGCTTCGTTCTCGTCCACACCGTCGGCTACGATGTTCACGGCAGTGCCCTTGACTATGCCGAGCGAGAGAACGCCGAGCAGGCTCTTCGCGTTGACACGCCTTTCATCCCTCTCGATCCAGATGCTGCTCTTGAACTCGTTAGCCTTCTGGATGAAGAAGGTCGCCGGCCTTGCGTGAAGACCTACCTGATTGTTTATTGTTACCTCTTTGGATATCACTAAGAGCCACTCCTTCCACAACCCCTGCCTGTTTATTCAGGCTTCATACAATCTAAAGATACCAAATTTCCTTCCAAACGTCAACTGCTTTTCTCGATTTCTCTGTTTAGAACAAGAGCCGAGTGGACTGAATGCCGGATTTATTTCAGTTCAACCACAGTTACGCCCGTCTCTCCCTCGCCGTAACGGCCCAGCCGGAAGCTCTTTACGGCCTTGTTTTTTCGCAGCGCCTGCTGCACCGCCTGTCGCAGCGCACCCGTGCCCTTGCCGTGGATTATCGTCACCGTATGGAGCTTTCCCATGACGGCCGAATCCAGGTAGCGCTCCATGACGGGTATGGCATCCAGCGTCTCCATGCCTCGCAGATCCAGCTCCGGAGCCACGGCGCTCTCCCTGAACGTCGTGCCCCCTCCCGTGACCGGCGCCTTCTTCTTAGGCTTCTCCGTCACCCGAACCTCGCTTTGCTTGGCCGTCACGTTCATTATGCCCGCTCTGAGGCTGAGCGAACCATCCTTATTTATTCCCGTGACCTCAGCTTTTACTCCCATGGACAGCAGCTCCACCGTATCGCCCACGACTGCGGGTCTTGTGGGCTCGCGCTTTTCCTCCGGCATCACCGGCTTCTCTGCGAAGCTCTCCTCGGCCTCGTTGAGCCTCCTTCTCAGCTGGGCTCTGGCCTCGTTTGCCGCCCTGTGGTCTTCCTCATCGTTTGCCCTCGAGCGCATCTCGTCTATCTCCGCAAAGGCCGCCTCCGCCGTCTCACGCGCCTCTGCGATTATCCGCTCCGCGTCGCGCTTTGCCTTGAGCTCCGCCTTCTCCAGCCTCAGGCTCAGCTCCACTTTGAGCTTTGCCGACTCCTTGCGGTTCTCCTCTGCCTCGCGCAGCTTCTTCTGCGCCTCGTCGCGCTCGCGCTCCAGAGACTGGCGCAGCGCTTCCAGCTTTTCTATCGTCGCCTCAAAGCTCGCGCTCTCCGTGCCGACCCTGCCCCTCGCGTCCTCTATGACCTCCGCGGGCACGCCCAGCCGCTCCGAGATGGCGAAGGCGTTCGACTTGCCCGGTATGCCCACGAGCAGCCGGTACGTCGGCCGCAGCGTCGCCACGTCGAACTCGCAGGAGGCGTTCATGACCCCCTTCGCCGTCGTGGCGTAGACCTTCAGCTCCGCGTAGTGCGTCGTCGCAGCGATAACGCTGCCCCTCTTTCTTGCGTACTCGATTATGGATATGGCAAGTGCGGCGCCCTCGGTAGGGTCTGTGCCCGCTCCAAGCTCGTCGAAGAGGATGAGAGTATTCTGCCCGCACTCATTAAGTATGCGCACGATGTTCGTCATGTGCGAGGAAAATGTCGATAAGCTCTGCTCTATGCTCTGTTCATCGCCGATATCAGCCAGAACTGCGTCGAATATCGGCACACAGCTTCCGTCCGCGACGGGCAGGTGCAGGCCGCAGGCGGCCATGACGCACATGAGGCCGATGGTCTTGAGCGTCACGGTCTTGCCGCCGGTGTTCGGGCCTGTTATAACGAGCGTGTCGAAGTCGCCGCCGAGCTCCAGGTCTATGGGCACCGCCGTGTCCTTCGGCAGCAGCGGGTGCCGCGCCTTTCTGAGCACTATCGAGCGCTCCGAGAGCTCCGGCTCCATGCCCTCGTAGTCGTAGCTGAGCTTCGCCTTGGCGAAGATGAGGTCTAGCGAGACCAGTATGCCGAAGTCCCTGGAGATGTCCTCCGCGTGCGCGGCGCAGTCGGCGGAGAGCTCCATGAGTATGCGCTCTATCTCCGTCTTCTCCCGAGCTCTGAGCTCTCTGAGCTCGTTGTTGGCCTTCACCGCCGCCATGGGCTCTATGAACAGCGTGGCGCCCGAGGCCGACACGTCGTGTACGAGCCCCGGCACGGCGTTTTTGAACTCCGCCTTCACCGGCACCACATAGCGCTCAGACCTTGTGGTTATGATTGGCTCCTGAAGGGCCTTGGCGTAGCTCGGTGAGGAGATTATCTTCTGCAGCGCCTCGCGCACCCTGGACGACGCTGCGCGTATGAGCCGGCGTATCGACGCGAGCTCCGGGCTCGCCGAGTCCGAAAGCTCGTCCTCGCCCGCGATGGAGCCCGTTATCTTGTCCTCCAGGAACCTGTTCGTTATGAGCGAGTTGAA
>CABVBV010000242.1 GCA_902496595.1 uncultured Eubacteriales bacterium | reverse complement strand
CGCTTATATCCATGGGCATACTTGCCTATGTTATCTATGTGATCATGAAGTTTGCGCGACTGCGCGGGCTTGACAACTACAAGGACACCTTCCGCGAGCTTTGGTCGCCGTATCCGTGGATGGAGATTACGTTTGAGATCTTCTACATCGTCATCATCCTTGCGGCGGTCGCGGCGGCGATTTCCGGCGCGGCCGGCCTGGTAGACAACCTTATGCACGTCGGCACGCTGGTGAGCACGATAATCGTTGCGGCGATACTCATCGTCCTGTGTCTGTTCGGCGTCAAGCTGATAATCGCGGCCTCGACGGTGCTTTCCGTCGGCATACTGCTCACTGCGGGCATCATGATAATCGTCGGCATAGCGAAGAGCCCTGTGGGTCTTGCCGAGGCGGCCTCCACGCCCGCCGTGAACACCGGCGAGTCCATTTGGAGGAGCATCTTTGTCTACTGCGGCTTCCAGTGCGTATCCATCCCCGCGATGCTTGCCGCCTGCACGACGCTGAATCAGAAGGGCGTCAAGAAGGCCAGCATCCTGGGCGGCATCATGAACGGCGGTATGCTCTCTCTTTCCGGCCTCATGCTGCTCGGCTGGAAGGATCTCATCGTGACTCCGGATGCGCAGAAGTATCCGAACCTCTTCGTCTGCAACGAGATCGGCTGGAACTGGCTGGTCGTGGCCTACTCGATCCTGCTGTTCTGCGCCTTCATCTCCACCTGCGTCACGCTCATCTACACCATGATCCTGCGCGTGGACAAGGCCTTCTTTGTCAAGAGCGACATCCACGAGAAGATCCGCATGAGCATCATCGGCGTCATCCTCATCGGCGTCTGCATGGCCCTGAGCTTCATCGGCCTGTCGGACATCATCACCTACGCCTACGGCTACGACGGCTACCTGGCCCTGGTGGTCATAGTCATCCCGGTCATCGTGATCGGCAATATCAAGAACAAGAAGTACATCAAGGAGCACCCCGAGGCGCTCAAGCCGAAGAAAGCGTAAAGAACGCACGCACCTCTAAAGGCCGCCGCATTTTGCGGCGGCCTTTAGTCTGCCTCCAAGCCTCGCAGAGTTTCGGCGTCGCCGCCGCTCGGCTTTCATGGGAGCTTGAACTTGGGCGAAGTGTGTGGTATCCTGAATTGAAAACGATTTGGGAGAGAGCTTACATGATAACTGTTGAGAATCTGAGCCTGCAATACGGCGGGCAGGTGCTGTTCACGAACGTCGACCTGCAGTTCACAGCGGGCAACTGTTACGGCATCATCGGCGCCAACGGCGCGGGAAAGTCCACCTTCCTCAAGATACTCTCCGGAGAGATAGACTCCACCGGAGGGCACGTCTATATAGACCCGAAGGCGCGTATGTCCGTCCTGAAACAGAACCAGGGTATGTACGACGCCTACACCGTGCTCGATACGGTCATCATGGGCAATATGCGGCTCTACGAGTGCGGCAAGGAGAAGGACGCCATCTACGAGAAGGCGGACTTCACGGACGAGGACGGAATCCGTGCCTCGGAGCTCGAGGAGGAGTTCGCCGAGCTGGGAGGCTGGGAGGCCGAGTCGGACGCGGGCAAGATACTCCAGGGCCTCGGCGTGGACACCGCCTTCAGCGGCACGCTCATGGCCGACATGGATCCCAGGCTCAAGGTCAAGGTGCTGCTGGCCCAGGCGCTCTTCGGCAAGCCGGACATCATCCTGCTCGACGAGCCAACCAACAACTTAGACCTCAAGAGCGTCGTCTGGCTAGAGGACTTCCTCATGGACTACGAGGGCACCGTGCTCGTCGTCAGCCACGACCGCTACTTCCTCAACAACGTCTGCACGCACATCGTGGACATAGACTACGGCAAGATAAAGATGTACGTCGGCAACTACGACTTCTGGTACGAGTCCAGCCAGCTCATCCAGAAGCTGATAAAAGACCAGAACAAGAAGGCGCAGCAGAAGATAGAGGAGCTGCAGAGCTTCATACGCCGCTTCTCCGCCAACAAGTCCAAGTCCCGTCAGGCGACGAGCCGGCGCAAGCTGCTCGACAAGCTCACCGTGGAGGAGCTGCCCGCGTCCTCGAGGCGCTATCCCTGGGTGGGCTTCAAGGCCGCCCGGGAGCCGGGCAAGGACAGGCTCTTCGTCACCGACCTGTGCAAGTCCGTGGACGGCGTGCCGGTGCTGAAGAACGTCAGCTTCATCATGGGCAAGAAGGACAAGATAGCCCTCATCAGCCGCAACGAGCTTGCCGTCACCATGCTCTTCAAGCTGCTCATGGGCGAGGAGGAGCCGGATTCGGGCGAAATAAAATGGGGCGTCTCCACGACGCAGGGCTATATGCCCACGGATTCATCCGCCTACTTCGAGGGCTGCGAGCTCTCCATCATGGACTGGATGCGCCAGTTCTCTGAGGACAAGCGCGAGAGCTACCTGCGCACCTTCCTGGGCCGGATGCTCTTCTCCGGCGACGAGGTGTACAAGCCCGTGAACGTCCTCTCCGGCGGCGAGCGCGTGCGCTGCATGATCTCCA
>CABVBV010000241.1 GCA_902496595.1 uncultured Eubacteriales bacterium | reverse complement strand
GCGTTGTACATCGCGGGGAACTTCGCCTTCACGTCCTCCTCGCCGAGATTCACCAGCTCAAAGGCCTTTATCATGATCTCCGGCTCGTGGTTCCGCACAGCGCCGGAGGAGAGCTCCACGCCGTTGCACACGAGGTCGTACTGATCCGCCGTTATCGTCAGCGGGTCGATCTCGCCGCGCTCCGCCGCGAGCAGGGTCTCAAGCCCGCCCTTCGGCATCGAGAAGGGGTTGTGGCAGAACTCCAGCTGCCCACTCTCCTCGCCGATCTCGTACATCGGGAAGTCCACTATCCAGCAGAACTCGTACTTTTCAAGATCCATGTGCCCCGGGCAGGCCGCGCCCGCGAGCTTTATGAGCACGCCCGCCGTCTTCTGCGCCGCGCCCTTCGAGCCGGAGGCCAGCAGCACCAGCGTGCCCGGCTCGAGGCCCAGCCCGGTCTTGACAGCGTCCAGTATAGGCTGCACGAACTTCGCTATGCCGCCTACGGCCTCGCCGTTTTCGTCTATCCGGAACCAATACGCCTTGTTCCCCGACTGCACCTCGGCGTCCACGCAGAGCTTGTCCGTCTGCTTGCGCGTGCCCGCGTAGCCCGTGACCGCCACGGCCTTCACCACCTGCCCCTCGAAGGGCCCGAAGCCGCAGCCCGAGAGCAGCTCCGTCGCGTCCTGGGCAGTGAGGTCTATCCTCAGGTCGGGCTTGTCCGTGCCGTACTTCTCCAGTGCCTCCATGTAGGGTATGCGCTTGAACGGAGCCCCGGAGGCCCGGGAATACTTGCCGTACTCCGCGAATATGGGCGGCAGCACCGCCTCGAGCACCTCGAACACGTCCTCCTGCGAGGCGAAGGCCATCTCCATGTCGAGCTGGTAAAATTCGCCGGGAGACCTGTCCGCCCTCGCGTCCTCGTCGCGGAAGCAGGGCGCTATCTGGAAATACCTGTCGAAACCCGAGGCCATGAGCAGCTGCTTGAACTGCTGCGGCGCCTGAGGCAGGGCGTAGAACTTGCCCGGGTGGTTCCGCGCCGGGACGAGGTAGTCCCTCGCTCCCTCGGGGCTGGACACGGTAAGTATCGGCGTCGTGATCTCCATGAAGCCCTGCGCCTCCATCGCCCGCCTGAGCGCGGATATGACCTTGGAGCGCAGGACGATGTTCGCCTTCACCTCGGGGTTGCGCAGGTCGAGATAGCGGTAGCGCAGCCTTGTCGCCTCGTCCGCCTCGCGTGAGCGGTTTATCTGGAAGGGCAGCTCATTGTACCTGCACTTGCCCAGCACCTCGAGCTTCTCCGGCACGACCTCGATGTCGCCCGTCGGGAGCTTCGGGTTCTTGCTCGCCCTCTCGCGCACCGTGCCCTCGACAGATATCGTGCTCTCACGAGTCACGGCCTTGAAGGCCTTGACCATCTCCTCCGTCTCCGCAACGACCTGGGTCGTGCCGTAGAAATCGCGCACGACGATAAAGGCCAGCGCCGAGGAGACCTCGCGTATGTTCTCCATCCAGCCGACTATCTTGACGCTCTTGCCCGCGTCCTCTATGCGGAGCTCACCGCAGTTATGTGTCCTTGACTGCATCATGTCCTCTTACCCCTTACTTTTCCTTTATGAGCCGTTCCCCGGCGCTCTCCGCCAGGTCGGTCAGTATCCTCTCGGCCGCCTCGTCCGCCGTGCAGCTTACCTGCTCTCCCTTTCGCATATCCTTCAGAGATACGCGGGCGCTTTTCACCTCGTCCTCTCCGATTATCACGGCGAAGGGTATGCCCAGCTTCGAGGCGTAGGAGAGCTTCTGCTTGAACTTCCTGTCCTCGGTGTAGAGCTGAGTCCGTATCCCGGCCTCCCGGAGCTTTGTCGCGGTCTCGGCCGCGAAGCCCAGATCCTCGGTCATGGGCAGCACTATGGCGTCCGCCGGGGCCGCCGTGAGCTCCGGGTTGAGCAGCCCCTGCTCGGAGAGCACGTAGAAGAGCCGCGTCACGCCTATCGAGATGCCTGCGCCGGGCAGCTTCCTGTCCGTATAGTACTCCGCAAGGTCGTCGTACCTGCCGCCGGAGCAGACCGAGCCTATCTCCGGGTGCGAGTTTATCGTCGTCTCGTACACCGTGCCCGTGTAGTAGTCGAGGCCCCTTGCGATGGTGAGGTCTATGGCAAAGCGCTCAGCCGGCACGCCGAGGCCCGGCAGCGCCTCCGCCACGGTGCGCAGCTCCCTCACGCCCTCGTCGAAGAGCTCGTCCTTGCCCGTCATACCCTCGAGGAAGGCGAGCTTTTCCGCCGTCGTGCCCTCGAAGCCTATGAAGCCCAGCGCCTCGCCCGCCTGCTGCCCGTCCAGCCCGCAGTCGTCCATGAGTATGGCCCGCACCTTCTCCTCGCCTATCTTCTCGAGCTTGTCTATGGTGCGCAGTATCTCCGCCGGGGCGGCCATGCCGTGCATCCTGAAGAAGCCGCCGAGCACCTTGCGGTTGTTTATCCTGATGGTGAAGTCCCGGAGCCCCAGCTCGGTGAAGGCCCGGCAGATGATGGAGGGGATCTCCGCCTCGTTCATGATGTCGAGCTTCCCGT
>CABVBV010000240.1 GCA_902496595.1 uncultured Eubacteriales bacterium | reverse complement strand
TGGCCTCCAACCCGAACGCCATCGGCTACGCCAGCCTCTCCGCCGTGGATGAGAGCGTCGTCGCGGTGAGCGTGGACGGCGTGGTCCCCACCGAGGAGACCGTCGCGGACGGCAGCTTCCCCATTCAGCGTCCCTTCGTGGTCGTCACCGTCGAGGGCACTGAGCTCTCCGCTGCGGCCAAGGCCTTCCTCGACTACGCCATGAGCGCCGAGGTCGCCGACATCATCGCCGCCGCTGGCGCCGTGGCCGCGAACGGCTGAGGCAAGCGCAAACAGGCGGAAGGCTCCCGCAGGGCGGGGGCCTCTCGCCGCGTATTGAGGTGAGAGCTGTGAATGAAGCTGTTTTGAAGAAGGAGGCGGGACGGGAAATGAAGGCCAAAAGCCCCAAAAACCGGGACAAAAAGCGCGGCGCGAAGGATGCCGTGGAGTTTTTCATGAAGGCCCTCTTTCTCGTCTGCGGCCTCGTGGCCGTGGCCTTCGTCCTTGTCATCTCCGTCTATCTCATAGTCTCCGGCATACCCGCAATCAGGGAGGTCGGGCTCTTCGAGTTCCTCTCCGGCGCGGACTGGGATCCGGCGAACAAGAGCGGGGACCCGGCATTCGGCATCCTGCCCATGATACTCACGAGCGTCTACGGCACGGCGGGCGCCATCGTCATCGGCGTGCCCATAGGCTTTTTCATGGCCGTGTTCCTCTCGAAGGTCGCGCCCCGGCGGCTCGCCGCCGTCATCCGCGAGGTGGTGGACCTGCTCGCGGGCATCCCCTCGGTCGTCTACGGCCTTGTGGGCATGATAGTGCTGCTGCCGGCCATCCGGGACCTCTTCGGCCTGCCGGCGGGCGACAGCCTGCTCGCCGCCGTGTTTGTCCTGGCCATAATGATCCTGCCCTCCATCATCTCCGTTTCGGAGACGGCGCTCGACGCCGTGCCGCGCGAGTACGAGGAGGCCTCGCTCGCCCTCGGCGCGACTGAGCTCGAGACCTATTTCCGCGTCTCCGCGCCCGCGGCCAAGAGCGGCATCGCCGCCTCCGTCGTGCTCGGCGTGGGCAGGGCCATAGGCGAGGCCATGGCCATACTCATGGTCGCCGGCAACGTCGCCAACATGCCCAGCCTGCTCTCGAGCGTCAAGTTCCTCACCACCGCCATCGCCGGTGAGATGGGCTATGCCGACGGGCTGCACCGCCAGGCGCTCTTTTCCATCGGCCTCGTGCTCTTCCTCTTCATCATGCTCATAAACGCGGCGCTGAACCTGTTTTTGAAGCGCAGCAAGGAGGGACAGGCGTGAAAGGATCCATAACGAAGGGCCTGAGCCCGCGCCGCAGGGCCTACGATATCACCATGCGCACGCTGCTCTACGCCGCCGCGGCCCTCATCTGCGCCCTGCTGGTCTTCCTCATAGGCTACATCCTCTACCGGGGCATACCGCACCTGAGCTGGCAGTTCCTCACAAGCGAGGAGAGCGTCATAAAGGACATAGAGGGCATACTGCCCGCCATTTTGAACACCGTCTACGTCATAATAGCGACGCTCATCTTCATCCTGCCCCTGGGCGTGGGCAGCGCCATCTATCTGACGGAATACGCCTCGAACAAGCGCGTCGTCGCGGCCATCGAGTTTGCGACGGAGACGCTCTCGGGCATGCCGAGCATCATCTTCGCCCTGGTGGGCGTCATAGTGTTCTGCGAATTCTGCGGCCTGGGCCAGAGCCTCATAGCGGGCGCGTTTTCGCTCGTCATGATGACCCTGCCCACCGTCATACGCACGACGCAGGAGTCGCTCAAGACCGTGCCGCTCAGTTACCGCGAGGGCAGCCTCGCCCTCGGCAGCGGCAAGTGGCACATGATCCGCACCGTCGTCCTGCCCTCCTCCGTGGACGGCATCGTCACGGGCTGCATCCTGGCCGTGGGCCGCATAGTCGGCGAGAGCGCGGTGCTGATGTTCACGGCCGGCATGGGCATGCGCCTTGCCAAGTACGGCGACAGCGTCGGGGAGTTTTTCCGCAACCTCTTCGACAGCTCGGGCGCGACCCTCACCGTCGCGCTCTACCACTACGCCAAGGAGCGCGCGGACTTCGACTCGGCCTTCGCCGTAGCCGTCGTGCTGCTCGTCATCGCCTTTGGCATAAACCTCGCCGCGAAGTTCGCGGGCAGGAAGCTCAAAAAACGCTGAGAGCGGGAGACTTAGTAAAATGAGTGGAAATACAATAATCGAGGCGAAGGGCCTCGAGCTCTGGTACGGCGATAACCACGCGCTCAAGGGCGTGTCGCTGGAGATACCCGAAAACCGCATAACCGCCCTCATCGGGCCCTCGGGCTGCGGCAAGAGCACCTTTTTGAAGACGCTCAACCGCATGAACGACCTCGTGCCCGGCGTGCGCATCGAAGGGCAGCTGCTCTATAACGGCGAGGACATCTACGGCCCCGACGTGGACGTGACGCGCCTGCGCAAGCAGATAGGCATGGTCTTCCAGAAGGCGAACCCCTTCCCGATGAGCATCTACGACAACATAGCCTACGGCCCGCGCACGCACGGGGTGCGCAGCCGCGCGA
>CABVBV010000239.1 GCA_902496595.1 uncultured Eubacteriales bacterium | reverse complement strand
GCAGGGGTTCAGGGGGCGGCGCCCCCTGGCCGCTGCCCGCAGGCAGCGGAACACCCCATGCCCACAAAAGGTCAGGAAGGGGGTCTTAGGGGGAAACCCTACCAAGGGGTTTCCCCCTAAAAAATACCCAAAGAAAGCTATTTCTTCTCCGCGAGCCCCAGGACTATGTCCGCTATCCTGTCCGTGGCGTCGGGGACGCCGAGGCCGAGCATATTCTTCGACATCTCCTCCAGCCGCTCGGGGCGCTGGAGCAGCTCCGACACGAGGCCGAGGAGCGAGTCCGCCGTGAAGTCCTGCTCCAGCATGACCTTCGCGCCTCCGGCCTCCTCGAGCACCCGGGCGTTGCGCTCCTGATGGTTGTTCGTCACGTTCGGCGAGGGCACCAGTATCGCGGGCTTGCCCATCGCGGTAAGCTCCGCGAGCGTGGAGGCGCCGGCCCTGCACAGCACCAGATCCGCCGCCGCCATTACCCGGGGCATATCGTAGATATAATCCCGCACATCCATGCCCAGCCTCGCGTAGTCCGGCTTCTCACGCTCGAGCGCGTCCTTCATCCTCGAGTACCCTGCCTTGCCCGCCGAGTGGATGAGGTTGAAAAACGGCTTGGCGCAGGCCCTGACGATGAAGTCCGTCATTATCTCGTTCATGTGCGAAGCGCCGAGGCTGCCCCAGACCGAGGCCACGAGCGGCCTGTCCTCCGGGATGCCGAGCTCGCGCTTTGCCTGGGCTTTGCTCTGGCTCAGGAAATCCACGCGCACCGGCGTGCCAGTGACCACGACCCTGTCCGGGTGCTTGTAGTTTGCGCGGCTCTCCTCAAATCCCACCATGATGGTGTCGACGGCGCCCTCCAGCATCTTCGTTGTCAGTCCCGGAACGGCGTTCGACTCATGCACCGCCGTCGGTATGCCGAGCTCCGACGCCGCCTTGAGCACCGGGAAACACACATAGCCGCCCGTGCCCACCGCCACGTCGGGTTCAAATTCGCGGATGATGTGCTTTGCTTCCGAAGTGGCTGTGATGACGTTTTTAAGCGTCGCAAGGTTGTGCTTTATGTCCGCGGGCTTGAGGCTCCGGTGCAGGTTCGTTATCTTCACCGTCTTCATCTCATAGCCCGCTCTCGGCACGAGGTCGGTCTCCATGCGCCCCTCCGCGCCTATGAACAGAAACTCCGAGTCCGGCGCGGCCATGGCTATGCGCCCGGCCACCGCCAGCGCGGGATTGATATGCCCGGCCGTGCCGCCGCAGGTAAAGAGGAATCTCATCTAATTGCCTCCAGTCTCTATATCTTCGCGGGTATGTCCCTCGCTGCGCTCAGGACTATGCCCATCTCCGCAAGCTGTATCATCAGCGCCGTCCCGCCATACGAGAAGAACGGCAGCGAGATGCCCGTGCAGGGCACCAGGTTCGTCACGACCGCGACGTTCAGGAAGACCTGCATCGCCAGAAGCGTCGTTATCCCCGCCGTGACGAGGAAGCTGTATCTGTCGCGCATATGCATGGCCAGCCAGTAGCCGCGTATTATGAGCAGCGCGAACAGCAGAAGTATTATTATCGCCCCGGCAAAGCCCAGTTCCTCGCAGACCACCGGGAAGATGAAGTCGTTGTGCTCCTCGGGCAGATACAGGTACTTCTGCCTGCCCTGGCCCAGACCCAGCCCGAAGAGGCCGCCCGAGCCTATGGCGTAGAGCGACTGGATGATCTGGTAGCCGTCCCCGCTCGTATTGGCAAAGGGATCGAGCCAGGTGGTGATGCGGCCCGAGGCGTAGGGGAAAAACGTGATGATAACGCCGAGGCCCACGCCCGCTATGGCGAGCGCCCCGACGAACCAGTACAGGCGCACCCCGCCCAGAAAGAGCATGACCGCGCCGATGCCGATGATTATTATGGCCGCCGAGAAATGCGGCTCCATGACGAGCAGGGCCACGACGACGACAAGCACCGCCGCAAACGGCAGGATGCCGTACTTCACCGTGCGCATCTTGCCCCGGAATTTGCAGATGAGCGCGGCGAAGTAGAGGATAATGCCTATCTTCGCTATCTCCGAGGGCTGGAAGGTGGTGAAGCCGAGGCTTATCCAGCGCTTCGCGTCGCCCTGCGACACTCCGATGAAGGGCACGAGCGCCAAGAGGCCGATTGCCGCGAGCAGCACCGCGAGGCTCATGCGCCGGTAAAACTGCATGGGCAGGAGCGAGAGCACGTACATCGCCGCGACTCCCGCCAGTGCAAAGCCCAGCTGCCGCATGAAGTAATACGCCGCGTTGTGGTCGGTCGCCGCGCTGAAATACGCCCTCGCGTAGCTCGCGGAGAGCACCATGACGACGCCTATCGTCAGAAGCGTCAGCGTAAGCGCCAGAAAGGGCAGGTCGAGCCCACCCCTGCGCTCCTTGACCGTTATGGCCTCAAAGCCTATCCTCTCGCCGGTATATTCCATGGTATCCTCCCATTACCGGCGAAGGCCGGTTATTAGAAGGCGTAGCGGCCGTACACCCCTACAAATGATATGACGGCGCAGACGAGAGATATGCTGAAATATAGGAGAAACAGCTCGCGCTC
>CABVBV010000238.1 GCA_902496595.1 uncultured Eubacteriales bacterium | reverse complement strand
CCGTGCTTTTTGGCGGTCTTCTGCATGACGTCCATGACGAGCTGGTTGTGGTCGGCGGCGATGTTCGCCGTGTCGTAGACGCAGGCGAGCTCGTGCTGGGCGGGGGCGGCCTCGTTGTGCTCGGTCTTGGCGGAGACTCCGACTCTCCAGAGCTCCTCGTTTATCTCGCGCATGAAGGCGGCGACCCTGGGCTTGACGGTGCCGAAGTAGTGGTCGTCCATCTCCTGGCCCTTGGGCGGCATCGCCCCGTAGAGGGTTCTGCCGGTGTACATGAGATCCTGCCTTCTCTCATACATATCCCTCTCGACGAGGAAATACTCCTGTTCCGCCCCGACCATGGGCAGCACGAGCGCGGCCTCGGTGCCGAAGAGTTTGAGCACCCTGAGCGCCTGACGAGAGAGGGCCTCCATAGAGCGCAGCAGCGGCGTCTTCTGATCCAGGGCCTCGCCCCCGTAAGAGCAGAAGGCCGTGGGGATGTAGAGCACGCTGTCTCTTATGAAAGCGTAGCTTGTCGGATCCCAGGCGGTGTAGCCTCTGGCCTCGAAGGTGGCCCTGAGCCCGCCCGAGGGGAAGCTCGATGCGTCCGGCTCCCCGTGGATGAGCTCCTTACCGGAAAACTCCATGATGACGCCGCCCGCTCCGTCGGGCATGAGGAAGCTGTCGTGCTTCTCGGCGGTGACGCCGGTCATCGGCTGGAACCAGTGCGTGAAATGGGTCGCGCCCTTTTCGAGCGCCCAGTCCTTCATGGCGGAGGCCACGACCTCGGCGGTGTCCGGGTGCAGCCGTCTGCCGCTGCGCATGGTGCGCCTGACGGCGGCATATGTCTCCTCCGGCAGCCTCTCGCGCATCACCGCGTCCGAGAACACCATAGTTCCGAATATCTCCTCTATACCGGGCAAAGCTCATCACCTTTTCACTACAACAAAATACACAAGAAGATTAACTCAATTTCTCCAATACGTCAAGAACCCGCTTGACATTGAGCCGAAAAAGTACATAATAACCGCATAAGGAGGGAGCAAAGCATGAGAAACTATGCAAATGAGACTGCGGCCAGGGTCGAATACATACGCGGCTACATGAGAAACAGCGGCGCGAGGGGCATCGTTTTCGGCAACTCGGGCGGCAAGGACTCGGCGCTCGTCGGCATCCTCTGCAAAATGGCCTGTGAAGACACGGTGGGCGTCATCATGCCCTGTGCCTCGAGGCGAAACTACGGTATCGACAGGGACGACGGTCTGGAGGTGGCGGAGAAGTTCGGCATAGAGACCAGGACGGTGGATCTGAGCCCAGTCCGCGAGGCCGAGCTCGAGGCGCTAGGTGCCGTCACCAGGCTCAGCGAAATGGCCGTGGCGAACATCGCGCCCAGGCTCAGGATGCTGACGCTCTACGCCATCGCCCACGCCGAGTGCAGGATAGTCGCAGGCACGGGCAACGCCAGCGAGGCCTACGTCGGCTACTTCACCAAGTGGGGAGACGGGGCCTACGACATCAATCCAATAGGCGACCTGACCGTCGGAGAGATATACGAATTTCTCGAGTATCTCGGCGCTCCGAGGTCTGTGATAGAAAAGGCGCCTTCGGCCGGGCTCTTCGAGGGCCAGACCGACGAGGCGGAGATGGGCGTCAGCTACGCCGACATAGACAGGGTCGTGAAGGGCCTTCCGGTCGAGGCCGAAGCCGAGGCCAGAATAGAAAAAATGCACCGGAGCTCCGAGCACAAGCGGCGGCTGCCGTCCTGCTACGGAAAGTGAATACAGCCGAAAGCCTCGCAGAGTTTGCGGCCGCAGCCGCGAAACCCTGCGAGGCTTTTTTTACCGAAAGGGCAGCTCAGGCGCTCTTTCCGGAAGCGGCCAGCTTCCTCGCCAGAACGCAGATGAGCATGGTTATCAGCATATCGGGGAGCGTGTTCCCCACGACTATGTCCACCGTCATGAGCCAGCGGTAGAGCCCGAAGCCCACGAGCCAGACGCAGAGGTTCAGCCAGTCGAAGCTGAGCTCGAAGCTCGAGCGCTTCAGCACGAAGTTGTCCGCCAGCTGTACGGCTATCATCGGAGCGAAGACCGAGCCTATGAGATAGAGGAAGTCCGTGATGTCGTCCATGGGGAACATGATGGCCGCCGCGGTGCCTATGACCGTCACAACGACCGCCACCCACTTGCCGGAGAGCTTCTTCGACAGGCTCTCGGACGAGATGCCCGCGCTCCAGGCGTCGAGGAAGGTCGTCGTCACCGTCGAGAGTATGAGGATTATGAGCGCCGCGATGCCGAGGCCCGCCTTCACCATGATGAGCGCTATGTCGCCCTCTCCGGTGTAGATGGCCGCGCCCATGCCGATTATATACATCCAGCAGGACACGAGCCCGTAGGTCAGGGTGCTCGCCACCGTCGCACGGAAGGGCTTCTGGGCCTCCCTCGTGTAGTCGCTCACGAGCGGCAGCCAGGAAAGCGGCATTGCCACGGCCAGCTCCACCGCCGCGCCGAAGCTCATGGCCTCGCCGAAAGCCGAGGTGTCCGCACCCGGCCTGCCGTCTATGAAGATGACCTTGCAGAGCACCAGCGTCAGGATGAA
>CABVBV010000237.1 GCA_902496595.1 uncultured Eubacteriales bacterium | reverse complement strand
TCGGGCCCGGCGGTGTTCCCTGTGGCGCTGCGCATGGTCTGGCAGGTGTACGAGGCGGTGGGCATACCGATAATAGGCATGGGCGGCGTCGGCTCTGCCGAGGACGTCATAGAGATGCTGCTCGCGGGCGCGACGGCGGTGGGCGTCGGCGCGGCGAACCTGCGCGACCCCTTCGCGGCGCGGGACATAGTCGCGGCCCTGCCCGGGGCCATGGCAAAGTACGGCATAGACAAGCTCGAAGATATCATAGGAGGCGCACACAATGGCTAAGGACGTAATAATCGCCTGCGACTTCCCGACAAGGGAGCGCACGCTGGCCTTTCTCGACCGCTTCGGCGGCGAGAGGCCGTATGTGAAGATCGGCATGGAGCTGTTCTACGCCGAGGGGCCGGACATAGTCAGGGAGATAAAGGCCCGTGGGCACAGCATTTTCCTCGATCTGAAGCTCTGCGACATACCGAACACGGTCAAGAGCGCGATGCGCGTCCTGAGAGGCACGGGCGCGGACATGATAAACCTCCACGCCTTCGGCACGCGGGAGATGATGACGGCGGCGCTCGAGGGCCTCACCGGCCCCGACGGCACGCGGCCCCTGCTCATCGCCGTGACGCAGCTCACCTCGACGAGCGAGGAGCGGATGAGGTCGGAGCTGCTCATAGACCGGCCGCTCGCCGAGGTCTGCCTCGAGTACGCGGAGAACGCTCGGCTCGCCGGGCTCGACGGCGTGGTCTGCTCCCCGCTCGAGGCGGGCGCTGTACACGAAAAATGCGGCGCGGGCTTCCTCACCGTCACGCCGGGCGTCCGCTTCGCGGGCGGCGACCATGGCGACCAGGTGCGCGTCACGACTCCGGAGAGGGCCGGGCAGCTCGGCTCGGACTACATCGTCGTGGGCCGGCCCATCACGGGCGCCGACGACCCCGTGGCGGCGTGGAAACGCTGCGTTTCGGAATTTCTGGGAGGTGCCAAGGCATGAACGAGATAAAAGAGCGCGTGGCGCGGGGCCTGCTCGCCATAGGCGCGGTGTTCCTGCGGCCCGAGGAGCCCTTCACCTGGGCCAGCGGGATAAAGAGCCCCATCTACTGCGACAACCGCCTCATCCTGACCGCGCCGGAGGTGCGCGGCACGGTCGAGGCCGCGATAGCCGAGACGGTGCGGCGCGAGTTCCCGGAGGCCGAGGCGCTCATGGGCACGGCCACGGCGGGCATCGCCCACGCCGCCATCGCGGCGCACCTCATGGGCCTGCCCATGGGCTATGTGCGCTCGGGCGCGAAGGACCACGGCAGGCAGAACCGCATCGAGGGCAGGCTCCGCGAGGGCGAAAAGGTCGTCGTCATCGAGGACCTCATCTCCACGGGCGGCAGCCTCATAGAGACGGTGGAGGCCCTGCGCGAGGCGGGCGCCGAGGTGCTGGGCGCCGTGTCAATCTTCACCTACGGCATGGAAAAGGGCAAAGAGAGGCTCGCGGCGGCGAATGTCCGCGCCGTCAGCCTCACGGATTTTGACGAGATAGTGAAGGTCGCCGAGGCCGAGGGCTATATCCCCGCGCACACGGTGCCGGGCCTTCTGGCCTTCCGTGCGAACCCCTCGGACGAGAGCTGGATGGGAGGCAAAAAATGAGACACCTTATCGACATACTCGACCTCAGCACAGAGGAGATAACCGCCATCCTCGACCAGGCGGACGAGATAATCGCCCACCCGGAGGAGTACCGGGAGAGATGCAGGTATAAGAAGCTCGCGACGCTGTTCTTCGAGCCCTCGACGAGGACGAGGCTCTCGTTTGAGGCCGCGATGCTGGAGCTGGGCGGCAGCGTGCTGGGCTTTTCAGAGGCGTCCAGCAGCTCCGCGGCGAAGGGCGAGAGCGTAGCGGACACCATAAGGGTCGTGGGCTGCTACGCCGACATCATTGCGATGCGGCATCCAAAGGAGGGCGCGCCGATGGTCGCGGCCATGCACTCGACGGTGCCCATCATAAACGCCGGCGACGGCGGCCACAACCACCCGACCCAGACGCTGACCGACCTCTTGACCATCCGCCGCGAGCGCGGCAGCCTCGACAACTTCACCATCGGCCTGTGCGGCGACCTCAAGTTCGGCCGCACGGTGCACTCGCTCATCGAGGCGCTCTCGCGCAGCACCGGCGTCAAGTTCGTGCTCATCTCCCCTGAGGAGCTGAAGCTGCCCAGCTATATAAAGAAGGACGTGCTCCAGGCCAAGGGCCTCGAGTACCGCCAGGAGACCGACCTCGCCGCAGTCATGCCGGAGCTCGACATCCTCTACATGACCCGCGTGCAGCGCGAGCGCTTCTTCAACGAGGAGGACTACCTGAGATTGAAGGACAGCTACATCCTCACGCCGGAAAAGCTCGCGGGCGCGAAGAAGGATATGCGCATCCTGCACCCGCTGCCGAGGGTGAACGAGATATCCACCGCGATAGACGCAGACCCGAGGGCCTGCTATTTCCGCCAGGCGCTCTGCGGCAAGTACGTCCGCATGGCGCTCATCCTGAAGCTGCTGGAGGCGTAACGACATGAATATAGACGCTATCAGAAACGGCATAGTCATAGACCACATCCGCTCGGGCGG
>CABVBV010000236.1 GCA_902496595.1 uncultured Eubacteriales bacterium | reverse complement strand
GCCCTGGCCCCGTACTCTATGGCCTTCTGGGCGTACTTGAACTCGTCGTAGCCGCTGACCACGATGACTGCGGTCTGCGGCCAGAGCCTCCGGCAGCACTCCATGAGCGCGATGCCGTCCATGTCCGGCATCCTGATATCCGTGATGAGCAGGTCGGCCGGGCTGCGCTCCATGAGCCGCACGGCCTCGGCCCCGCTGGACGCAGTCCTGATCTCCATGGGCTCGAGCCCCGAGGGCAGCTGCTCCAGCATGGCCTTTATCCCCTCGCGGATCATCTCCATGTCGTCCGCAACTATGACTTTCAGCATTTTACCAACCCCCCAGCTCGGCTCCGTTGTAGGGTAGGATCACATATGCCCTCACCCCGCCTGCCTCTCCGCTTTCCAGCCTCAGTCCCGAGCCCTCGCCGTAGGACATCACGAGCCGCTGGTGTACGTTCACGATGCCTATGCCGTTGCGCTCTTTCCTGAGCGGCTCAACGCTGCCCCCGTCGAGGGCGCGGCGTATCGCCGCGAGCCGCTCCGCCGGGATGCCGCAGCCGTCGTTTTCCACGCAGACTTTCAGCCGGCCGGCCTCGTTTGAGCAGCTTATCCTTATGTGCAGCACTCCGTGTCCGGATGGAAGGCCGTGGCTTATCGCGTTCTCGACCAGGGGCTGGATGCTCAGCTTCGGTATCTCGCAGTCGAGATAGTCCCCGGAGACGCAGTCCTCCAACACCAGCTCCGCCTCTCCGGTGACGCCGCAGAAGTGGACGTAGCGGTGGACGCAGTCCAGCTCCTCGCGCAGGGTCACAGTCCTGTCCTTCCAGGTCATGTGATAGCGCAGCAGGCTGCCCAGCGACACTATGGTGTCCGCGATATCGGGCTCCCCGCGTATCTCGGCCATCATGCGTATGCTCTCGAGCGCATTGTAGAGGAAGTGGCTGTTTATCTGGCTCTGGAGCGCGTTGAGCTCCGCCCTTGTCGCGGCGAGGCTGCGCTCCACGTTCTCGTCCATCAGCTCCTGAGTCCTGTCCAGCATACGGTTGAAGGTATGGGCCAACGTGTCCAGCTCGTCACCGCCTCCATCCCGCTCGGGCACCCGGACGCTCAGGTCTCCGCCGCGCACCTTGAGCATATTCTCTTCCAGTGATGACAGCCTGCGAAGCAGCCTCCGGCAGACGTACTGCACCAGCAGCCAGAGCAGTGCCGCCGCGAGAACGAGCGCGCAGAGCGAGGCGAACATCGCTTCCCGCGGGCCGCTCATCAGCGCATCCCGCTTGGTCAGCACCACCGCCCAGCTGTCAAGCAGGGGCAGATAGGCCGCCGCGCCGTAATACGACGAGCCGCCGTGCTCAAATTCCAGCGTGCCCGATGAGCTCTCCGAGATGGCAAGAAGTACGGCCTCCGTATCCGGAAGCGCCTCCCGGTCTGAGGTGAAGCAGCTTCCCCCGTCCGCCGGGAGAAGCGCCACGCTGTACGCCGTCTCCGGCATCGCCTGGTACAGCCCGCTCAAAAACGGCTCTATGTCTATCCTCAGGACGAGCATACCTATCCTCGTCACATCCAGATACACGGCATAGCAGCAGGATATCCCGCCCTCTTCGTCTGTCACATACACCCCGCTCTGACCTCTGAGGCCGAGATCCTCGAGGGCGGTGTTCCTGAGTCTGTCGGCATTGTAGATGAGCGGCCAGATCTCATAGACCCCGTCGTTTTCAAAGTAGAAACTGGCCTCGCTGATGAGCGGGTTCGACTGGAAGATGTAGCGCATATCCTGCAGCTCGTTCTGGGCGAATTTGACGAGGGCGAGCCCGTCCGAGTCCATGTCCCCGGTGCAGAACTCGAGGAAGCTCCTGCGGTTCAGGGCTATGAGTGCGCTGTTCGACACGAGTTCCGCGTTGCCGGATGTCTGGCTCCTAAGTTCGCTGAGCACCGCGGCCGCCTCGTTGTCAAACTGCGAATACGCCTCGTCGGTCTTCCACTTGAGCCAGAGCGCCGCGCCGATGAGGCAGGGGATGAGCAGGATGGGAAAGAGCGTGAGCATTATCTTGGACGAGACCCTCATCCTTCTCGCCATGATCAGCCCCTTGTTGTTCATAAGACCACCTCTGCCCGATTTTATCACACGTTCCGGGACAAGCACAACGCCGCTACTTTGTCGAAGAAGGCCCTGCCTTCTTCGACAAGCTGAAAGGCGGCGGGCGTACAGCCCGCCGCCCCCGGTCTTCAGGTGTCGGTCACTCAGTCGAAGAGCGCCTTGCGCGCATCCAGCAGCTCCTGCTCGTACTCCGCCACCAGGTCGTAGCCGTAGCTGTCCCTGTCCGCGAGGAAGGCCTCGAGGATGCTGTCGAACTCCTCCTCGGATTCGGCGGTGATGAGCTCGGGCACTACCTCCTGCCACCTCTGGTCTATCCTGGTGGCGGCCACTGCGGCGTCGCTGTCGCCGGTCGGCTCGAGGTTGTTGTAGATGCCGCCGTCCACATAGGCGTTCTCGTCCGCCCAGTCGCTCATCTCGGTGATGTAGTAGGGGCTCTCCGGCCTCCACTGGTCGACTATGACGCTGTTGCGGAGCATCCAGTAGGTGTCCACAAGGCCGTACTGGGTCGC
>CABVBV010000235.1 GCA_902496595.1 uncultured Eubacteriales bacterium | reverse complement strand
TTGAGGGCCTGCAGCACGTTCACCGGTGTCGCAGGGTACTTCATATACGGCTTGCCTATGGCGTTGCCTATGGCCATTGCAATGGCGGCCGCGCCCGCGGAGCCGGAGATCTCGCCGACGCCGACGGCCTTGAAGCGCGAGATGTTCGGCTGGCTCTCCTTGATGACAAGGTCGATGGGCGGGAACTCGTTGAAGGGACGCCACTTGTAGTCGATGAGGTTGTTGGTCATGATGCGGCCGGTGTAGAAGTCGTATATGGTCTCCTCAAAGGTGCCGGTGTCCACCATGGCGGAGCCTATGGACGCCTGCAGCTGCATCTCGATGGCCTTCGGGTCGATTATCTGGCCGACGTCGGTGCCTATGAGCTGGCGGAGCAGCTTGGCCTCGCCCGTCTCGACGTCCACTTCCATCTCGACGAAGTTGATGCACATATTCGGCTGCGCGTAGTTCGCCTTCCAGCGTCCGAAGCCGGTGATGGAGGTCGAATACGGGATGATGGCAGCCCAGGGCAGCTTGTTGTCGGGTTTGTTGCTGACCCAGACAAAGCCGTCGCGGGTCTCTATCTCGTTCGGCGAGCAGCGGAACACCGCAGAGGCCATGACCTGCAGCTGACGCAGGGCATCCTCGGCAGCCCTCGTGGCCGCCGTGCCGGAAGTCAGCGTGCCGCGGCTGCCGCAGAGGCCGAACTCGACGGGGTTATCGACGGTGCCGGTATTCGTCACCGTGACGGACTCGAAGGGCACATTGAGCACCTCGGCGACCATCTTCGCGCAGGCAGCCCTCTGGCCCTGGCCGGACTCGACCAGTGACTGGTTCAGGATGACGGAGCCGTTCGTGTGCAGGCGCACGATCGCCTCGGAGTTGTCCTCGCCGACGTCGCCGTTGCCGTGGATGGACACGCCCACGCCGATGCGCTTGGAGCCGTTCACCGCGGTCGGCTTGTACCAGCCCTTGAACTTGTCCTTCCAGCCGAACTTCTCCGCCGCCTCTGTGATGGCCTGGCGGTAGTCCACCTCGTGGCAAGTCCACCAGTTGCAGTCACGCCACATATAGCGGTCTCCCGCGCAGACGAAATTGTCGTGGAAGAACTGCACCGGGTCGAGATTCATATCCGCCAGCATATGTGCGATGACCGGCATCATGGCGCTCTTGAGCTCCTGGCCGCCGAAACCGCGGACAGTGCCGCAGGAGATGGTGTTCGTCGCGTACATACAGGTGTCGATATCCCAGTTCTGGCACTTTGCCAGGGCGACCTGCATCTCGCCCAGGCCGACGGCCGTGATGCAGTAGCCGGCGTCGTCCGTGTAGCCCGGCATGACATACCAGTGGCCCTTCACGGAGGTCATGATGCCGTCCTTTATCGAGAACCGGGCGGTGAATCTGGAGCCGAGGCGCATCTCGTGGATGGTCAGCTGGTCTTCCTTGTTCATGCGGAACCTGACGGGATGGCCGGTGAGCCTGGACAGCAGCGCCGTGTACAGGCACATCAGCGTCATCTCCTGCTTGTTGCCGTAGGAGCCGCCGACGTTGAAGACGCGGGTCTCGATGACGGCGTCGTGAGGCATACGGCCGACGTCGGGCGGCATCTTCGGCACGCGGTCGGACTGCGCCGTGGCCCACATCTGATACTTGTTGTTGATGTCGTCGTAGTACATTATCATCTCGGGCGGCTCGGGGGCGAGAGGCGCGGGGTTTGTCTCGAAGTAGCCTGTGCCCTCGTATACGTAATCGGCCTCCTCGCAGGCCTTGTCGCAGTCGCCGCGCTCGACGGCGAAGAGCATCTTCTCGTCGCCGAAGCCGAGATCCTTCTCGTAACGGTTGTTCTCAAAGAAGCCGGGATAGAGCTGGGCCGCGCCGTCGGCCTTCGCCTGCTCGATGTCGAACACAGCGGGCAGAACCTCGTAGTCCACCTTGATGAGCCTGATGGCCTCCTCGCAGAGCTCTTCGGTCTCCGCCGCGACGAGGGCCACGCAGTCGCCCACATAGCGCAGGTGTTCGTCGCAGACCTTCTTCACCGGCGGCAGGCCCTGCAGGAACTCCTTGGAGAAGTCCGGCTGGTTCTTATAGGTCACAATGGCGTACACGCCCGGCAGAGCCTCTGCCTTCGAGGTGTCGATGTCCTTTATCATGGCGTGCGCATAGGGACTCGGCATCAGCTTCGCGTGGAGCATACCCTTCATCTTGTAGTCGTCGAGATATATGCACTTGCCGGTGACTATCTCACGCGCATCCTTGCGGGGTACGTATTTACCGATATGGCGGTATTCGGGCTTTTTCGGAGTGCTCATTCCTCTACCCCCTTCTTAGACAGTTTTTCAAGAGCGTCCAGCACATGGTAGTGGCTGATGCAGCGGCAGTAGTTGCCGGAGAGCGCCTCGGCGATCTCCTCCCTTGTCGGATGCGGGTTGTGGTTGAAGAGCGCCCTTGAGGTCATGATGATGCCCGGAGTGCAGTAGCCGCACTGGAAGGCATATTCGTCGATGAAAGCCTGCTGGATGGGGTCAAGCTCGTTCGTCACGGGATCCTGAAGCCCCTCGATGGTGGTGATCTCCGCCCCGTCGCATTCGACCGTCAGCGTGATGCAGGAGGCCACGGCGTCGCCGT
>CABVBV010000234.1 GCA_902496595.1 uncultured Eubacteriales bacterium | reverse complement strand
GCCTGAGCAGACGTTCGGTTTAACCCTATAATTCACGCATAAGACCCTCTGCACCGGGCGCTTCCGGCGCCCGGTGCAGGCCCTATTACTATTGGTGGTGAAGATATGGGCGAGTTTATAATCAAACGCCTGCTGCTCTGCGTACTGATACTCTTCTTCGTGATGTTTATCGTGTACGCCCTCATGTTCTCCCTGCCCACGAGTTATGTGGACACCATGGCACGCGAGCTTGCGACCAAGCCTGGCAGCCTCAAGAGCGCCCAGGAGTGGCTCGATGAGCTCAATGCCGCCTACGGCTTTGACAGAGGCATAGTCGGCGGCTACTTTACCTGGCTGAGCACTGTGCTCACGGGCGATTTCGGCGACAGCTGGTACTATACCCTGCCCGTTGTCGAGAAGTTCAACGATGTCATCTGGTTCTCGGTGGCCATGTCGCTCGCAGCATTTGTATTTGAAACGGTCATAGCCGTCTATCTCGGCGTCACCGCGGCGAGGAAGCAGTACAGCATGACGGACTACACCGTCACGGTCATCGCGCTGCTGTGCATCTCCATGCCCACCTTCTTCCTGGCGACCCTGCTGAAGCTGATATTCTCAATTAAGCTGGGCTGGTTCGACCTCGTAGGTATGCAGAGCCGCGACTATATGCTGCTGTCCGACTTCGGCAAGTTCCTGGACCTGTGTCACCACATGGTCCTGCCTGTTATAACCTTGACTATGGTCGGCATCGGCGGCCTGATGCGCTATACCCGCACGAATATGCTGGAGGTACTCAATTCCGATTACATCCGCACGGCGCGGGCCAAGGGCCTTTCCGAAAAGGTCGTCATCAACCGCCACGCCTTCAGAAATACACTTATCCCGCTCATCACCGTCACCGGCACGACGCTGCCGGCGCTCTTTTCCGGCGCCCTCATAACGGAGACGCTCTTCGGCATCCGCGGGATAGGCTATACCTCGTATTACGCCATGATAAACGGCGACATCCCCTTCACGATGTTCTACCTCGCCTTTATCTCCATACTGACGCTGCTGGCCAACCTCCTGGCGGACGTGCTGTACGCCGTGGTCGACCCGCGTGTCCGCGTGCATTGACAGGGGGGTGAGCAGAGATGGCAAAGAATAATGTCAGACGCGCCGACAGCCTCAACGAGGCCCTGAAGCGCCGCGAAGCGGCCCAGGAGCAGCACGTGCATCACGAGGGCGAGCCTCTCGCGCTCGACGACTCGGAGCGAGTGAAGGTGCTATCGCCAGGACGCCTGGTGGCCAAGCGCTTTTTCAGAAACAAGCTCGCAATCGTCGGACTTGCGATACTCATCTTCATGTTCGTGTTCACCTTCCTGTTCCCGCTGTTCTACCCCTACTCTCAGACGCAGATCTTCTACAAGTACGGGACTATGAACGCAAACTATGCCAGCGCCACGGAGCGGACGGAGTTCGTGTCGTACTCGCTCGGTGATGATATCAGCGTTCCCAGTACGGTAAAGAACAGCATGAACTCGTACATTAATCAGATGACCGAAGGCGGATTGGACGAGCTCCAGGTCACTGACTCAAACGGAACTATGTATACGGTCACAAAGCTGGCCGACACGATCTATACCCTGTCCGCCGACGATCTCACTGAGGTCGCCAGGTACAGCGGCGTGACCATGGTGGCTACCTTCGATTCCATCCACAAGAGCTTCACCTATGAGGAAGGCCAGGGCTTCGAGGCCGAGGAAGTCGAGGAAGCAGAGGAAGGCGAAGAGACCGAAGCCGTGGACGATGAGGCCGAGGCCGATACCATACCTGCGGCCCAGGCATCCTTCGAGGCGGCTGCAGCCAAGGCCGTTGAGGAGGGGCAGGAGACCTTCACCTGCGACGGAGTGAGCTATTCCGTCAAGATGCAGGTCAAAAACAAATACGCCGTGACCAGGGAGAGCGCCGCTCTCATCGGCTTTGACGGGTTTGAGGCCGACAGTGCGCTCGCTAAAATAGTTGAGGACGCCATCGCCTCGGGCACTGTGAACGTGAGCTACAACGGAGTTGACTACCGGATAGCCGAGGGCAACGGCAGCTACTATCTCTGCACGATCGGAGAGCCGACCGCCGCTTTCGTCGCATCGACCCTGGTGTTCAACTCATACGACACCTCGGTGCAGTATACCGACGAGTTCAAGGCCGAGGCCCTGCTGGCCGCGGGCCTGGGCACCGAACTCGAATATGAGGGACAGAGCTACACGGTCAACTTTGACGGAGAGGGCGGCGACATTCTCGACGCTTCCGGAACCGAAGTGGCGTCGCTGACCACCTTTGTCGTGAGAAGATCCTCCGGCCAGGACACTCTCTCCATAGAGTTCAAGGACGCCACGCAGGACGTCATCAGCCAGATGGAGGAAGAGGGCGTCACCAAGAGCAGTTTCGTCTTCCCGATCCAGCAGACCGACGACGAGTCCAACCCCGTCTACGACGAGGACGGTAACCCGGTCATGGTCGATACCGAGATAACGGTGGAGCGCAAGACCAATGAGTACGTGCTCAGCTGCGACCAGACCACCTACCTCATAGATATTTACGCCGGGCCCTCCGCCGAGCACTGGTTCGGCACCGACGGCGACGGCATGGACATCCTCGC
>CABVBV010000233.1 GCA_902496595.1 uncultured Eubacteriales bacterium | reverse complement strand
ATCTTGTCGTTGCCGCCGATGCGCCTGTCGGCCATGAGCAGCGTGGAGATGACGTTCTCGACGTAGCGGTACACGTCGGCCAGCAGCAGCCGGTTCATGGTGACGGCCCTGCCGCGGTAGCCCAGGGTGTTCCTGTCGAAGAAAGCCACAGAGGCCAGGTAGGAGCTGAACCAGCGGTACTCAAACAGGCCCAGCGCTATGCTCATCGGGTCGCGCATGACCATCTTTATCATGTCCGCCCAGAGGATCAGCCAGTTCTGGAAGTCGCGGGCGGTGGACTCGACGCCCTTCCACTCGCGCCTCGTGAACGCTATGGAGCCCTTCTGGTACAGGCGGCCCAGCTGGCGCTCGCCGTTAATGAACCTGTCCCACTTCTCGGCGGGAGAGAGCGCGACGAAGTCCTTCCACTCGCTCTGGATGCGCTCTTTATCCATACGCAGCTTGTTCGCCTGCTTCTTACCGAAGTCCTTCCAGTCAATCTCGGAGATCATTTCCTTCCAGATCTTGAGGTCGGACGGGACGTTTTTCTTTATCCACTCAATATTGGTTTTCAGCATCTTATTTGACCTCCTTGCCCTGCTGGATGCGTTTTATCTCCAGGGATTCCACGAAGGCCTGGAAGCGGGTGCGGAGCTGTCCGGATGTCTTTGCATTGTACGGTCTGTCGATAGTCAGCACCGGGTGGCCGTAGTCCTCGTACTGGATGTGGCTCGCCAGCGCGCGCTCGAAGCCCCAGAAGTCGCAGAACTTGACGTTCTCATAGATGATGCCGTCGGCGTTGAACTCCTTCGCCAGACGGTCAGCCGTCTCGCGCCTCTGGAATATCTTCTCGTCCGACATGAAGCGCGGGCACTCGCTGGTGATGAGGTAGTGGCGGCAGATCTGCACGAGAGCGGGCTCCTCGTCGTTCAGCTCTATCACTTCCCTGCCGGGGAACACGCCGAAGCAGAAGCGGTCGAACGCTATGAACGCGCCTGCATCCTCAAGCATACGGGTCAGGTTGGGGTCGTCCACCTCGGAGCCGACGATGCCCACACGGCAGCGGTACCAGGGCTTCGCGTCGGGCTCGCGGGTCTTGATCTCATCCAGGGTCTCCTGCAGATAGGGCAGTATCAGCTTTTGCGGACAGCAGAAACTGACCATGTTGATGATATGGAACTCATAGCCGGTCACAGGCGGATTGTCGAGCTTGCGGAGCTCGCTGATCTCAGTGATTATCCGGCAGATCTCGTTGTGCCTCTGCACGGCCTCGCGCAGCGCGGCGTCCGAAACGTCCACGCCCAGCTTCTCGTGCATGACGTTCAGCACCCTGTTCTGCATCTGCGTCACATAGTGCTTGAGCGTGTAGTCCGTGTACTTGTACGGAATATCCGCGTGGGTCACGAAGAAATTCGGCTTGTCGATGCACTTGAGCAGCTCGATGTTTTCCATGCAGCGGTTCATCTGGGCGCAGGCGTCCACGCCGCAGATGCCGTCGAGGAAGTTGTAGCCGCCCTCGATGGCCCTCTCAACCAGGGCGCGGCAGTATTCGCAAGTGTAGTTCGACATATAATACGAAGCCACGTCTATGCTGCCGGTATTCGGAGCACGCATCCTGACCGAGAAGCAGTTGTCCACGTTGAGAAGCACTTCAGGCATATGATAGCAGGTGAAGCCGAGAGCCAGCTGGCCCTCTTCTTTGGCCTTGCGTATCAGCTCGTTATGCGCATCGTCCAGCAGGTTCTCAAAGTAGATCAGATGCTTAAGATCTTTCAAATGTTTACACCTCTCTTATAAAATCTCTATTCTTCGGAGCGCTTCCCTCACCCCGTAGAGCACTTTTGAATCCTCGGGAAGCTCGAAAACGCTCTTCCCCTGGATGTCGTTTGCGGCGTGGGTATCATCCGCTTCTATAAAAGCCAGGATCTCCACGCCCGGGATCTCAATAAACTTGTTCAGCTCCGGGTTCGTCACCCGGTTTATGATGGCGCCGATGTGGTCGTACATCACAAGCTCGTCCGCGACCTCCTTGATGGTCTCCGCGACCTTCGTGCCTTTTCGGCTCTGATCCGAAATGAGCACCAGATGCGTTACCTTCTCCATGACGCGGCGTTGTATCTGCTCAATGCCCGCTTCGCCGTCTATCACGACGTAGTCGAAATCGCCCGCCAGCATACTGACGACCTCTTTCAAATACGCATTCACGCTGCAATAGCAGCCCTCGTTCTCAGGCCGTCCGATAGCAAGAAAAGAAAAGCCCTTCGTCTCTACCATCGTGTCGAAGATCCTGAAACGGGACTCGTTGAGCATCTCGATAGCCTCCCTGGGCCGACCGTCCTCCGCGCTCTTTATCACCGCACGCCGGATGTCGTCCAGAGACGATGTCACTTTCACCCCCAGCGCCGTCGAAAGCCCGACGGCCGGGTCGGCGTCAATTGCCAGGATCCTCGAGCCCGGCCTGTCCTCCGTGAGGACACGCACTATGGCGGCCGCAAGCGACGTCTTCCCCACGCCGCCCTTGCCCGCAAGGGCTATTATCCTGGCCTGTCCTTCGCCCATCAACTACCCCCTCTCGTATTTGTTAAAGAGCAACGAACGCTTGACAATAAGTTAGCATACATTGAGCCATTTTACAAGTCATAAACTATACATTC
>CABVBV010000232.1 GCA_902496595.1 uncultured Eubacteriales bacterium | reverse complement strand
CCGCGAGCTTCGCGCCGTTCGTCGTCTTGCCCGCGCCCTGCAGGCCCACCAGCATACAGACGCTCGGGCTCTTCGAGGAGATGTTCAGCTTCTGGTTCTCGCTGCCCATCAGCTCCCGGAGCTCCTCGTTCACTATCTTCACGACCATCTGCGCCGGGGTCAGGCTTTCCATGACCTCCGCGCCCTTGGCGCGCTCCGAGACACGCTTCACAAAGTCCTTCACGACCTTGTAGCTCACGTCGGCCTCTAGCAGCGCCAGGCGCACCTCGCGCATGGCCTCGCTTATGTCCATCTCAGTCAGCCGGCCCTTGCCCCTGAGCTTCTTGAAGGTCGCGTTCAGTTTGTCGGAAAGGCTCTCAAAAGCCAAGTCAGCTCACCTCCGTCATTCGTCCAGACGCCTCAACTCTTCCATGACTTCACGCGCCGTTTCACGCGCCGCCTCGTCTTGTGACTCCAGCAGCGTGCCCAGCCGTTCCTCTATCCTCAAAAGCGCCTCTCGCCTTGCACGGAAACGCTCGATGAGCCCGGTCTTCGCCTCGATCTCCCGAAGCGTCGCCTCCGCCCTCTTTATGATGTCCCAGACCCCTTGACGCGAGATGCCGCTTATGTCTGCGATCTCCGCCAGGGACAGGTCTTCGTTGTAGTGCAGGTCGAAATACTCCCTCTGTTTTTCGGTCAGCAGCTCGCCATAAAAGTCGTAGAGCATCGTTCTCTCAACCGCATCTCCGGTCATGGCGCCGCCTCCTCCTCAAAAACCTATGTGATTATACACGCCCTCGTCTCCACTGTCAAGTATTTTTCTTTTACAGCTTCTCCGGTATATCATTTGCATTTGCGGGGCAAATTAATCCATGCAAATTTTTTACTGGATTAGGTGATAAAATGTCCGAGACTACGGGCCGCGCACTCTCCAAAGAGCTTCTGGGCCTGCTGCATACGATACGCCGCCGCCGCGACCGGCTCTCAAAGTCGGCCGGAGACCTGCCCTCCGGTGCGGAATGGCTGCTGGACAACTGGTATCTCATTGAGCGCGAGGGCCGGCTCGCCGTCTCGGAGCTTCGGGGCGCGGGACGTCTGCGTTCCTGCTTGGCCGAGGCCTGCCGAGAGCTGGTGTGCGAGACAGGCGGGCAGGTCGACGCCGAAAACGCCGCCGACTTCCTCTCGGAATACCAGAAGGCCGCTCCGCTGCGTATGCGCGAACTCGCCGTTTTTGCACCCTGCCTGCGCCTGGCGCTCATCGAGCAGATCGCCCTTGCCGTCGAGGACTGCATCGACGTCTCCCTGCTCTCGGCCTGCATAGGCTCCATCCGGCTCTTTGCCAGCCTCGACCTCACTGGTCTGCTCGAGGGCGCCGACCTCGTCGAGCGCGAGCTGCGCCGCGACCCAGCCGGGGTCTATCCGCTGATGGACGAGCGCAGCCGCGCCGCTTACCGTGAGCGCGTGCGCCTCATGGCAAAGCGCGAGGGAGTCGAAGAGCTCTCCCTCGCCCGGCGTCTGATCTCCGGCTGCGGAGAGGACGGGCACGTGGGCTTCCTGCTCTTTCCCGAGCCGAAGCGCGGTTACGGCTACGTCGCGGCCCAGCTGATACCCGCCGCGGCCGCGGCGCTCCTCCTCGGCCTCTACAATAAAAGCATCCCCCTCGCGCTGCTCTCTTTTGCGGCGGTCTGGGAGCTTGCGAAGTCTGTGTGCGACTTCGTTCTCTTGCGGGCCCTGCCCCCGCGTCTGCTGCCCAGGCTCGAGCTGGCGGACGGCGTTCCGGACGAGGGCCGCTGCCTCTGCGTCGTGTCCTCCCTGCTTGGAAAGCCGGAGGCGGGCGCGGAGCTCTCACGCAGGCTCGAGGAGTTCATGCTCTCCTCGCGTGACTGCGGCGAAAACCTCATGTTCGGCCTGCTGGCCGATTTGCCCGAGGCGAAGGCCGCCGTGCTCGACACGGATGCCGAGGCGGTGGACGCCGCCGTAAAAGCCGTCGCGGCGCTCAACGAAAAATACGGCGGGGGCTTTTACCTCTTCTGCCGAGAGCGGAAACCACGCGGGCGCGACGGGGTCTGGTGCGGCTTTGAGCGCAAGCGCGGGGCGCTGCTGGCCCTGGCGCGGCTCCTGCGCGGCGACGCTGCGGGGCTTTCCGTCCTCGCCGGTGACAAAAAGCGGCTCTGCGGCGTCAAATACATCCTCACGCTCGACGCGGACACGCGCCTGCTGCCCGGCTCGGCGCGGGAGCTCATCGGCGCCATGCTGCACCCGGTGAACGCCCCTCAGTTCGACCTGGAACGCGGCGTGGTCGTGCGCGGGCACGGGCTCATCCACCCGCGCATGGACACGGAGCTGTCCTCGGCGGTGAAGACGCCCTTTTCGCGGTTCACGGCCGGCGCCGGCGGCACCGACCCCTACGGCGCGGCCTGCGGCGAGGTCTGGATGGATCTCACCGGCTGCGGCGGCTTTGCGGGCAAAGGCATTCTCGATGTGGACGCCTTTCTCACCGGCTGCTCCCGGCTGCCCGAGAACCTCATACTCTCGCACGACGCCGTCGAGGGCGCCATCCTCCGGGGCGGCTACATGAGCGACACGGAGCTGACCGACGGCTTCCCCTCGAACCCCTTCTCCTACTTCAAGCGCCTGCACCGCTGGGTGCGCGGCGACTGGCAGAACCT
>CABVBV010000231.1 GCA_902496595.1 uncultured Eubacteriales bacterium | reverse complement strand
TCAACGCCCCGGTGAACGGCAGCGGCTACTGCCCGCAGTACGGCCTGCTCGGCTCGAACAAGGCCACCGAGGACAAGGTGAAGCTCTTCCCGAAGAACGCCCAGGCCGTGGCCGAGGGCATCCAGGCCGAGCTCTTGAAGCGCACGGGCGTCAAGGTCGAGGCCATGGTCTACGGCGACGGCGCCTTCAAAGACCCGGCGGGCAAGATCTGGGAGCTGGCCGACCCCGTCGTCAGCCCCGGCTTCACGGACGGGCTGCGCGGCCTGCCCAACGAGCTCAAGCTCAAGTACCTCGCGGACAACGACTTCTCCGGCCTCTCGGGCGAGGAGCTCAAGACAGCCATACAGGAGTCCATAAGGAAGAAGGACGCCGACCTCAAGGGCCAGATGGCCTCCGAGGGCACGACGCCGAGGCGGCTGACCGACCTCATCGGCTCGCTCTGCGACCTGACGAGCGGAAGCGGCGACAAGGGCACGCCCATCATCGTCGTGCAGAACTACTTCAAGAACTACGCCGAATAAGGCCGGGCCCGGCCGAGGGGAGGTACTGACATGAAATGCCCGAACTGCGGGATGGACATAGTCATAGCCACGCACCTCTGCCCGCACTGCGGCTATGCGCACGATTTTGACGGTACGATAGAGACAAGGCCCGACATACCCGAGCCCTGGGAGATAACCCCCGACAAGGCCCGGAAGCGCCGTGAGAAGAAAGAGCGGGCCGCCGAGGCCTGGGCAAAGGGCCGCGCAGGGAAAAAAAGCGCAGGTACGCCGGAGCGCTCCGGTGAGGCGCGGTTCCAAGGGACTGCGCAGAGCGGAAAAAGCAGCGGCGCCTTCGCCCGGGCGATGCACAGCTTCAGCCTTTTGAGCATCTGCATCATGATGGTGCTGCTGTTCGGCTCGGCGCTGCTGCTTTACAGCGGTTCCTACTATGTATTAACAAGCGGGCTGAGCGCGGACTATGTGTACTCGCGGCTGCCCTCGCTGCGCAGCGCCGACCAGCTGCTGTGCGTGTGCTACGGCCTGGCGGGCTTGTTTTCGCTCTCGAGCCTTCTGAAGCTGAAAAAGCGCGAAGGCGGCTGGGTGCGCAGCTTCCATGTCGCGGCGGCGCTCTACGCGGGCGCGAGCCTGTTGTACGGAGTATTCGTGCTGGTGGGCTTCAATTCGGTCGAACAGCTCGTCGAGAACGCCGTGAAGCTCATCCCCTTCGCCGTCTATGTCGGCCTGCTCACGATACATTTCAGAAGAAACTCAGCCATGTACTCTGCCTGAGGGAACAAAAGGGAGCCTGCTCCGTCATATATTCAGTCCGTCGCTTGCAAATGGCGGCGGACTGTGCTATAATTATGTCAACTTTTCTCGATTCGGAGGCGAATCAATGGTGTCCAAGAGAAAGCTGGGCGCGGTTTCCGCGCTTCTGGCGCTGGTGATATTTGTAATGGCGATCGTGCCTGTGAGTCCGGTGCTGGCTGTGTCGCAGTCGGAGATCGACGCGCTTGAGGAAAAGCGGGACGAGCTGAAGGCAGAGCGCGAGGATATGCAGGCTGAGATAGACGCGCTCAAGGGCGAGCAGGCCGGCATACTCGAGCAGAAGAGGGTGCTTGACGAGCAGAACGAGGTATACCGTCAGGAGCTGGAGCTCATTGAGGAACAGGTCGAGCTGTATACGAGGCTGGTGGACGAGAAGGCCGCCGAGCTCGAGAAGGCCATGTCCAACGAGGAAGAGCAGCTCGCCACTTACCGTCAACACGTCCGGGCTATGGAGGAGAACGGCAAATATACATATTTGTCGATCATTTTCGGCTCGAAGAGCCTGTCGGAGCTCATGTCGAACCTGGACATGATCGGTGAGATCATGGATGCCGACAAGCGCATCTACGACCAGTATACCGAAGCCAGGGAACGGGCGGAGGAGATAAAGGCCGAGTACGAGGCCACGCTGGATCAGCTCAACGACAAGCAGGCGGAGTACGAGGCCGAGAAGGTCGAGCTCGAGGCTAAGATAGCCGAGGCCTCGGAGATGATAGCTCAGCTTGAGGAGGAAATAAACTCGAACTACGAGCTGTACCTTGAAGTTCTGGCACAGGAGGAGGCTCTCGAGAGCGACATCCAGAACAAGATCGCCGAGCTGGAGCGTCAGGAGGCCGCGAACAGCATCACCAGCACGGGCACCTATATCTGGCCCCTGCCGGGCTATTCCCCCGGCAGCGCCTACGGCTGGAGGATGCACCCCATCTACCATGAGATGCGCTTCCACGCCGGAGAGGACATCGGCGCACCGAGCGGCACGCCCATCCTGGCCGCCGACAGCGGCATAGCGGCGGTGTACCCGGATAACGGCAACGGCTACGGCAACTATATCATGATAAACCACGGCGGCGGGCGCGTGACCCTCTACGCCCACATGAGCGCCTTTGCGATCTCCAACGGTGCCAGCGTGTCCCAGGGCCAGGTCATAGGCTACGTCGGCTCGACCGGAAACAGCACCGGCCCGCACCTGCACTTCGAGGTAAGGGTGAACGGAGCCACAACAGACCCGAAGCAGTACTTCAACTTCGGCTGAAACTGAACTGACAAGCAGAAATCCCCCGGCTTCCGGGGGATTTCTGCTTGTCGAAGAAGGCCATGCCTTCTTCGACAAAGGGGATAGCGCTGCGCT
>CABVBV010000230.1 GCA_902496595.1 uncultured Eubacteriales bacterium | reverse complement strand
TGGCCGGACTTCACGCCTGAGGACATAGACGCGGCGCTGGAGGAATACCGGCGGCGCGACAGAAGGTACGGTGGGATAAAGAAATGAAGCAGAGACTTATCGTGGCGGGGCTGGGCATACCCGTGCTGCTGCTCATATTGCTGGCTGCGCCGGTGTGGGCGACGGCGGCGATGTGCGCGCTCTTGGCGGCCGTGGGCAGCTATGAGCTGATGCACGCGGTGGGTAAGGACGAGTGGAAGCAGCTGTGGCTCATGCCGGTCATCGCGGCCTGGATGTGTACGGCCATCGGCCTGGGGGACAGCTGGACGCCCGAGCCGGGGTTTTATATCGGCATCTGCTGCTTTGTCGCGGTGGTGTATACCTTTGCAATAGCGGTCATCAGCCACGGCAGGGAGCGGAGCCTGAGCTTCAGGACGGCCATGGCCGGGCTGTTCTCGGCGACGGGCATAGCCGCGGGCTTTGCCTGCCTCGTGATACTCAGGGGCATCTCGCCCGCAGTCGTGCTCACACCCTTTATAGGCGCGTTCATGAGCGATACGGGCGCGTTCTTCGCGGGCCGGGCGTTTGGAAAGCGCAAGCTCGCACCGGCGGTCAGCCCGAACAAGACCGTCGCGGGCTGCATCGGCGGCTTTGCCGGCAGCATCGCAGGCATGGTCATTTTCCACCTCGTGGTGAAGACCTGGTTCCAGCTCGACCTCGGCTGGGGCGTGATACTGCTCATGGGCGTGCTCGGCAGCCTGTTCGGCCAGCTGGGCGACCTGAGCTTTTCGGTCATCAAGAGGGAGTTCGGCATAAAGGACTACGGCGCCATTTTCCCGGGCCACGGCGGCGTGCTCGACAGGTTCGACAGCGTGCTGTTCGTCGCGCCGGCGTATATGCTCCTGCTGTTCCTGATCCTGGCGTGAGGTGGTAAAATGATAGGCAGCACCGTTATCCTCGGCTCGACGGGCAGCATAGGCCGCCAGAGCGTGGAGGTCTGCAAGAGGCTCGGCATAAGGGCCGCGGCCTTGACTACGAATAAAAATATCGGGCTGCTCATGGAGCAGATAGAGGCCCTGCGCCCGGACTACGTCTCGGCCTTCGACGCGGAGGCGAACGCGAGGCTGAGGACTCAGCTCGAGGGCAGGGACATAACCGTCGGCCCGGCGGGAGAGGCTGGGCTCATAGAGGCGGCGACCTGGGCGGACGCAGAGTGCGTCGTGACGGCGGTGTCCGGCGCGGTGGGCCTGCGGCCAACGCTCGCGGCGATAGACGAGAGGAAACGCATAGCGCTGGCGAACAAGGAGACGCTGGTCTGCGCGGGCACGGTGGTCATGAAAAGGGCTCGTGAGAAGGGCGCGGAGATAGTTCCCGTGGACTCGGAACATTCGGCCATTTTTCAATGTCTAAGCGGCAGACGCGGAGAGCTTCGGCGGATACTGCTCACGGGCTCGGGCGGCCCCTTCAGGGGCTGGAGCCGGGAGCAGACCGAGGGCGTCACGCCCGAGATGGCGGTGAAGCACCCGAACTGGTCGATGGGCGCGAAGATAAGCGTGGACTCGGCGACGATGATGAACAAGGGCCTCGAATTCATTGAGGCCATTCACCTGTTCTCGGCAAGGCCGGAGGACATAGAGGTGCTCATCCACCCGGAGAGCGTCGTACACTCGGCGGTGGAGCTGGTGGACGGCACGGTGATAGCCCAGCTGGGCGTGCCGGACATGGCCCTGCCCATACAATACGCGCTCACCTGGCCGGAGCGCCGCGCCTCGGCCTCGGAGCGGCTGGATCTGACGGCGATGTCGGGCCTGCACTTTTTGAAGCCCGATTTGGAAAAACTGCCCTGCCTCGCGCTCGCCATGGACTGCGCCAGGCGCGGCGGCACGGCCCCGGCGGTGCTTTCGGCGGCGAACGAGGCGGCGGTGGCGCTGTTTTTGACGCGCCGGTTGGGGTATAATGAGATATACGACTGTGTTGCCGCGGCTCTCGGCAGCATAGATTTCATTGCGGAGCCCTCGCTCGAGGACATACTCGAGGCGGACGCGGCGGCCCGCGCATTTGTAAGGGAGCGTATTTCCTGATGTATATTATCCTCGCAATAATCTTTTTCGGCATACTCATAGCGATACACGAGTTCGGCCACTTCTCGGCGGCGAAGCTGCTGGGAGTCAAGGTCAACGAATTTGCCATAGGCATGGGCCCGGCGATATTCAAGAAGAGGAAGGGCGAGACGCTGTATTCCCTGCGCTGCCTGCCCATAGGCGGCTACTGCGCCATGGAAGGAGAGGACGAGGACACCGGCGACCCGAGGAGCTTCACGACCCAGCCGGGCTGGAAGCGGTTCATCATCCTCGTGGCGGGCAGTTTCATGAACTTCCTGCTGGGCTTCCTCATCGTGCTCATACTCTACTCGAGCGCGGCGGGCTTCTACTCGCCGGTCATAGCGGACTTCGTGGACGGCTGCCCCTACGAGGGCGAGAACGCCCTGCAGGTCGGCGACGAGATCTACTCCATCGACGGGCACAGGATATACTTCGCCTCGAACGTGACGACGATACTCTCGCGCGGCGGCACGACGCACGACGTGGTGGTCATCCGCGACGGCGAGAAGATAAAGTTCGAGGACTTCAAGCTCACGCCCCAGGAGTACGAGGGCTATTCGGGCCTGATGTACGGCTTTTCCTTCGGCATAGAGGAGGC
>CABVBV010000229.1 GCA_902496595.1 uncultured Eubacteriales bacterium | reverse complement strand
AAAATTATAGTACAAACTGCCCAGCTTGTCAAACATTTATCGCCCCTGGCGTCCGGAAAGCAACTGGTCTGTTATAGACCAGAACCAGGCCGGCCGCCTCTTGACTCGCGTGGTATCATATATGGAGACAAGGTTTAGGGAGGGCTTTTGAATGGAGCTGTTTAAGGGCAGGCCGGAGGATGTCTCCGGCAGGCTGGAAAGGGAGATCAGGACTTACGATTTTCTGGATTCGCTGGGCATGAGCTACTGGCGAACCGACCATGCGGATATGCCTGCGGGAAATATGGAGGCCTGCAACGCGGTGGACGCCGTCCTGGGCGTGCTCATCTGCAAGAACCTCTTTCTCTGCAACCGGCAGAGAACCAGCTTCTATCTGCTGCTCATGCCGGGAGACAAGCCCTTCAAGACAAAGGAGCTTTCCTCGCAGATAAATTCGTCCAGGCTCTCCTTCGGCTCTCCCGAAGAGATGGAAGAGCTCCTGGACGTGAGCCCCGGCTCCGTCTCGGTCATGGGGCTCATGAACGACCCGGAGCACAGGGTCAGGCTGCTCGTGGACGAGGACGTGCTGAAGGAGGAATACTTCGGCTGCCACCCCTGCATAAACACCTCGAGCCTCAAGCTCTGCACCAGGGAACTTGTTGAAAAGTTCCTGCCCGCCGTAGGCCACGAGATGACCGTAGTCCACCTCGTCGGCACGGAATAACAAACGAAGGCCCGGTATCGGAGAAAGCCGATACCGGGCCTTGCTGCATTTATTATTTTACCGCCTTGACATAGCACAGAGGCATGAGCGAGGTGCCGAGCATCTCTCGTTCGGTTATTGTGAAACCGGCGGCGCTCACAGTCTCGCACAGCCCGTCGGCGTCGTAGTTGTGGAAGACCTTCAGGCCCATGAGCTGGATGAGCTTAGTCCTCAGCTTGTTGCTCTTGCTCACGCCCTTGACAAATGTGGGCGCGAAAAGGAACCCGCCCGGCTTGAGCACCCTTTTGACTTCCGCCAGAGCCTTTTCCGGCCAGGGCATGATGTGCAGGGCGTTCGCCATGACGACGGCGTCAAAGCTCTCGTCCGGATAGCTGATATCCGTAGCGTCCTGAGGCTCAAAGCTCATGCCCTCCGGCCAGGGGCCGCCTCCGCGTGCCCGCCTGAGCATCGCCGTGGAAAAGTCCGTCGCTATCCAGTGCCTGACCTCTCCGGCCAGAGGATAGCTGAGCTGCCCCGTGCCGCAGGCGAGCTCCAGAACCTCCATGTCCTTTTGCAGAGACGGCCTTATCCGCTCGCACAGCGCGGCGTAGGTCGGCTCCGCGCCGCTCATGAATTTTTTGTATATGAGCGACATTTTCTGCCAAAAACTGCGATTATCCCCCTTCAAGACTATCGCCTCCCTCCGGTATTATACGCCGGGCTTCGGCATTCTTCAAGAAGCCCGGGAAAAAACCGTCACTTGACCCCGAAGAGGAGCTCGCCGTAGGTCGGGAAGGGCCAGCAGTCCTCGCTGGTTATCGTCTCCATATCGTCGCAGGCGGCCCTGAGCGCGCCCATCACCGGCAGGACTTTGTCGTGCAGGAAGACGGACTTCTCATAGGGTCGGTGGATCTGCTCTGCGTGGATGAGCTCGTTTTCGAGCTGCCCCGCGAGTTTGTTCGCGGCGTCCGAGAGCTGGACGAGGCTCCTGGCCGTGCCCAGTTCGAACTCCGTGGAGCAGTCCGGCATGGCGGCCTTGAGGGTCAAGGCCTGGCCCGAGAGCCGGCTGGCAAAGCCGCTCACCGCCGGCAATATCTCACGCCGCGCCATCGCCAGGGCGGTCTTGCCCTCTATCATGACGAGCTTGCAGTACTCCTCCTGCCTGACCTCCAGCCTGGAGCGGAGCTCGGCGTAGGAGAAGACCCTGTGCCTCGAGTAGAGCTCCACGTTGGCCTCGTCCAGCATATGAGGCAGGGCCTCCGGGGTCGAGCGCAGATTGTGCAGGCCGCGGCGCTCGGCCTCTTCTACCCAGGCTGGGTCGTAGCCGTTGCCGTTGAAGATGATGCGCTTGTGCTCCCTGACCACCCTCTTTATGAGGCTCTGCAGCGAGCTTTTGAAATCCTCGGCGGCCTCGAGCTCGTCGGCGAACTGGCGCAGCTCCTCGGCCACGGCGGTGTTTATGGCGATGTTCGCGGAGGATATCGAGGCCGCGGAGCCGGGCATACGGAACTCGAATTTGTTGCCGGTGAAGGCGAAGGGCGAAGTCCGGTTCCTGTCCGTCGTGTCCTTGGGGAACCTGGGCAGGGCGTGGACGCCGACTTTGAAGAGCTCCTTCTGCTTCACGTCGCAGGCGGTGTCGTTCTCGATGGCCTCGAGTATGCCTGTCAGCTCCGCGCCGAGGAACATGGAGATGATGGCCGGGGGCGCCTCGGCCGCGCCGAGACGGTGGTCGTTGCCCGCGGAGGCGATGGAGATGCGCAGCAGATCCTGATAGTCGTCCGCCGCCTTTATTACGGCGCAGAGGAAGAGCAGGAACTGGGCGTTCTCTCCCGGGGTCTCGCCGGAGTCGAAGAGGTTCAGGCCCGTATCCGTGGCGAGCGACCAGTTGTTGTGCTTGCCGGAGCCGTTCACGCCCTCGAAGGGCTTTTCGTTCAGCAGGCAGACGAGGCCGTGCTTTTTGGCGGTCTTCTGCATGACGTCCATGACGAGCTGGTTGTGGTCGG
>CABVBV010000228.1 GCA_902496595.1 uncultured Eubacteriales bacterium | reverse complement strand
ACGCAGGAGCTGGGCATCCGCGCCTGCCTCTGCTACGAGGTCTCGGACAGGGACGGAGAGCAGAAGTCCATCGAGTCCGTTGAGGAGAACGCGGAGTTCATAAAGTGGGCGAAGGCCGAGAACAGCGAGATGATAAAGGCCATGTTCGGCGGACACGCGCTGTTCACCATTTCGGACAAGACCTTCGAGCGTATGGTGAAGGCCAACGACGGCATGACCGGCTTCCACATCCACGTTGCAGAGGGCATGAACGACGTGTACGACAGCCTGCAGAACTACGGCCGCCGCCCGGTGCAGAGGCTGCAGGATCACGGCATCCTCGGCCCCATGACGGTGCTGGGCCACTGCATCCACCTGAACACGGCGGAGATGGACATCGTGAAGGCGACGGACACGATGGTCGTGAACAACCCGCAGAGCAATATGTCGAACGCCGTGGGCTGCTCGCCTGTGCTGCAGATGTACGCGAAGGGCATCCTCGTCGGCCTGGGCACCGATGCGTACACGCACGACATGATAGAGTCCTGCAAGACCGTGGTCGGCATCCAGCGCCACAACGCCTGCCATCCTAACGTCGGCTGGTGCGAGGCGACCGATATGCTCTTCAAGAACAACCCGAAGATCGCGGGCAAGTACTTCGGCCGCGAGTTCGGCGTGTTGAAGCCGGGCGCGGCGGCGGACGTGGCGGTGTTCGACTACCGGCCCTTCACCCCTTTCTCGGACGCGAACATCGACGGGCACATCCTCTTCGGCTTCGAGGGCAGGCGCTGCACGCACACGGTGGTGAACGGCAAGGTGCTGGTGAAAGACCGCGAGCTCAATTATGCGGACGAGGCGGCCATAAACGCCAGAGTCATGGAGAGCGCCGAGCGGCTCTGGGGCATACTCAACGGCTGAGCATAAATTTTGTGAACATACAGGAGGAGTTAAAATGAGCGACCGTATGCACTGCATCCCCTTCCGGAACCTGCTGGACTGGGTTCTCGGAGAGTGGGAAGAGAGCGGCTCCGTCTTCGGCTGCAAGAAGCTCTACAAGGCCGGCGACGGCGAGCTGCGCCCCGTGCCCTTCATGGGCCGTTTCCTGGAGACCCCGATAGGCCCGGCGGCAGGCCCGAACACCCAGCTGGCCCAGAACATCGTGGCGTCCTACGTCTGCGGCGGCAGGATGTTCGAGCTCAAGACCGTGCAGATAATCGACGGCGAGGATCTGCACGTCTCCAAGCCCTGCATCCTCGCGGAAGACGAGGGCTACAACTGCGAGTGGAGCACCGAGCTCACCGTGCAGCAGGCCTATGAGGAGTACATCAAGGCCTGGTTCCTGCTGCATCTGCTGGCCAAGGAGCTGTCGCTGGGCAGGCAGGACGGGTTCGTGTTCAACATGAGCGTCGGCTACGACCTCGCCGGCATCAAGAGCGAGAAGATAGACCGCTTCATCGAGGGCCTGAAGGACGCCTCGGGCAGCGAGATCTGGAAGGACTGCCGCGAGGCGCTCATCGAGGCCCTGCCCAGGTGCAAGGCCATGACCGCGGCGGACGTCGAGGCCATTTCCCCGAACGTGTGCAGCAGCATCACGCTCTCGACGATGCACGGCTGCCCGGCGGGCGAGATAGAGGGCATCGCGAGTTATCTGATGGAGGCCAAGGGCCTGAACCTGTATCTGAAGTGCAACCCGACGCTGCTGGGCTACGAGTACGCGAGGAAGGCGCTGGATGACCTGGGCTTCACGGACATCAGCTTCGGCCGCGAGCAGTTCGAGTCCGACCTGCAGTACGCGGACGCGGTGCCGATGCTGGGCAGGCTGCGCGAGAAGGCGGCGGCCCTGGGCCTTTCCTTCGGCGTGAAGCTCACGAACACCTTCCCGGTGCAGGTGCTGCGCGGCGAGCTGCCGGACGAGGCCATGTACATGAGCGGGCGCACGCTGCTGCCCCTGAGCCTCGGCGTGGCGACGGCGCTGACGAAGGAATTCGACAGCGAGCTGCCCATCAGCTACTGCGGCGGCGCGAACGCGCAGAACATCGCGGAGCTCTACGCGGGCGGCCTGATGCCGATAACGGTCTGCACCGACATCCTCAAGCCGGGCGGCTATCACAGGCTGAACTCCATGGCCCTGGCCCTGGAGCGCGCCTCCATCAACCCGCCTCCGAAGCCGGACGCCGAGACGCTCGAGCGCCTGTCCAAGACCCTCTGCGGCCCCGCCGGCGCCGTGCGCAACGGCCGCAAGCGCAAGTCCAGGGCCGAGTTCGACGAGTTCGCGCCCCTGTGCAAGACGGTCTGCGGCAGCTGCGCCACGCTCTGTCCGAACCGGGCCAACGTGGTCATCCCGGTCGAGGGCCGGACGCAGATGCTCCACATCGACGGCATGTGCAACGAGTGCGGCAACTGCGCGAGCTTCTGCCCCGAAAAGCACGCGCCCTACCTCGAGAAGCTCACCCTCTTCTGCAACGTGCAGGAGATGGAGGGCAGCGCCAACAGCGGCTTTGCCCCGGTCAACGCCGAGAAGACCAAGTTCGCCGTGCGCCTCGCCGGCGAGAGCTATGAGTACGAGCTGGGCGCCGAAGGCAGCAGCGTCCCGGCCGAGGTGGCCGAGGTCATCGAGGTCGTCGCCAAGCGCTTCCCCTGGCTGATGTTTGACTGATTCGGAGGTTTTTGAAAAATGGACAAGATCAAATGGGTAGCGAACGGGATGCCGAAGACGGCGGATCTGAGT
>CABVBV010000227.1 GCA_902496595.1 uncultured Eubacteriales bacterium | reverse complement strand
GCCCGCGCCGTTCTCGCCGATGAGCACGTTCACCTTGCCGCGCAGCACGTCGAAGGACACGTGGTCGAGCGCTTTCGTGCCGGGATAGATCTTCTCTATCTGCTCGCAGTGCAGAACGACGTTCGGATTATCAGCCATATCCCCTGCCCCCTCACTGTACGGTGACGGACACAGGCGTCACGGTGACGGTGGTGGCGTCGGGAGTGAAGCAGCCGACTATCTCGACGGTCTTGCCGACGAGCGCGTTCAGGTCGCCCAGGGGCGTGATGACGTTCGTCATGACCTCGTCGTTGACGGTCTTGGCGTACTGCGACCACTCGGTCTGGTTGGTGAAGTCCTCATAGCCCTTGCTGGTCTGGCAGTCGCGGACGGTGGTGCCGCTGAAGACGCTGCCGACCTGGATACGGACTTCCTTGTCGTCCACGCCCTCGACGGTCACTACGAGGTAGCCCTTCGGGCTGTCGGTGTTGTACTCCTCGACGGTGCCGCTGAAGCTGACGCAGTAGGCCGTGCCGTTGGCGGCGTCGGCAAGGACGTCCGTCAGGGGCTGGGCGGCGCCGGTCAGTTCCTCGGCGATGACGGCCCAGTCGTCCGCCGCGGCGGCGCTGGCGTCAAACTTGACTTCCCCGGTGTAGTCGCTCTCCGTGCCCACCGGGATGATCTTGACTATGCCGCAGCCGGACATGGTCAGGGCGAGCAGGGCTGCGATGAGTATCACTGCGGTTACGAGGCTGAGCTTTTTCATCTTATCCTCTCCTTGCATTTTTGGCATACTTCTTCGCGGGGGGATATTCCGCGCACCTCCGGTGCGCCGGGAGAGCCCGGAATGTACCCCCGCTTTGGGATGCCGCCGCCCGGTTTTGCTCGGGCGGCGGCACGGGGTTCAGGCTTTGATCAGGCCTCGGTGTAAACGAAGGCGGACAGGTTGTCGACGTTGTCGATGGTGATGGCCACGCAGGGGACGAGCTGCTTCTCGCCCACGCCGTCGAGCGTGGCGCCGTTGTTGTTGATGTAGTAGTCGCCCTGCTCAACAGCCATCTGGGCGATCAGAGCGCACTGCTGCAGCGCGGTGCCGACCATCTGGCCGCTCTTGATGAGGGCGGCGGCGTCGTCGGAGCCGTCAACACCGATTATCTTGATGTCGCTGCGGCCGGCGTCGGCGCAGGCAGCGGCAGCGCCGCAGGCCATGGTGTCGTTGCCGCAGATGATGCCGGTGATCTCCGGGTTGGCCTCGAGTATGGCCTCGGTCTTCTCATAGGCCTCGGTCTGATCCCAGTTGGCGGACTGCTGGGCCACCATCTCAAGACCCTCGTACTGGTCGATGACGGAGTGGAAGTTCTCGCTGCGGACCTGGCAGTTGGTGTCGCTCTCGAGGCCGAGCAGCTCGGCGTACTTGCCCTCGTAGTTCATGGCCTCGACCCACTTCTCGGCGATGGCGGCGGCGCCCTGCGCGTTGTCGGCGACTATCTGGGCGACGGCGATGCCGGTGGTGTTGATCTCACGGTCGATGAGGAAGCAGGGGATGCCCGCGTCGTAGGCGGCCTGGACGGCCTCGATGGTGGCGTCGGCGCCGGCGTTGTCGAGGACTATGAACGCGGCCTTGTCGGCGATGGCGGCCTCGATGGCCTCGAGCTGACGGGAAGCGTCGTCGTCGTGGGAAACGGTCTTGACCTCGTAGCCCAGGGCCTCGGCGGTCTCACGGGCGACCTCGGCCTCGGTGGCGAAGAACACGTTCGAGGTGGCCGGGGTGATCACGTAGACGATGTTGCTGCCGCCGCCGGGCAGGAAGGTGGCTTCGTCGCCGCCCTCGTCGGCGGGCACAGTGGCCTCAGGGGCCTCGGTCTGGGTGTCGTCCGGAGTGTCGGTCGGGGTGCTGTCGGTGCTGCCGCAGGCGGCAAGCGCGAACACCATCGCGAGCGCAAGGAGCAGTGCAAGGAACTTTTTCATTTGTTTGACCTCCTGAATTTTTTATAGTACGGGACGTTGCCCGCAATATACCTTTAATCGTGCGTCAGCGTCTGGCGCACCGCGGCCTTCCAGCCGCCGTAGAGCTCGGCCCTGCGCCCGGCGTCCATCCCCGGCGCGTAGACCTTGCGCTTCACGTGTTCATAGACCCTGTCCGGGTCGTACATGCCCGCCGAGATGCCCGCGGCGTAGGCCGCGCCCATGCCGGAGAGCTCCTGGAGGTTCGGCACCTCCACCGAGGCCCGCGCCATGTCGGCCTGGAACTGCATCAGGTAGTCGCTGGCCGTCGGCCCGCCGTCCACCCGGAGGCTGCCCAGCTCGACGCCCGCGTCCTTTCGCATGAGCTCCGTCAAATCGGTTATCTGGTAGGCGATGCACTCGAGGCAGGCGCGGGCAATCTCTGCCCTGCCCGTCGTCCGGCTGACACCCGTGAGCAATCCCGCGGCTCTGCTGTCCCAATACGGTGCGCCCAGGCCCGAGAAGGCCGGGACGAAGTAGCACCTGTCGTTCGGGTTTGCCGCCCTCGCGAGCTCCGTGGCTTCCGCGTCCGTACTGATGAGGCCCACGTCCTTTCGCAGCCAGGTCATGACCGCGCCGGTATAGTTGAGGTTGCCCTCGAAGACGTACTCGACCTTCCCGTTCATGCCCCAGGCGAGGCTTGTGACGAGCCCGCCCTCGGAAAACCTCGGCTCCGTGCCGATGTTCATCATCACCGAGGAGCCGGTGCCGTAGGTGGCCTTCACCTGTCCGGGCCTGCGGC
>CABVBV010000226.1 GCA_902496595.1 uncultured Eubacteriales bacterium | reverse complement strand
AGCTGCCCTACGCCATCACCTGCGCCGCGGTCAGCTGCGTGAGCTACATCATCGCGGGCTTCGTGCCGAACGCGGCCATAGCCCTGCCCGTCGCCGTCGTGCTCATGCTCTGCACGCTGGCAGTCATCAGGACTATTAACAAGGGGAGGGTCAAAAATGACGCTTGACGAGGTCTGGGCCCGCGCAAGGGAGATCATGCGGCCCAACTGCCGGGTCTGCAAGGTCTGCAACGGCGCGGCCTGCAAGGGCGAGATCCCCGGCACGGGCGCCATGGGCGACGGCTCGTCCTGGACAAATTGCACCGAGTTCCTGAACCGGGTGAAGGTGGAGCTCGACACGGTGTATGAAGACCGGGGCCAGGACACTGCGCTCGAGATCTTCGGGCACAGCTTCAAATACCCCATCTTCGCCGCGCCCATAGGCGGCATGAATTACAACTATAACGGGGCGATAACAGACAGGGACTGGACGTTTTCACTCGTGGAAGGGGCCGGGGCCGCAGGCATACTGCCCTTCACCGGCGACAACGGCAACGATGCGCAGTACGAGCTGGGGCTGGAAGCTGCAAAGGCCAACGGCGGCCTGAACGTCATAACCCTCAAACCCTGGAGGGACAACGAGAAACTCATCCGAAGGGCAAAGGAGATGGAAGCCGCGGGCTGCATAGCCTTCGCCTGCGACATAGACGCCGCCGGTTTTGTGAATATGGGCCGCGACGTGGGCCTGGTAGGGCCGAAGAGCGAGGAGGAGCTGCGCGAGCTCACAAGTTCCGTGAAGATCCCCTTCCTGCTGAAGGGCGTCATGACCGCGAAGGGAGCCGAGAAGGCCGCGAGAGCCGGCTGCGCGGGCGTCATCGTCTCGACGCACGGAGGCAGGGTCATCCAGTCGGCTCCGGGCACCTGCGAGGTGATACCGGAGATACGCGCCGCGGTGGGCGATTCCATCAAGGTCATAGCCGACGGGGCCCTGCGCACGGGCACGGACATCTTCAAGGCCCTGGCTCTCGGCGCTGACGCGGTCATGATAGGCCGACCCTTCGTCGTTGCCGCCCACGGAGGAGGAGCGGAGGGGGTCGCGCTCTACGCAGAGAGTCTCGGCGCCCAACTCAAAAACGTCATGCTCATGACCGGCTCCGCGAGCCTGGCCGAGATCGGCAGCGACAAGATAAGGTACTGATAATATCAGCGCAGCGCCGTCCTCTTTGTCGAAAAGCCTTTGCCTTCTTCGACAAGCTGAAATAATACATCCGCCGCGGGAACGCTTCCGCGGCGGATGCCTTTTTGTGTTTTTTCAGTCTTCAAGTATCCTTCCGTCCGTCGAGACGGTGACGACGCTCCATGGAATGAACTTTCCGCTCATCTGCAGAGCGCGTTTCACCGCGAGCTCAAGGCCCCCGCAGCAGGGCACCTCCATGCGGATCACAGTCACGCTCCTGATGTCGTTGTTCCTGAGGATCTCTGTCAGCTTCTCAGCATAATCGACCGCGTCGAGCTTGGGGCAGCCGTTCAGCGTGATCTTGCCGCGCATGAACTCCTCGTGCATATTCGCATAGGCAAAAGCCGTGCAGTCTGCCGCAATGAGCAGCCTGGCCCCATTGAAAAACGACGCGTTCACCGGAACCAGCTTTATCTGGCAGGGCCACTGCGCCAACTGGGATCCCGCCGTCCTCGAAGCCGCCGCCTTCTCCGGAGCCCGCCTGTCGAAAGTCTTCGGCCTGTGCCCCGGGCAGCCCTGGAACTCGCCCTGAAGCCTCCTGCTCTCCATGTGCTCGCGAACCGCCGCCTCGTCGTAGGCCGCCGCCTCCCGCTCCACAAAGCTGATCGCTCCTGAGGGGCAGGCCGGCAGACAGTCGCCCAGGCCGTCGCAGTAGTCGTCTTTCAGGAGCTTCGCCTTTCCGTCCACCATGCCTATGGCTCCCTCGTGACAGGCCTCTGCGCAGGCGCCGCAGCCCGTACACTTTTCCTCGTCTATGCTCACTATCCTTCTTTTCACTATCACCACTCCCGGTATTGAACTTGTACCTGAAGTATAATATAATCCATGTCGCAAGTCTGTTGTTTCTACAACATTTGAGGTGCACCATGGACATTGTTTTACCGGATACCGAGCTGTTTGAAGGCATAGATGCGGCGGACAGGGCCCTGCTCCTGAACTGCCTTGAGGCCAGGGCCGAGAGATTCTGCAGGGGTGAGGTGATACTGCCCGAGGGTGAACCCGCCGGGAGCCTCGGGCTGGTGCTTTCGGGGATGGCTCTCATTTCCCATGTCGACGTCTGGGGCAACGAAAGCGTACTGGGCCATGCTGGCCCCGGCTCTGTCTTTGCCGAGATATATGCCTGCGTTCCGGGCGAGCCGCTGCTCATCTCAGTCACTGCGGCGGAGGACACGAACGTGCTGTTCCTGAACGCAGGCAAGCTCCTCTCGGGCTGCGGCAGGGACTGCGGCTTCCATTCAAGGCTTACCCGGAACCTGCTTTCCGTCTGCGCCCAAAAGAGCCTCCAGCTGTCGAGGAAGATCCTGCACACGAGCCCGAAAACCATACGCGGCAGGCTCATGAGCTACTTTTCAGACTGTGCGCGGCGCTCCGGCAGCGGGAGCTTCGTCCTGCCATATAAACGTCAGCAGCTCGCCGACTACCTAGGTGTAGACAGGAGCGCCATGTGCAGTGAGCTCTCAAAAATGCGCCGCGACGGGCTCATTGACTTCAGCAAGAACCGGATAAGCCTGAATTTC
>CABVBV010000225.1 GCA_902496595.1 uncultured Eubacteriales bacterium | reverse complement strand
TGCTGAAGTTCCAGAGCGAGGTCAAGCCCGGCGGCCTGCTGCTCGTGAACAGCAGTATAATAGACGAGAAGTCCAACCGCGACGACTGCGACGTCGTCTACGTGCCCTGCAACCACATCGCCGAGGAGATCGGCAATCCCAAGGGCGCGAACGTGGTGTTCCTGGGCGCATACGTCGCCAAGAAGCCCGACGTCATCGACGAGGACACCATCATCGAGGCCATACGTGTCGAGCTCGGCGAGAGGAAGGCCCGCTTCCTCGAGGGCAATATCAAGGCCCTGAAGGCCGGCATCGAGTACGTGAAGAACCTCGGCTGAGCCCAGGTAAAATAGTAAAAGGTGCGCTGTGAATATCCCCTCAGCGCACCTTTTTTATGCCGTCACCCGATTTCCGGCGCTGTTGACAAGCGCCGGAGTTTGCTTCATACTAAACGGAAGAAGCCGCAGCTGCGGCCTCGGTAATAATCCCTGTCGCGTTGCACGGAGGCGCCCATGACATATACGCTTGCGGAAGAAAGGCGGCGCAGGCTTGTTCTGCTGCTGTTCATATCGTTCACTGCGCTCGGAGTCCTGATCCGGGTGTGGCGCTTCGGCTCCGTGCCCGGGGGCATTAATCAGGACGAGGCCTTCGCGGGCTACGAGGCCTGGTCGCTGCTGAACTACGGCATGGATTCCAGCGGACACAGCTTCCCCGTCTATCTCTCCGCCTGGGGCAGCGGCATGAACGCCCTGGAAAGCTACCTGATGCTGCCCTTCATGGCAGTGTTCGGGCCGGAGGTCTGGGTGGTGCGGCTGCCGCAGCTAATTGTCGCCTGCCTCAGCCTGCCGGCGGTCTTCGGCTCGGTGCGGAGGCTCTGCGGGGCGCGGGCCGGGCTGACCGCGCTGCTGCTGGTGGCGGTCTGCCCCTGGCACATCTACCTCTCGCGCTGGGGCCTTGAGTCGAACCTCGCCCCGGGCTTTCTGACTTTCGGGCTCTATTTCTTCATAAGGGGCCTGGAAAACGAGCGCTTTCTGCCTGTTTGCGCTCTGATGTTCGGGCTCTCGCTCTACACTTACGCCGTGCTCTGGCCCGTGCTGCCGGTAATGCTGCTGCTCATGCTCAGCTGCGGCTTCCGATGCCGGAAGCTGCGGTTCTCCTGGTGGTTCGCGGCCTCGGCGGCTGTCCTTCTGGCCCTGGCGGCGCCGCTCGTGCTCTTTTTGCTCGTAAATCTCGGAGTCATGGAAGAGTTCACGATAGGGCCCTTCTCAGTGCCGAGGCTCGTCGTGATGCGCTCGTCGGAGATATCCCTCAAAAACATCGGCGCGAACGCGGCAAACCTCTGGCAGCTTTTTGTGGAGATGTCCGGACGGCCCCCGTTCACGTATACCGGCAACCGGGGCCTGTTTTCGATATGTACCCTGCCCTTCTTCCTGCTCGGGCTCCTGGTCTGCCTTAAGAGAGCTGCGGGAAGCGTCAGGCGCAGGGAACTCGGCCTGGAGGCCCTTCTCGTCGTCCAGCTGTTCTCGGCCCTGCTGCTCGGCCTGCTGACTTCGGTCAACGAGACGCGCTTCAACTGCGCCTATATCCCCATGCTCATGACCACGGCCCTGGGCCTGGACTGGCTCGTGAGGCTGAGCAAAAAGGAGCTCGCCGCAGGCGTCGTGTTCGCCGCCTACCTCGTCCACTTCGGGGCCTTTGCCTGTTACTATTTTGAAGAATACAGCGAGCGAATATCTCTCACCTACTCCGTAGGGCTCGAGGAGGCGCTGGAATGTGCGTCCGAGGCTAAGGACAGCGTCTGCCTCGCCGCGGATATCTACTATTCCGACGTGCTGTTCTATACCAGACAGCCCACAGACGAATACATCGAGACGGTGGTGTACAGCAACTATCCCTCTGCCTTCCTGGACGTGGAGAGCTTCGGCCGATACAGCTTCGGCTTCGACGCAGCGGAGGCAGACCCGGACTGCGCTTATATCTTCCATACCGGAGGTTTGGAGGCGGAGGCCCTGCTCGACTCCGGCTTCGCCTTGCAGACCTTCGGGGTCTTCACCGTGGCCCTGAAGGCCTAGGCTTTCAGGGGTCTCATGACGAACGACTTGTCTCCCACGGCACGCATGGTGGCAAGTATGCCGTCCGGATGGTCGTACTCGTGCTGGATGAGCTCCGCCATGCCGTCGCCCATGCGATACTCCAGCAGTTCCTTCTTCTCTTTTATGGCCGCACAGACCTTGTGGCGATATAGTCCGGCACATTGAACTCCTGCAATGCGCCGTAGCCGTTCGTGTCCTCGTATATTCCGGTGAGTATGAAGCCTGCCTTGAGCTGTCCGCCCAGCTGCTCCTCGATAGTGTGCGAGAACTGTATGCCGGAGTTGCTGTTTATCGACTCCTCATAGAGCTTCTCGTCCAGGAGCGGGTTGAACGGCAGCCGCCTTTCGAGCTTCCCCGTGCCCTCATCGAAGGCGAACTGGAGCCCCAGGCCGAAACCGCCGAGCAGCACCCCTCCCGGTTTGAGCACACGATAGCACTCCCTGAAGATCGGCTCCACCTTCTCAACATAGCAGTTCGCCACCGGATGAAAGATGAGGTCAAACTCCCCGTCCTCAAAGGGCAGGGGCTTCGTCATGTCTGCTCGTATTATCTCGAGCTCGTAACCCTCGCGTTCAGCGACCATGCGCTCAGTCCTGCACTGCTCCTCGGAGTAGTCCAGCAGGGTGCAGTGCGCACCCAGCGCGGAGAAGATAGGCAGCTGCTGCCCTCCGCGAGAGGCAGAATAAGACCCCCGAAGCCGC
>CABVBV010000224.1 GCA_902496595.1 uncultured Eubacteriales bacterium | reverse complement strand
TGGAGAAGGAGTACGAGGGCTTTGCCGGCGCGGTGAAGGCCGTCATGCGCGAGGCAAAGCGCGGCACGCTCCGGGGCGTCCACGGCACCGTGGCGGAGCTGGTGCGCGCCGACGAAAGGTGTACGCTCGCCATAGAGACCGCGCTGGGCGCGGCCATACAAAACGTTGTCGTCGACACGCAGGACGACGGCCGCAGGGCCATCGAGCTCTTGAAGCGCCGCGACGCGGGCCGGGCCACCTTCCTGCCCCTCGACGTCATAAGAGGCGGCAGGCTCGAGCGGGTGCCCTCGGAGGACGAGGGCTGCCTCGGCCTCGCGGTCGAGCTCGTGAGCTTCGATGCGCGGTATGCGAACATCTTTGAAAACCTCCTGGGCCGCACGCTCGTGGCCGAGACGCTTTCCGACGCCGTTGCCATCTCGAGGAAAAACGGCGGCCGGGTGCGCATCGTCACGCTTGACGGGCAGCTCATACACTCGGGCGGCTCCATGACGGGCGGCAGCGCGGCGAAGAACGCGGGCATACTCTCAAGAAGGGCCGAGCTGGAGAAATTGCAGGCAAACCGAGGCAAACTCGCAAAGCGTCGGGACGAGCTCGCGGCGAAGTCAGAGGAGTCCAAGCGCGAGCTGGCTTCGGCAAGGTACGAGCTCGACGTCGCTACGGGCGAGCTGCAGAACATAAATAATGAGCTGGCCTCGCTCAAGGCCGAGCGGCGCACGACGGAGAACGCCGCGGCCCAGCTCGAGCTGCTCAGAAGGGGCATATCCGGCGACAGCGAGACTCGGGCGAAGGCCCTTGCGGACATGGAGGCCGGGGCCGAGAGCGCAAAAAGGGAGCTTTCAGAGCGCGAGCGGAAGATAGCCGAACTGCGCGAGGGCGCGGCGAAGATAAAAGAGGACATCGCGGCCGCGACGAGAAAGAAGCTCGAGGTCGAGGGCGAGCGCACGAAGACCGACAGGGCCGTGCAGGAGAAGAACAACGCCCTCCTGGACATGGAGCGCAGCTGCGCGAGGTTCGAGCAGAAGAAGCTCTCCGCCGAGATGGAGGAAAAGCAGCTCCTGGACAAGCTCTGGGACGGGTACGAACTCAGCCACAGCGCGGCGCAGGCGGTCAGAAGGCCCGTCGAGAGCGCGGCGAAGTCGAACCGGCGCATCGCGGAGCTCAAAAAGGAGATGTCGGCCCTCGGCACGCCGAACCTCGGCGCCATAGACGAGTACGCCAGGGTCAGCGAGAGGTATGAGTTCCTCGCCTCGCAGCGGGACGACGTGGAGAAGGCCAAGGGCGAGCTGCTGGGTATAATCTCCGATATAACCGGGGAAATGAGAAGTATATTCACCCGCGAATTTACCGCGATAAACGAGAGCTTCGGCGAGACCTTCACGGAGCTCTTCGGCGGTGGCAAGGCGGAGCTCACGCTCGAGCCGGGCGAGGACGTGCTCAGCTGCGACATCGACATCAAGGTGCAGCCGCCCGGCAAGGCGCTCACTACGCTGTCGCTGCTCTCGGGCGGCGAGACGGCGTTTGTTGCCATAGCGCTGTACTTTGCCATCATCAAGGTGCGGCCCACGCCGTTTTGCGTCATGGACGAGATCGAGGCGGCGCTCGACGAGGCCAACGTCATAAGGTTCGCCGAGCATATGCGGAAGATATCCGGCAGGACGCAGTTCATAGTTATAACCCACCGGCGCGGCACGATGGAGGAGGCCGACTTCCTCTACGGAGTGACGATGCAGGAAAAGGGCGTCTCCAAGGTCATAGAGCTGGATCTGGAGGAAGCCGAGAAACACACTGAGGAGGCCAGTCAGGAATGGGATTCTTCGACAAGATAAAGGCCGGGCTCGAGAAGACCCGGCGTCAGATGGGCGGCGTTTTCGCGGAGTTCACCGGCGAGAACGAGGAGTTCTACGACGAGCTGGAGGAGGCGCTCATAGTCGCCGACTCGGGCGCGGACACGGCCTTCAAGGCGGTATCGGCGCTCCGTGAGAAGGTGCGCGACGAGGGGCTAATAGGCAAGGCCGAGATAAGGGCCGCGCTCGTGGACATACTCACCGAGCTTCTCAGCGTTGGCAGCTTCGAGCTGAAGCTGGATACGAAACCCTCCGTCATCCTGATGGTGGGCGTGAACGGCGTGGGCAAGACCACGACCATCGGCAAGCTCGCGGCGAAGTATACCGCCGAGGGCAAGAAGGTGCTGCTCGCGGCGGGCGACACCTTCCGTGCGGCGGCCGCGGAGCAGCTCACGGTCTGGGCCGAACGTTCCGGGGCCGAGATAGTGAAGCACGGCGAGGGCTCCGACCCCGGCGCCGTGGTCTTCGACGCCATCTCCGCCGCCAAGGCCCGGGGCACGGACATCGTCATCATCGACACGGCCGGCAGGCTGCACAACAAGCAGAACCTCATGAACGAGCTCGCCAAGATACGCCGCATCATCACAAGAGAGCTGCCCGAGGCGGACGTCGAGACCCTCGCCGTGCTCGACGCGGTGACGGGCCAGAACGGGCTCATACAGATAAAGCAGTTCGCCGAGACCGCCCAGCTCACGGGCATAGTGCTCACGAAGCTCGACGGTACGGCAAGGGGCGGCATCGTCTTCGCCATAGCGAAGGATATGGGCCTGCCCGTCAAGTTCATCGGAGTGGGAGAGGGCGTGGACGACCTCATGCCCTTCGAGCCGAAGTCCTTCTCGGAGGCGCTGCTGTCATGAAGCTGATACTTGCGTCGAACAATAAGGGCAAGGTCGTGGAGTTCCGCGAGATACTCGCCGGCACGGGCATAGAGGTCATAC
>CABVBV010000223.1 GCA_902496595.1 uncultured Eubacteriales bacterium | reverse complement strand
TCTCGAACACCTTCAAGCGCTACGTCGCGCCCGAGATCGTCGGCGAGCTGCTCAAGGAGGGTACCGACGCCCTCGGCCTCGGCGGCAAGCTCTGCGACATCGCCGTGCTCTTTGTGGACATCCGAGGCTTCACGACGATGAGCGAGGTGCTCACGCCGCAGGAGGTCGTGTCCATACTCAACCGCTATCTCACGCTCACCACCGACTGCATCATGAAAAACCACGGCACGCTCGACAAATTCGTCGGAGACTGCACCATGGCCATCTGGAACGCGCCCATCGAGCAGGAGGACTATGTGATGAACGCCTGCAAGGCCGCCGTGGACATGGTCGAGGGCTCGAAGGCGCTCTCGCAGGAGCTTTTGGAGAAGTTCGGCAGGACGGTGTCCTTCGGCATCGGCGTGCACTGCGGCAGCGCGGTAGTGGGCAACATCGGCGCGGAGATGCGCATGGATTTCACCGCCATAGGCGACACGGTAAACACCAGCGCTCGGCTCGAAGCCAACGCCCCGGCGGGCAAGATCTACATCAGCCGGGACGTCGTGGACAGGCTCGGCGACAGGATTCGCGTGACCTCGCTCGGCGACGGCATAAGCCTCAAGGGCAAGTCGCAGAAGCTCGAGATATTCCTCCTCGACGGCATCGCAGGGGAGGGCAATACAGCGGAGGTGGAGGCAAGATGAAAAAACTGTTATCGATTCTGCTCGCGGCGGCGCTGATGTTTGCGCTGCCCGCGGCGGCGCTCGCCTCGTATGAGACGGAGCCCGGCGGCGTCGCGGCCTCGGGTATGGCGCTCGTGGACGGGACGCTCTACATAGCCGACAGCTTCAACAAGGTCGTCTGGAAGTCGGAGGACGGCAGGCTGGAGCAGCTCGCCGGTCGCAGCGACGTGAAGGGCCCCTCGGGAGAGCCCGTCGGAGGCTATAAGGACGGGGACTTTGACGAGGCCGCGTTCATGGAGCCCTGGGGCATTGCGCCCTACAAGGGAGGGCTTCTCGTCTCAGACAGCGGCAACGGCGCCCTGCGCTGGCTCGACCTCGAAAACGAGGAGGTCTACACCGCCATCAAGGGCCTCAGCCTGCCCACGGGCCTCGCCGCGGGCGAGGACGGCTGCGTCTACATTTCCGACACCGGCAGCAGCAAAATTTACAGGCTCGACGCCGACGGGAAGTACGAGGTCTATGTAAGCTCCGGGCTTTCGGAGCCGACCGGCCTCGCCTGGTCGGACGGAGTGCTGTATGTGGCCGACACCGGCAGCCACCGCATCCTGGCCGTGGAAGACGGTGAGGTGAGCGTTCTGGCGGGGGCGTCGCTCACGGGAGACGCGGCCTATGAGGGAGGATACCTCGACGGCAGCGCGGGTGAGGCCGTGTTCTCCGGCCCGCAGGGCGTCGCAGTCGGCCCCGACGGCAGCGTCTACATTGCAGACACCGGCAACAGCGCCGTGCGCGTACTGCGCGGCGGGGCCGTGACCACCCTCGCCGCGGCCGGGGACAGCGACGTCCGGCCCGTGTCGCCGAGGGCGCTGCTTGTATATAACGGCCTGCTCTACGCCGGCGACGTCTTTTCACGAAGCCTGGGTGTGCTCGACGTGAGCGCCGGCGCGCTCCCCTTCGAGGACGTGGCTGCGGGCGAGTGGTACTACGACGCCGTGGCCTTTGTCAGTGCAAAGGGCCTGTTCAACGGCACGTCCGACACCACCTTCTCACCCAACGGGCAGATGACCCGGGCCATGGTGATAACGGTGCTTGCGCGCAACGCGGGTGTGGACACCTCGGCGGGAGATACCTGGTACGAAGCTGCGGTGGACTGGGCGCTCGAGACCGGCGTCTCCGACGGCAGCGACCTTGAGGGCAGCATCACGAGGGAGCAGCTTGCGACGATGCTCTACCGCGAGGCAGGCTCGCCCGAAGTCTCCGGCAGCCTCGAGGGCTATGCGGACGCGGACGAAGTGAGCCCGTGGGCTGAGGACGCCATGCTCTGGGCAGTCTCCGAGGGCATCATAGAGGGCGTCGGCGGGAACGCCCTGTCCCCGGCCACCCACGCCACGAGAGCCCAGACCGCTGCGATGCTGCAGAGGTACGTTGGGCAAGGCGGCTGAGCAGGGAACTCACGTACGCCCAAAACGGTGCGAGCCGGGCCCAAGAACGGAACGTCGGGCACAACAGCAACAAACCGGAGAGCATGGCGTCATCCGCGCCGCGCTCTCCGGTCTTTCCATATCCTGTTCCGGACGGCTCAGCCGTCGTAGAGGGAGACGAACTCCTCCAGGCAGAGCCCGTGCTCCATGATGTAGGCCGCGGCCTCCTTGCCGACGTAGCGGAAGTGCCAGGGCTCGTACATGATGCCCGTCACGTCCTCCTTGTCCTTCGGGTAGCGGACGATGAAGCCGTACTCGGCGCAGTGCGCGCTCATCCACTTGAAGAGCTCCGTGTTCTCCAGGCTCTCGTTCATGTACTCGTAGTACCTGTCCGTGATGTCCGCCGCGAGCCCGATCTGGTGCTCGCTCGTGCCCGGAGGCGCGACTATGGTCTTGGCGACGGCCTCGCCGTACTCCGCGACCTTGTTGTTGTAGAGTATCTGCTGGGTGTAGTAGTCCCGATAGGTCGAGACCAGAACGCAGCTGAGCCCCTCGGCCCGGGCCGCCGCCAAGAACTCCGAGAGCGCGTCCACCGCCCTGACGTCGAACTTCAGGCCGTTCTCCGTGTCCGCGAGCTCGGGCGCGTAGTCGCCTATGTTCGTCTCCGGGTTCGCTATCCGGAACTCCCAGCTCGTGATGTCCACGTC
>CABVBV010000222.1 GCA_902496595.1 uncultured Eubacteriales bacterium | reverse complement strand
AGAAGATGTTCGCTATAACGTCGCCGCTGGTATTCGTCGAGAACACTCTGGACGGTGTGCTTCCGGAGCTTGTCGACTACGAGGCGGCGAGCTGCAGCTTCACCGACGGGAGGTTTGAGGAGTATCTCCGCCTCGCCTCGGGGCTTGAGACGGCCGACGAGACCGACTGGGACAGCTTCGACGCACGCTTTGCATCGGGCGAGATCGTGCTTTATGAGCAGATGCTTAGAAATACCTATGAACTGGCCGCGCTGGAGGAATACTACGGCCAGGCGTTGACGCCCATAGGCTGGCCGAGCTTTGACGGCGGCTGCGGCTCGAGGCTTCTGGCAACTTCCGACATGGGCATAGTTTCGACCGGCAATACGGATGCGGCCTGGGAGTTCCTGCGCTTCATCCTCAGCGACGAGAAGACGCAGGCGGAGCTTTCTCAGGCGTCCATACCCATCTCCCGCGCCGCCGCCGAAGAACAGCTGCGCGAGGCGGAGTCCCGCTCCGACACCATGCTCGGGCTCTTGGAGGGACTGACGCACAAGGCTTCGGCAGGCTCAACAATATCGCAGATCGTCCTTGAAGAAGCCGCCGCCTGCTTCGCCGGGGCGAGGTCTGTTGAGGACACCTGCGAGATTATCCAGGACAGGGCCGAGACGTACATCGCGGAACAGTTCGGTTAAAGGAGGTACGCGGCTTGAAACGGATAATTGCCCTCGCACTTACCATGCTCACACTCGCGGGCTGCGGCGCGGTCGCCTCTGCGCCGGGTGATACTGACAGCGCTGCCACGGCTGCCGACGCCGCGTCCTGCAGATATGTCAAGACCGCGATATCGCTGCCGAAGGCGAACTTCATCATCGCAAACGCCGAGGCGGCGAAGTCGAACATCTACGTATTCGGCACGGAAGTCACAGACGCCCCGAACAACTATTACATCTACGTCCTCGACCGCGACGGCAGCATACTTGACCAGAAGCGCTGTGCCTGGGACGACGGCTATTACCACAGCATTATGGATTCGGCGGTGGACGACAGCGGCACAATATGGCTGCTCGAATACCTGTATGAGCGTACATATGATGAAGACGGGAATAAAACATCGGAGCGCTCTGCGGGCTGGTGCGTCGAGAGAGTGGACGAAGACGGCTTTTCCGGGCCCCTTTTCAGCTCGAGCGCCGTCGATGAGCCCTTGGAAATTGACGTCTGCGGCGGTGTCATTTACCTGAGCAGCACAAATGGCGTCTTCTGCTTTTCCGTTGACGGAGACTTTCTCGGCTCGTCCGGCAGCCTGAACGGCTTTCGCGGAATGACCATCGCCGGCGGCAGCGTATATCTGCTGCATTCCGACATAGCCGGCGTGAAGATAAGCCTCGTTTCGCCAGAAGACTGTTCCATCTCCGCTGACCTGGCAGCGGATGTCAACGTCTACGACCTGATAGGCGGCGCAGGCCTCTACATAAACAACGGCAGCGACCTTTACAGCTTTGACCCTGAGACGGGAGAGACCGGCCTCGTGCTGAATTGGGTCTCGGCCGGTGTTGCCGGGGACTACAAGGGCGCAACTTCACTTGCAGACGGGGCGTTTTTGTACTACGACGCCCGTGAATTGTGCATCCTGGAGCCTTCTGCATACACGGATGAACTGATAACGCTGACGCTGGCGAGCATGGAGCCGCGCTTCATCCGGGACGCCGTCATAGACTTCAATGCCTCGAATGAAAAGTATACTGTGGAGATAATCGACTACTCGCAGTACAACACCGACGATATGCCTGAGACCGGAGTTCTGAGGCTGAATCTGGATATAATCTCCGGCAACGCACCGGACATCATTGACTTGACCGGCCTGCCGCTGGCGCAGTATGAGGGCATGGGTCTTTTGGAGGATCTCACCGCGTACTTTGACCGCGAGGGAAGCCCGGCCATGGCGGAAAACCTTGTAAACGCACTTGAGAGCGGCGGCAAGCTCTGCGCCCTCGTGCCCTGCTGTACGATAATGGCCATTGAAGCATACGGCTCGGACGTGGACGGCATGGGAGAACTTGAGTTCCATGACATATTGGCGCTCCAGGAGACGATGGGCAGCGGAACCAGCCCCTTCGGCGCGACGATGTCCAAGAGGTCGTTTCTCGAGACCATGCTCTCCGTCGGCAACTCCAGATACATAGATTGGGAGACCGGCGTCTGCGATTTTGACGAGAGCTTCAAGGATATGCTCAGGCTTGCGGCGAGTCTGCCCGATGAGGCCGACTTGTCAAGGGATCTGCAGATGATAGCCTCAAGAGAGCAGCTGCTCTCCGTGCAGCAAGTAGCCTCTGTCATGGACATCCTGGCCTTCGACTACTATTTCGGCGGCGACCTGGCCCTCTGCGGCATACCGTCCGTCCAAGGCTCCGGCGCCGTCCTGTGCCCGTATATCATGCTTGGTATGTCCTCGACCGGTGAGAACAAAGATGGGGCCTGGGAGTTCATGAGTATGCTGCTGTCTGAGCGGTATCAGGATATGTATGCTGAGCTGATGCTGCCGACGACAGAGTACGGGCTGGAACGCGCCCTGGCTGAAATGGACGAATGGATGTCGTCCGGAGGCGAGCTGTATCTGCCCGACATCCATGGGAATGAGGCATCCGCAGAGGCGGACAGCGAGAAGTGCGAAAAGCTCTTCCGCGAACTTTTGGGCTCTGTGACAAGCGTCCGCGAATCCAACCAGGAGCTGTTCGACATCATCTGGCCAGAAGCTCAGGCGTACTTCTGCGGGGACAGGAGCGTGGACGAGGCTGTAGATATAATAAGCTCGCGCGTGCAGATATACGTCAGCGAGCATTTGTGA
>CABVBV010000221.1 GCA_902496595.1 uncultured Eubacteriales bacterium | reverse complement strand
CCGAACAGCGCTATGACCTGCCCGCCGAGGCGGATGTGGAGGCGGCTCTGGCGCTTATAAACTCGGCGTCCGTGGTCTACGACTGCGACGACGCGCTGCTCGACATCGTGACGGACGAGGCCGGGGCCTTCTTCGCCGGCGACAAGTCCGCCGGCGACGTCTGCGCGATCATGCAGGACAGGGCGGAAATTTACATCGCGGAACAGTTCGGATAAGGAGGCGTGGAAAATGAAACGGGTGTTTGTGTCTATCCTCGCGCTGCTCGTCCTCTCCGCCTGCGGGGCGGCGCCGGAAGCGGTGGAAACGGAGGGGCCGCGGGCTGCTGCGCCTGAGGTGCGCGTTGTGGAGGCCGGCAGCGGGATTTATGCGCAGGAGCAGATACCGCTGCCTGAGCCGTACTCGGGCTGCAGCGTGCTCGCAGCCGGGCGCGAGGACGTATATCTGCTCATGGAGAACTATGACGACTATTCAACAGCTATCTTCCGGCTCGACCCGGAGACGGAGCTGCCTGTGCCGACGTCGCTCGAATACGATGAGAACACTTTAAGAAACTCGCAAGTAACGCCGGAGCACGGGCTGGCCTTCATGATACGGCGTCAATATGACGACGGCACATCGGAGCTCGTTGTCCGGGAGTACGATGCAAACTATGAGCTTGCCCATGAGGTCAGCCTTGCCGCCGCCTATGCGGACGATTACCCGACGATCTTCGGTTTCATCCCCTGCGAGGGCGGCTATATCGCGAACGCGTTCAAGGGCATCTGGTTTGTAGACTATGAGGGCGGGGCGAGGCTGCTCCTGGACAACGATGGGACGCAATACAGTTTCTTCTACAACTCTGAGGGCGACATCCTTGCCTGCGGCACGACGCCCGGCGGCTCCGTTGTCATCGAGTTTCGCTTCGACCTCTCGGGCTATGAAAAGTTCCCGCAGGACTTTGAGCGCTTCCTGCCCATCTGCGGCTGGGGCGAGGACGAGCTGTACATCTACTCCGACGGTTGGCTCTGCGCCCTGGACTACCGCACGGGCGAGCTGCAGCAGCGTGTCAACTCCGACCTTAGCAGCGTAGCCATAAACGCCCGGCTCTCGGAGGACGCTTATGCGGGTACGAGCTCGTCGAAGCTCTACGTCTCGCACGAGCTGCCCGTCGGCACAGAATTGACTGTCGTGAGGCTCGCGGCCGCTATGGGCACGGAGCTGCAGGACTATGTCAAAAGATACAACAGCCTCAACACCGGCTCCGTCATCGAGATAAGCTATTACCGCAAGAGCGAACAGAGCCGGCTCATAGCCGAGATCGCCGCCGGGAACGCGCCCGACCTCTACGACCTCGCCCTGCTGCCGAAGGAGCTGCTGGCGCGGCGCGGCTATCTCGCCGACCTTGGCGGCTTTGTGCGCGGTCTGGGCTTTGCCGAGGGCGTCATAAACGCCTGCACCAGCTCCGACGGCGGTATCTACGAGTTCGTGCCCTGCTTTGAGCTCATGTACTGCGCCGTTTCCGAGGAATACGTCCCGGACGGGACGTGGACGCCTGAGGACATGCTGGGGCTCTATGAGGAGACGGGCCTGCCCATCTTTGACCCGAGCATGAGCCGCAACACCTTCCTCGAATACTACCTTGCCTTCAACGGGAACAGCTATATAGACGGAGAGGCCCGTTTTGACAGCGCCCAGTTCGAGGCGCTGCTGGAATACGCCTCGGCGCTGCCGGAGCGCTCCACGACCGACATGAACGTTGACCTCGCCCGTGTTTATACGGGCCAGCAGCTGGGCGCTGTCGAATACGGCGACGCCAAAATGGCTGTGACGCTCTGCATGGAGGAAGGCTCGATACCCGGCGGCTGCGTACAGCTGGGTTTCCCTTCTGCGGACGGCGGCGCAGTGGCGATAACCTCGGACTGCCGCATCGGCGTCTCGGCGACGACGTCTCAGCACGAGGCAGCTGAGGACTTCCTGAACTTCGTGCTTCAAAACCTGCCCGACGACAACACGCTGTCCTCGATCGAGTCTGACATCCGCACGGCGCTTGAGAGCAAGATATCATACTGGCAAGACTACGAGGAAATGGTGAGCGCCTTCATCCTGCTCGGCGAGAACGGCGAGCAGGAGCTGCTGGAAGTGAAATGCCGCATTCCCACCGAGGCGGATGTGGAGGCGGCTCTGGCGCTCATAAACTCAGCGTCCGTGGTCTACGACTGCGACGAGACGCTGCTTGACATCGTAACGGACGAGGCCGGGGCCTATTTTGCGGGCGACAAGTCCGCCGGGGACGTCTGCGCGATAATCCAGGACAGGGCCGAGACGTACATCGCAGAACAGTTCGGTTAAAGGAGATGGGAGCATGAAACGGATACTTACCCTCGCGCTTACCCTGCTTATCCTCGCCGGCTGCGGCGCGGCGGCTGAAAATCCGGTCTCGCCGGCCGCCGCCCGGGACGAGGTTGTGAGGTATGTGCTGGATGAGATCGAGATTCAGGGCTTTCTCACCGTCTGCGGCGGAGCGGTCTACGACTGTTCGGGAGACTCCTGCACCGCCGTGTGGCCCGAGGCGGGCACGCCGCTCGACGCGCCGGAGGGCTTTCGGGCCACGTCCCTTGCCGCAGGCGGCGAGGGCGGCGTATGGACGCTCGACATCTACTGGGACGAGGATTATGCTGAGCACATTGAACTCTGCCTGCACCGGCTCGAGGGCGGCTATGAGCTCTGCTCCGAGCCATGGGTCAGCTCGGTCGAAAAAATCTGCTGGTCGGACGGTGCGCTCTGGGCCTCCTGCACTGACGGCTATGTCCGCTGCATTGACGAGGGCTTTGAGCTGCTGCTCGAGTACGAGCTGGAAAACGTCATGGGCCTTGCCGCAACGGGCAGCGGCGTGAACCTCAAATACCGCGAAAAAGCCGGGGTCACATTTGCAA
>CABVBV010000220.1 GCA_902496595.1 uncultured Eubacteriales bacterium | reverse complement strand
AGCAGGCCCACCGGCCTGCCGGCGCAGACCTCCACGGGGTCAACGTCCCACACGCCGGCCTGAATGTGCTCAGTGCGCGGGTGGTTCGTCTTGTGCATGAGTATTGCGTCAGGGTCATGGTTGATAGCGATATCGACCGGCCGCCCGATTGCGAGATCAATGCCCGTAGACGCTCCGCCGCCTCCGGCAAAGCTGTCGACTATGAGTTCGTCCATTATTGCGTCCTCATCTGCACGGCCTTATCCCGCACGAGCTTGTCTATGACGCGCCCGGGTTCGCGGTAGCCGCAGAGCCGGGTGAGCTCTCGGATGTGCCAGGCAGTTTGAGGGGTGACGCGGACGATCAGCCGCACCAGGCGTTTATTCTTCGGCATTGGCTTCCTCCTCGGCGGGAGCTGCGTACAGCGGGCAATTTGCCCTGACCGTTTCTCCCGGTTTTGCTGCCGACCCGCACCATTGTTTTTTTACACAGGTGTTGCAGTTCCCCTTTGACATCAAATCGTCGAATGATTCTCTGTATAACTCAGCGCTGTCGTAAGCCTGGGCTATCAGCCAGCACGGGTCAATGAACCTGTGAAGTCCGCATTTTTCAAGCTCTTGAACCGCCTCGCGGGTCTGTCCCATCTGTTCATAACACAGTTCGAGCAAGACACAGTCACTGATTTGTGCGATGGTCGGGAACGGATATCCGTAGGGAACAAGCTCACCTCGTATGTGGTCTACACCGCATACTGCCCAATATTCGCCCGATGGCACATGCAGGACAATGTCATTCGGCATTATCGTCGTCCGCTTTGCAGCTGATCGAGCTGACAGCGACTGTATAAGGTCGACTGCGTCGCGGATTATGGCGCAGCCGTGGAGGCTGCAGTTGTGCTCACGACCACAGCCAAGGCAGCGATGCGCGTCCGGCACCGATATGCGCTTCAGGCCTGAAATCACCTGTTCACACCTTTCAGCGGTAATATCCATATTCGTCCTCCAATTCAAGTCTGTTCGGCTGCCCACTTACAGCTTGTGCAATCTGTCGGCACCCGTCCCAGCAGCGCATTTACGCAAAGGCCGGTCATCTCTGACAGGTCCAGAATATCTTCAAGGCCGCAGGATTCAGGAGGCCATATATGTCCGGCACTATTTGGCTGCCAAGAAGCAAAGCATTGTATATCTTCCTCGTACTCACAAAGGGTATCGGCGACCTCACTAATTGAGACGCCTGCCTCAGAGCACACATCAACGAGGTGCTTCCACTGCGAAGAAAACTTTTTCTCGTCGCTTGTAAGGCAGTCAGGCCTTTCATCTGTTTCCGGCTCCTCTCTGGGGATTGTTGTTGCATGGCTTTGACCTGCAGGAGCGTCCGCTTCCCTGCTAAGCTCAGACGCGATAGCAGTCACAGATTGTGCGGTAGGATTGCCTTTAGCTTTGCGTCTGACACTGGCCTGCTGCTCCTGAGGCAGCCGGGCGAGTTCATATGCCGCTGACTCGGAGAGGCTGCCGGTCTCGAATGCTTCCATCCACTCCGGGGAGAGGTTCTTGCGTATAACATCTAACCGCGCCAGGCGGGATGCCGATATCTGCATCGCCTCTGCCACGGCGTCACGCAGCCGGCCGGGGATCTCCACGCCCTGGCTTTTCAGCTCGGCAAGCAGCTCTCTGTAGCGCTCCGCCTGGCGCATCGTGTCCGCCGATGACATGACCCTTGTCGCACGGTTGGCCTCGATAAGCAGCAGCTCCTCCAGGACATCTGAGGCGGGTTCTCTGATAATGGCCGGAACTCGGTCCCAGCGCTCCGGCTCGTCCTTCGCCAGCTCGCAAATTGCAAGGAACCGTCGGTGCCCGGATATTATGCGGTAGGCTCCGCTGCCGTCGCGCACCGGCCTGACGATTATCGGCTCGATAAGACCATTGAGCACAATGCTGTCCGCGAGCTCTTCTATGCTGCTCGTGTCATAGAAGTTTTTCTCGTTCAGCAACAGCCGCTCCCGCGGAATGAAGGTTATAGCTGTCGCCTCGGTGTCCAATTTGGACACGTCCTCAGGCTTTATGTAATCAGATACTGAAAACGGCTTCTTCGCCATTAAACACCCGCCCCCTCAAGGTATTCTGCGACCAGAGCGCGATAGTCGCGGCCGGCGGAGCTGTAGCGGCTATACTCATTGAGGGGCTGCCGTGCAAATGTGCTCTCGTCGACCTTGTCGCTGCGCCGGATGACCGTGCGGAACACGGGAACGCCGGAGTCTCGGAGCAGCGCTTCGCCCTGAACGACCGCCGGACTGTTGTGCCACATCGTGACCAGGATGCCAGCAGTGCGTATGCCCGGACATATCCCCCGCACTCCGGAGATCTGCGTGAGCAGCTCACGCATACCTGACACGGAGAAGGCGTCTACCTTGACCGGGATAATAACATCGTCCGACGCCGCAATCGCCGCGACGCTGGCTGCGGTGAAAGACGGCGGGCAGTCGATGAGCACCACGTCGTATGCGGTGGCCTCGCCCGAAGTCCTGGCGTCTTCGTCGATGACGTCCAGGAAATCGCGCAGTCTGCCGGCCCCTACGCCCTTACTGACGCTGGCGATGTCAGCGGTGATAAGCGATATATCCGACGGCACGATATCGACGCCCTCGTGCGCCGTGCAGTAGATGCAGTCGTAAGGGTCATCCGCAAGCCCGTCCATTATGCAGGCGATCGTATTCGCGTCCTCGCTGATGCCGTAGAACCGCGTGGCATTGGCCTGCGGATCTGCATCTATCACGAGTACCTTTTTCCCGTAATCCTCGGCCAGAATTGCAGCCATGTTTACGGCGGTGACGGTCTTACCGACGCCGCCTTTTAGATTTACGATGGATATTGTTTTCATTCGTCTGTATCGTCCTTTCCTGGGCGTTGCCGCGCCCGATAAGATAAGATTCTCGAAATGCCCTGCCGCGAGGCATATCGAACTGCAC
>CABVBV010000219.1 GCA_902496595.1 uncultured Eubacteriales bacterium | reverse complement strand
ACTCCTTAACAATTTCCTGAAAAAACTCACAAGATTGCCGCCAGCTTTGTTTGTCACGATCAACTCCTTTTCCAAGCCCACAGCCGCCGTCCTCAGAGCCGACCAGCCCCAGAGGCCCAGCTTGAAGCTCTTGTAGAACTTCCGGCTGCGTATGATTTTTGCAGCTTCTTCATCTATTACATCCGCTACAAAAAGAGCGATGATGTACGATTCACGGTGCTCCGGGTCGGGCTTAATCTTAGGAAAACCGTCGTTCAGCGCAAACTCGATGCACCTCGACGCCGTTTCAGCGTCCAAAACAGGCACAGAGAAGATATAGGCATACTCGTTCGTCTCGGCCGCCCATATCTTCGCTTTCTTTATGAGAACGTAGCCCTCGCTCCTCACATGGAAGGTCGCCGTATACAAAAGCGGCAGCTCCGAGCCCATGTCCCCATCGGCAATATCGTAGTAATATTCGTATGATTCTCTCAGCTTATCGAGCAGCTCCGCCCTATCCCACGCCAAAAGTCATACCTCCGGAATCTGTTCTCGTTATCAACTTATCCAAGCTATCCATAATATAACTCGCCTCCCCGCAGAAATCAATACCAAATTAATTTTAGTCGCCGTCATTTTTGTATGTTTTTGTCGGTTTGCTATATGTTTTAGTGCAATGTGTCCGAAAATTTGAAAATAATTTGTGAACGAATCCAGGCGCCCACGTAGTATCCTATTTACAATATGCCTTTATTATTGTATTTTAATTAGGAACAAAAAAGCTGAAAAAGGTTCAGATGGTGATTTGTTATGGATAAATCCGCAGCAGGGCGGCGTCTGCGTCTGTGCGCCCCCTGTCTTTTCGGCCTTGAGGGCCCTCTCGGCAACGAGCTCAGGCACATGGGAATGGACTCGGTCGCGCCCGAAAACGGGCGCGTGCTCTTTGAAACGGACGAGTCGGGGCTAGCAAGGGCAAACATAAGGTCGCGCTTTGCCGAGCGCATACTGCTGGAGCTCGGCAGTTTCCGGGCGTCGAGCTTTGAGGAGCTCTTCGAGGGCGTCCGGGCCATACCGTTTGAGGACTGGCTGCAGAGGGACGCGGCCTTCCCCGTGAAGGGCTGGTCGCTGGAGTCGCAGCTGCACTCGGTACCGGACTGCCAGAGCATAATAAAAAAGGCCGCGGCCGTGCGCATGGGCCGGGCTTACGGCATGGAGCGCCTGCCTGAGACGGGCGCACTGCACCAGATACAGTTCTCCATCATGAAGGACGAGGTGCGCATATACCTGGATACGACGGGTACGGGCCTGCACAAGCGCGGCTGGCGCCCGGCGCAGGTGGCGGCGCCGCTGCGCGAGACGCTGGCGGCGGCGATGGTGGATATAGCGGGCTACCGCGGCCGGGGCGAGTTCTGCGACCCCTTCTGCGGCAGCGGTACGATAGCCATCGAGGCCGCGCTGGCGGCAAAGAACCGGGCTCCCGGCATAGGCCGGGGCTTTGCCTCAGAGAAATGGGAAACTCTGCCTTCGGGCGTCTGGAGGCAGGAGCGCGAGGCTGCGAGAGCGAGAGAATACAGTGGAGATTACCGTATTTTCGGCTCGGATATCGACCCCAAGGCCGTGGAGATATCGAAGGCAAACGCGGCCAGGGCCGGGGTTGCGGACATCGTGGAGTTCACGGTTGCGGATGCGAGGAAGTTTGACCGGTCGACGGAGCGCGGCGTCATCGTCACAAATCCTCCATACGGAGAGCGGCTCATGGAAAAGCGCGAGGCGGAGCGGCTTTACGCTGATTTCGGACGGGCGTTTGCAGGTGTAAAGGGCTGGGATCTGTATCTCCTCAGCTCGCACACGGAGCTCGAAAGGTGTCTCGGCGCTCTTGCGGGAAAGCGGCGCAGGCTGTATAATGGCATGATACGCTGTGAGCTTTACATATACAGAGATGGGGGCAGCCGCAGATGAAGCACTTATTCATAGTAAATCCCGTTGCCGGTAAACAGAAACCGGAGGACAAGTTGAGGCTCATAAACGAGGCGATAGACCGTCTGCCGGCGGATAAGCGCGAGGCCGAGGAGTTTGAGATCTACGTCACTGCTTCACCGATGGACGCCTGCGGGCGAATAAAAGAGGCGGCAAGGGACGAAAAGGAACTGCGAGTCTACGCCTGCGGAGGCGACGGTACGCTCAACGAGTGCGTGAACGGGGCCGCCGGTCTGCCGAACGTCGCAGTCACCCATTTCCCCTGCGGCACCGGCAACGACTTCATCAAGATGTTCGGGAAGGACAAGGACAGGTTTTTCGACCTCTCGGAACTCATAAACGGCGAAGTTCGGCCGATAGACGTCATAAAATGCAACGGCAGGTACAGCGTGAACATCTGTTCCATGGGTCTCGACGCCAGGATAGGCACCGACGTACACAAGTACAGCGGCATACCCGTCATAGGCGGCGCGGCCGGATACGTCGTTTCCCTCGTCGTGAACTATGTGAAAGGCATCAAGACCACCATGACGGCGAAGGCCGAGGGCCTCACCTGCGGGCCGGAGCTGAACCTCGTCTGCGTCTGCAACGGCCGCTTCTACGGCGGCGGCTTCAACCCCACGAACGACGCCAGGCCCGACGACGGATACATGGACGTGCTCATAGCCTCCGGCGTCTCCCGACTCACGCTCCTGGGCGTCCTCATGAGCTACGCCACGGGCAAGTACAAGTCCTACCCGCAGTACATAACCTTCGTCCGCACGCGGCATCTTGAGATAGACGCCGCAAACGAGGAAGTCATCAACGTCGACGGCGAGGCGGAGTACGGAAAACACATTGAATTTGACCTCATCCCCGGCGGCGTGAACTTCATCTTCCCGAAGTCTATGAGTTTTTTCGACTGAAGTCCGCACGGCGCACTCCTTTCCAGAATGAATGTTAACAGAAAATTCTCAAGTTTTTATATATAGAGCCTTGACAATTTTCA
>CABVBV010000218.1 GCA_902496595.1 uncultured Eubacteriales bacterium | reverse complement strand
CGGCGAGCATCGGACTCATCGAAGGAGACGAGACCGGAGCGCTGAACCCGGCGTCGAACTCGACCAGGGCCCACGCGGCGACTTTCATGATGCGCTACTGCGAAAACGCCGGGCTGGTGAAATAAGCTGCCGGCCGCAGGCATAAAAACAGAGTAATTTATAAAAGAAAACCTGCGCAGAGATCGAGCTGCGCAGGTTTTCGTCTTATTTGAACAGAGCTTCGAGCTGCCCGTAGACTTCCGGAGCGAGCTGCCTGAATATGCGGCCTTCGCTGGGGCGGTCGGGATCAATGAGGTAGCAGAGCCCGCCTTTTTCAAAGGCGCTCATTGTCAGCTGGGGGCTGCTGCCTCCGTAATCGAGCACAATGCCGTAACCGTCGCTGTAATTGCTGCCCCCGCTGCGGTAGACTTCGTCGTCGGTGTCCAGGTAGGCAGAGGAGTCCAGGGCTGAGAGCAGGCTCAGCATATCATCGCGGTCGTAGATGTCGACCGAAGCGTCGCTCGTATTATCTGTAAACCTCGTGACGGTGATGCGCTCCGGCAGATACACATCATCCGCACCGGGTTCCAGGCCGTTGTAGCTCGGGGCTATGAGATAGACCGTGGGGTTATAGTCCACGTCGGTTATCTCGCAGTCCAGGCGTTTCCCGTCGAGCTTCAGCCTCAGTCTGGGCGATGTTTCGGCTGACGAGCTCAGGCAGATCAGGCTGCCGCCTCCACCCGAGCTGCGGAGCTCCAGCTTGAGCGTCACTCCGAAGATGCCGGAGTCCTGCCCGCAGCTGATCAGGCTCCCGTCTCCCGCGCCCGGGACATAGAGCAAGATATAGTGTCCGCTGTCGTGCTTGTATCTGAGCGCATAGGCGGTTCCGGAAACGGGCTCGAGCCCGTTCAGCCAAGTTTGAACCAGCTCCGGTATATCTGCGGCTGAGGGCTCGGAGCCGAGCGCCTCGGAATAATCGTCGAAGCTGAGCGCACAGAAGCTGAGCGAACCGGTGGTGGGAGCCGCCTTGTCGCCAAGATACAGAGCCCCGGCGAGGAGCAGGGGGATGACGGTCACAATCGCAACAAGCCTCCAAACGGCATGGTCGTCGCCGGAAACGGGCCGATGGATCTCCTCGTCCCTTTCCGTCAGTTCGGCGGCGCAGTGGGGGCAGACCTTCCAGTCTGGCTCTACCGCCTGACCGCAGTTCGGGCAGCCGTGCCTGAGCTGCGCCCCGCAGCCGGGGCATATCACGTAGCTCTCCCTGACCCTTTCAGAACAGCAGGGGCAGCGGAGGGCGGAGTGTTCGCTCCGAGATATGAGGTAAATGATCAGGCCCAAAAATGCAGGGACGAGCGCCGCACAGAGGGCCCAAAACACGGCGTTCATACCGCGTCTCCTGGCGTCTGAAAACACGAATGCCGCGATCGCCAGCATGGGTATGAGTATAAGCGGCAGCAGCCAGAGGAGAATATTCGGTGTCATAATGCCGCAGCCTCCTTTTTACCGTGGAATACAAGCAGAGCGCAGCCTCCGGCGGCAGAGCCGAGCACATAGCATAAGCAGCAGCCGGCCAGCCAGGGATGCCATTCAATGGCCGAGAAGCCCAGCCAGACCGCGCAGAGCTCGGCCACCAGGCCGGAGATGGCAAGCAGGATGGTGACAAGCCTCAGCCGGCGGCGTTCGAGCTCGGCCCTGAGTGCGGTTTCACTGAGAGCGGGCGGCTCCTGGAACTCAAAATCATACGGCGTCCTCATCTTTCAGCTCCTCCTTCAAAAGTTCTCTGGCCCGGCTCAGCCGGGACTTTACCGTGCCATCTGGAATGCCCATGACCTTTGCCGCCGCTGCGATGTCCATGCCCTCGAAATAGAAGAGCAGCACCGCGAGCCGGTATTTTTCCGGCAGCTTGTCCACCGCCTCGCGGACATAGGAGTAGTCGGGGCGCTCAGGCGCGGCGGCAGACTCGAGGACGGAGTCCCGCTCCTCTTCTGAGCGGAAGCCCAGAAACGGGCTTCTGGCAAGCCTGCGAAGCCGGTTTCTGTAAATGTTGACGCATATCCTGGCCGCCCAGGGTTCAAAGTCCCGTCCCTCGTCGTATTTTGAGATGTTTTTCAGCACTCTCAGCCAGGTGTCCTGATACAGTTCTTCAGCCTCGTACCTGTCTTTGCAAAGACTCAGGCAAAGGCCGAAAACCCGCCTGCCGTGAACCCGGATAAGTTCATCCATCTCCATCGCCGCACCCCCTTTCAATGAAATATACAACCGATACCGCCCTGCGGTTCGGTGAAAACAATGCTTTTTTCAAGCCAAGTTCTATGCCCGGGAGATGGTATAAAATTATTATATGCGCTTGAAGAGGTGGAGGGATGGTGTTAAAATAAAAGAGTTATAAATTTGTGTGGAGGTTCCCGACATGAATGAAATCAAAGACATCGCCCTTGCTCCTTCCGGAGAGAAGAAAATAGCCTGGGTGCGCAGGAATATGCCAGTTCTCAGGGATATCGAAGCCGACTTCGAGCGCGAGAAGCCCTTCGCGGGAATGAAGGTCGCGCTGTCCGTACACCTTGAAGCGAAAACCGCGTATCTCTGCCGGGTGCTCGCCTCCGGCGGCGCTGAGATGTACGTCACAGGCTCCAATCCGCTCTCCACTCAGGACGACGTGGCGGCGGCTCTTGCCGCGGGCGGCATTGAAGTTCACGCTGTGCATGGGGCGTCGCCCGAGGAATATGCGAAGCACCTCGACGCCGTGCTCTCCGTCGGGCCGAACATCATCATAGACGACGGCGGCGAGCTGGTCGAGCTCATGCGCACGAAGTATAAGGATCTCCTGCCCGGCGTCATCGGCGGCTGCGAGGAGACCACCACCGGGATAAACAGGCTCAAGAAGCTCCACCGCGACGGGCTGCTGCCCTTCACCATGATGATGGTCAACGACGCCGACTGCAAGCACCTGTTCGACAACCGCTACGGCA
>CABVBV010000217.1 GCA_902496595.1 uncultured Eubacteriales bacterium | reverse complement strand
CGTGCTCTGAAATGTGTCCTTATTTTGCACGGGAGGAAATGTTTTATTCTCTTGTCCGGAAATTCCGGCTCAGCAGAGCGTGGGAATGATTTCCGCGAGCGCGGCGGCGAATTTTGCGCAGCCGCCTCTGGTCATGTGTACGCAGTCTGCTTTGTTGAGCTCGCCATACGGCGCGGCGTCAAAAAACGCGCAGCCCAGCCTCTTTGCGCTCTTCTCGTAGAGCCCTGCGAGCGCAAGGGACTTTTCCCGGGCCTGCGGCCCGAATTCGGGATAGCTCTCCGTGGCCTCATAGCCTTCGGCTATGGGCGGCGGCGCGATAACGAGGATGTTCGGGCCCTTTTCCGTCCAGCAGGAGGTGTTCTGCGCCCGGCAGACGATATATTCCATGCCCGCGCAGATGCGTTCGGCAGACGCTCCGTACCACTCTTTACAGTCGTTCGTGCCGAGCATGATAACTAGCAGGTCGACCGGCTTGTGGCTCATGAGACAGGGCCGGATATACGATGCCCCGGCCCAGCCCTCGCGGTAGGGGTCGTCAAAGACCGTCGTGCGGCCGTTCAGGCCCTCTTCTATCACATAATAGCCCTCTCCGAGCAGACGCTGGAGCACACAGGGCCAGCGCGAGGCCTCGGAAAAGCGCATGGAGCCGCCGGGCTGCGGGATGCCGTCAAAGTCGGCGGGGTCGCCGCAGTAGCCGTGGGTGTTCGAGTCGCCGAAGCAGACGATGTGCTTTCTAATCACTTGATTTCGGGCAGCGAAGCGGCGGCAGCGGACTGGCCGACGCGGCGGAACTTCTCGTCAGGCAGCGAGGGGAAGATCTTGCCCGCTATCTCCGGATACTCGTCCGCAAGGACGGCCTTGCAGGTGTCGAGCACGAGGTCGCCGCCCTTGCCGGACATGACGCGGCCCAGCAGCAGCACGTGCTTGAACTCGTAGAAGTCGTAGTAGAGCGCCAGCGCGTGGGCGAGGTAGGTGCCGATGCTGGCATATACCTTCGCGGCGCGCTCGTCGCCGGCTTCCATGAGGCCCTGCACGACCTTGAGCTTCTCGGCGGGCGAGAGGCCCTCGTCGAGCTCTATTCCGGCCCTGGGCGCGAGCTTGATGACGCCGTCCTGGGAGAAGTACTTGACCCCGCAGCCTATGTCGCCCGACCACTCGTCGGCCATGGCGCCGGGGTTGGCGTCCACGGGCATGAAGGCCAGCTCGTTCAGCCAGCCGGTGACGCAGCCGTTCTTGTCGACGTAGCCCACGGCCTCGCTGGTGCCCATGGCGATGCCGAGCACGTTGTTGTCGTCGAGACTCATTGCCCCGGCGAGGGCGGTGACGTCGCCGTCGTTGGCGACGACCAGGGGCACGTCTCCTATCTCCTTAGCTGCGCGGATGTAGATGTCCTTGACCTTCTTGTCAAACTCGTCCTTCGGCACCTTGAGGAAGAGGGACGCGACCATGGCGCGGTTTTCAATGTAGATGCCGGCGGAGGAGACGCCGATGGCGTCAACCCTCGGCATATGGGCGGCGGCGGACTTGAAGGCGTCCACTATGCCCTGGAAGTGGTAGTCCGGGTCGGCGGTGGTCTTCGGGAACCAGACGACTTCCTCGGAGAAGACGCTCTCACCGTCGATGACGGCGGAGACCTTGCGGTCGGAGCCGCCGGCGTCGAAGCCTATGCGGCAACCGCCGAGGTGGCGGCCAATGGCCTGAGGATTGGACTTTTCCGCAGGCAGCCTGTCGCAGAAAACCACCTCGAAGGGCCTCTCATAGACGCCGGACATGAAATCCGCGTCGAAGGCGCGGCTGCCCTCGGGCGTGTAGGCGGCGCGGATGGCCTCGTATACGCCCTCGTCGCCGCTTATATAGACCTTCCAGCCTCCGAAGAGCCAGAGCATGGTCTTGACCATGCGGTCGGCGTAGTATTTGTCCGCAGCCTCGAAGCCGGGAGCGCCGTGAATGAAGGTGTTCATGACGGCTACTTCGCCTCCGGCACGTTCGACGGCGATGCCGAGGGGCTTCTTCGCACCATCGAGGAAGGACTTGTTGAACTTGTGCAGCGGGATGTAGTCCCTGTCCAGCTCGGGGATGTTTTTAACGTTGACTTTTATACCAAGGTGTTCCATGACGGCCATTCCTCCTAATAAATATCCTTTATGTATATTTTAGCACCATAAACCGCCCATGTCGAGGATTGCCCGTCCGAAGAATTGGTGCTATAATCCGGTTGTAAAGTTTTTTCCGGGCGTGCAATAAAACGAGTGTGCCGTGAATTATTATGGCAGAACGGGAGGAAGCCATGCTGCTCATACTGACAGCCTTTGGCTCGCCGCTGACGGCGGCGGAGAGTGAGACAATAGACAGATGCATCGCGAGGATGTCGAACGGCGACACCGGGGCGCTTGCCGAGGTGTATGAGCGGACGCACGCGGCGCTCTACGGTTTCTCGCTTTTCCTTCTGAAGAACGCACAGGACGCGGAGGACGCGGTACAGGAGACCTTTGTGAAGGCGTACCAGTCGGCCTCGCAGTACAGTTCTGAGGGCAAACCGATGGCCTGGCTCATGACCATAGCGCGGAACGAGTCGCTCAAGCTCCTGCGTGAGCGCCGCCGCACCGTGGCCATGACGCCGGAGGACTGGCAGGAGCAGTTCTCCGACAGGCCGGACTTTTCCCAGGAAGATCTGCTGACGCTGCGGGCGCTGCTGGAGACGCTCTCTGACGAGGAACGCCAGATCGTCTCGCTCCACGCGCTGGGCGGCCTCAAGCACAGGGAGATAGCCCAGATGCTCGAGCTGGCCCTGCCCACAGTCCTGTCAAAGTACCACCGCGCCATAAAAAAACTCGGAAAAGCAGCAGAGGAGGCGGAATGATGGATAACGAGAAGATAGAACAGAAAATTCGCCGCCTTGCCGAGCACACGGCCCCGGATCAGCTCTCCGGCATCCTCGAAGCCTGCGAAGCCCGGAAAGGAAATGTAATAAC
>CABVBV010000216.1 GCA_902496595.1 uncultured Eubacteriales bacterium | reverse complement strand
TCCCCACGAAGGGCATCATCATGGGCCGCAGCGGCATCCGCGCCGCCTACGCCACGGGCAGGGGCAAGATCGTCGTCAGGGCCAGGACGGAGATAGAGGAATACGGCCACGACAGGTTCAGGATAATCGTCACCGAGCTGCCCTATCAGGTCAACAAGCGCCAGCTCATAGAAAACATCGCCGACCAGGTGCGCGACAAGCGGCTCGAGGGCATCTCCGGGCTCAGGGACGAGTCCGACCGGAACGGTATGCGCATCGTCATCGAGATAAAGAAGGACGCGAACACCCAGGTCGTGCTCAACCGGCTCTTCGCCCAGACGCAGCTGCAGACCTCCTTCTCCATCAATATGCTCGCCCTGGTGGACGACCAGTCGCAGCCCAAGATCCTGTCGCTGCGGCATATAATCGACGAGTACCTCAAGTTCCAGGAGGAGCTCATCACCCGGAGGACTCGCTACGACCTCAAAAAAGCCCGCGAGCGCGAGCACCTGCTGCAGGGCCTGCTCATAGCCCAGGACAACATCGACGAGGTCATAAGGATAATCCGCCGGAGCTACGACGACGCGAGGGAAAACCTCATGGCCCGCTTCGGTCTGGACGAGATCCAGGCCCAGGCGATATTGGATATGCGCCTCAAGGCGCTGCAGGGGCTCGACAGGGAGAAGCTGGAGAAAGAATACGCCGAGCTGGAGGAGCGCATCGCCTACTACGAGAGCCTGCTGGCCGACCCCGAGAAGATAAAAGGCGTCCTGAAGGACGAGCTGGCCGGCATCCGCGACAAGTACGGCGACGAGAGGAAGACCGAGATCCAGGACGTCGAGGATGAGATCGATATAGAAGACCTCATAGACGAGGAGGAGTGCGTGTACACGCTGACGCACGGCGGGTATATAAAGCGGCTTCCGGCCTCTGAGTACCGCGCCCAGGGCAGAGGCGGCAAGGGCATCCGGGCCATGGCCACGAGGGAGGAGGACTATGTCGAGACCGTGTTCACCGCCTCGACCCACGACTACATCCTCTTCTTCACGAACTTCGGCCGGGTGTACAGGAAGAAGGGCTACCAGATCCCCGAGGCGGGCCGCGCGGCGCGGGGCACGAACATCGTGAACATCATCCCCGTCGAGCCGGGCGAGAAGGTCGGCGCCATGCTGCACGTCAGGGAGTTCGGGGATATGTATATCTTCCTTGTCACGAGAAACGGCACGGTGAAGCGCCTGCCGCTCGACGCAATAAAGAACATCCGGAAGACCGGCATCCGGGCCCTGTCCATAGCCGAGGACGACGAGCTCATAACGGTGAGGTTGACGGACGGGAAGCAGAACATCCTCATCGCCACGCACGAGGGCTACGCCATCTGCTTTGACGAGAACGACGTGCGGCCCATGGGCCGCGAAGCGGCGGGCGTGCGCGGCATAAAGCTGCGCGAGGGCGACTATGTGGTCGGCGCGGGCCGGGCCGGCGGAGGCACGGCGCTGCTCTCCGTCACCGAGAACGGCTACGGCAAGCGCACTCCTCTCGACGAATACCTGCGCGGCGGCGACGAGCGCCAGCCACAGAGCCGCGGCGGCATGGGCCTCAAAAACTACAACTGCACCGAGAAGACCGGCTTCGTCGCCGACGTCAAAGTCGTCAGAGACGACGACGATCTGCTCATAGTCGCCGACGACGGCACCATGATCCGCATCCCGGCGGACGAGGTGTCCATCCTCGGCCGCGCCACCCAGGGTGTGCGGCTGATGCGGCCGAACCCGGGCGCGAAGGTCATCTCCGTGGCAAGGACGGAGCACGAGGAAACCGAATAATTATGAAAAAAGTCTGCATATATACCGACGGGGCCTGTTCTGGAAACCCGGGCCCCGGCGGCTGGGCGGCCATCCTCAGCTACAGCGGGCACGAGAAGGAGCTCTCGGGCGGCGAGGCGGAGACGACGAACAACCGGATGGAGCTCATGGCGGCCATCTCGGCGCTCGAGGCGCTGCGCGAGCCCTGCGAGGTGGAGCTCTGGACGGACTCGCAGTATCTCTCCCGTGCGGTCAACGAGGGCTGGCTCGAGAACTGGAAGCGCCGCGGCTGGAAGCGCAAGGAGGGCGAGCTCAAGAATCCCGAGCTCTGGCAGCGCCTGGACGCGCTGCTCTCCGGGCACAGGGTCACGGTCGGCTGGGTCAGGGGCCACGACGGGCACGAGTACAACGAGAGATGCGACGCGCTCGCCGTCGCGCAGAGGGACAAATTTTCCGGCAGATGAGGTACTCCACTTGAAAGAAAAAGGGCAAAACAAATTCCAAAGATCCGACCTAGCGGTGTTCTTCTCCTTCTTCAAACCGCACCGCGGCCTGTTCGCGCTGGATATGAGCTGCGCCGTGGCGGTCGCGGTCATCGACCTGGCGTTTCCGTATATAACGCGGATATCCATGCAGACGCTGCTGCCGGAGAAGCTCTATACGACCTTCTTCGTCATCATGGCGGCGATGTTCGCGGCCTACATACTGAAGGGCGTCATGTACTACCTCATCACGGTGCTGGGGCACAGGATGGGCGTGTATATCGAGGCCGATATGCGCCACGCGGTGTTCAACCATATGCAGAAGCTGTCGTTCTCCTTCTTCGACAGGAACCGGACGGGCGTGCTCATGAGCCGCATCACCTCGGATCTGTTCGAGATAACGGAGCTCGCGCACCACGGGCCGGAGGACATACTCATCAGCGTCCTCACCATCATCGGCTCGCTCATAGTCCTGGCGGGCATAGAGTGGCGGCTGGCGCTGGTGCTTGCGGTCTGCCTGCCGCTGCTCATAATGTTCACGCTCTCGAGAAGGGTGAGCATGAAAAAGGCAAACCTCGAGGTAAAGCGGCAGACAGCGGAGATAAACGCCACGATCGAGTCCGGCATCTCGGGCATCAGGACGGCCAAGGCCTTCGCCAACGAGGAGGCCGAGGACGAGAAGTTCGTCGCCGCGAACGAGCGGTATAAGGCCGCAAGGAACCGCTACTTCAAGGCCATGGGCGGCTTCATGAGCGGCATGGAGTTCACGACGAGCGTCATGC
>CABVBV010000215.1 GCA_902496595.1 uncultured Eubacteriales bacterium | reverse complement strand
GAACGCAGCTTCCGCACCTACGGCTACCGGCGGATGTGGCTGTGGCTGAAAACTCAGAATATCTTCCGCGATCCCAAAACCGTGCTGCGGATCATGCAGAAATATGATCTGCTGTCCGAGATCCGCCGCCGCAGGAAATGGCAGCAGATGGGGCAGCAGGTACACAAGTACAAAAATCTGCTGAACAGGCAGTTCCATGCGGACCGGCCCAACAGTAAATGGGTAACGGACATCTCCTACATCCATACCAAACAGGGCGTACTGTATCTGTCCATGATCCGGGACCTCTATGACAACAGCATCGTAGCTTATAAAACTGCAACGCAGCAGACGGTGAACCTGGTCCTGGACACCATTCGTCTGGCCATGAAAGGGGAGAAAAAGAGGGCCGCTGCGGAGTTGCAGCTCCACAGCGACCAAGGCTTTCAATACACATCCCATGCATATTTCCAGCTGACTCAAGCATACGGCATTACGCCGTCCATGTCAAGGAGGGGAAATCCTTATGACAACGCCATGGCAGAGAACTTCTTCTCCATCCTCAAGACCGAGTGCATTTACCGCCGCAAACCGGCTACCTTCTCTGAAGCCAACGAGATGATCGACAGCTATATTCACTTCTACAACCACGAGCGCATCCAGTTGAAAACAGGAGAGGCGCCGCTGGCGCGACGCCTCTCCGCCTAAAACTCAATATTTCCTACCAGGGCTCTTTTTTGTACTGTCCGCACAACTTGGGGCTGTTCACCCAAACAGGGGGCCCGTCAGTTTGTTGAAGAAGGCGGAGCCTTCTTCAACAAGCTAAACCCGGGGCTTTTCGGAGCCCCGGGTAATATTTAGTGTGCAGATGTAAAACGAAACTCAAACGAAGTGCAGCGCGAGGGTGAGAATGACGAAAGCCAGACCGACCCACTTGGTAGCCTTCGCCAGCTTCGCATCCATCGTCTTGGCCTTGCCTTTGGAAAGGAAGGTGTCCGCACCGCCGGCTATGGCGCCGGACAGCCCGGAGCGCTTGCCGGACTGGAACAGGACGATGACAGTGACCGCGAGGGCGGAGAGAAGCTGCAGTATCGTGAGAGCGATGTACATTTAAATTCAATCCTTTCGGTATTGTAAAAAGACACATTAAAATAAGTGCTTAGATACTATACCACACCATATTGTATATTTCAAGCGGAATTTCAAAAAATTTATGTAGTGGCCCCGGCGCACACCGGGGCGGCTCCGGTCACGGACTGACGGTAGGCTTCGTGGTGCCCATGACGTCGGGAGACGAAGATACTGCGGGCGCTGCACTGTGCGTGACCTTGGCCGGAGCATCGGTGATCACCCCGTCCTCCGCCTTGGCGCAGGCCGAGAGCGCAAGCAGTGCGCCGCCAAGCAGCACACAGGCGATGAGTTTCTTCATGGCTCTCTCCTTCATAAAAAATTTACGTTTATATAATGCTCGGTTTCGCAAAAATTATGTTGATTTTTTTTTGAAATCATATAATATAGATGTGCACAGTTAGTGCCAATGAACACAGGGAGGAACTTACAAATGGAACTGAAAGATAGTAAGACTTTTCAGAATCTCGCCACTGCGTTTGCGGGCGAGTCGCAGGCAAGGGTGAAGTATGAGTACTATGCTTCACAGGCCAAGAAAGACGGTTACGAGCAGATCGCGGCTTTCTTCACCGAGACTTCCGGCAACGAGAAGGAACACGCCAAGCTGTGGTATAAGCATATGGCTGGCGGGAAGGTCGGCCCGACGACCGAGAATCTGAAGCTCGCCGCCGCCGGTGAGAACTACGAGTGGACTGAGATGTACGCCGAGTTTGCGAAGGTCGCCCGTGAAGAGGGTTTTGAGCTCATCGCGAAGCAGATGGAAGGCGTCGCCGCCATCGAGAAGCAGCATGAGGAGCGCTACCGCGCCCTGCTGAAGAACATCGAAGACGCGAAGGTGTTCTCCAGGGTAGGAGAGCAGGTGTGGATCTGCCGCAACTGCGGCCACGTCCACGTCGGCCCGAGCGCACCTGTGGTATGCCCGGTGTGCGCCCACCCGCAGGCCTACTTCGAGCTCCGCAGCCAGAACTATTGATCCCTGTAATGTCTATGCCCCTCTCAGGCCGAGAGGGGCATTTTTGATTGCCTGCAATATCTTCAAAAGATATCATGTAAAATTATTTGTATAAGGCTGAGTGCGGCTGTCAATAATAGCCTCCGAAGACACCATTTTCTTCAGGAGGTTAAAAAATGGAGGACAAAAAGAAGGACTCCGGCCAGAGCAGGCTGGAGAGCTTTTTTGGCGGAAAGGGCTTCTACATAGTCCTTTTCCTCTGCGCCGGCGTCATTGCCGTTTCGGCATGGACGCTGCTGTCGCCGGGGAGAAGGGCTGTGGAGAAGGATACGGTCGTGACCATAGCGCCGAAACCGGCTGCAACGCCCAAGCCGACAGAGACAGTCGAGACGGTGTGGGACGTGCCGGAGGACGCGCAGGAGGTCATCGCAGAGCCCGTAGCACCCGAGGTTCAGGCGCAGGAGCCTGCGACCCAGGAGCAGCCGGAGCCCGCCTCAGAGCCGCAGGAGGCCGATACCGCGCCCGCGAACTACGTCTGGCCGGTATACGGACAGATCGAGCAGCGCTACGCCATGACCGAGCTGGTCTACGACAAGACCATGGCAGACTGGCGTACCCACGACGGAATAGATATTGAATCCAGCCTGGGCGAACAGGTCTTGGCCGCTGCCGGCGGCACGGTGAGCGAGGTGTACGCGGACGATATGCTGGGGACAACGGTCGTGATAGAGCACGGCGGCGGCATCGTGAGCGTGTACTCGAATCTCGCGGAGCAGCCGACGGTGACGGTCGGACAGAGCGTGAAGATGGGTGATATCATCGGCTCCGTCGGCACAACGGCGCTGGCTGAAGCCGGGGAAGTGTACCACCTGCACTTTGCGATGAGGGCAAATGGAGAGAGCGTAGACCCAACAGAATATTTGCCGCAATTTTAAGAAAAAAGAGTTGACAATTTCGCAAGCATGAGTTAAAATAACGCTTGCTTGCGAAATGGACGATTAGCTCAGCTGGTATGAGCATCCGCTTGACGTGCGGAGGGTCACAGGT
>CABVBV010000214.1 GCA_902496595.1 uncultured Eubacteriales bacterium | reverse complement strand
GCACCCCACTTGTTATTCAGTATACCATACTGTCTAACAAATGGGGTGCAGTTCACTTTCGGTGCGCTCCATTTTTTCGGTTTTCGGTTTAAGTCGGTCAGGCGGCGAGGGCCGCTACTATGGAATCGTAGACCGTATCGGCATTCTCGCACATCACCATTATGATGGTGCCGTCGTCCAGGGTCTCGAGCTTGGCGTTCTTCGCTATCTCGTACTGGTCGGCGAGGTAGGTCTCAAAGTTCGTGCACTGGGTGTCGATAAAGCCCTGCAGGCCGGCCTTGACGGTCTCCTCGCAGCCCTCGGCGGGCTTCGCAATGACAATGCCGTAGGCCTTGATATTGATGAGGGACACGCTCATGGCTATCTCGTCCACGTCGGCGGCGGTGAAGCCGAGAACCTGATAGTAGGCGTCCTCAATGGCGTCCTTGTCGCTCATCACCTGGTATGCCTCGTTCTCCTCGTCGTTGCGGGAAGAGGTTATGGCGTCTGCCAGGGCGCTGCCGCTGCCGTCGGGCTCGGTGGTGTCGTCCGGCTCGGTAGTGTCGTCCGGCTCGGTAGTGTCGTCGGGTTCGGTGGTGTCTTCGGGAGTCTCGGGCGTGTCGCTCGTCGCGGGCTCCGTGGTATCGGTCGGGGTGTCGGTCTCAGTGCCGCAGGCGCTCATGAGGGCCAGGCACATTGCGATGCAGAGCACCGCTGCTATGATCTTTTTCATCTTTTCATTTGCTCCTTTAAGTTTTTGGCGGCTTGCCCGCCGTGGCCATATGACTCCCCTGCTAGAAAAAAGTTCCCGCTGTTTTTGAACGTTTTTTGAATTTCGACTTGTGAGGCTGTTCGGGGGGTGTTAAAATCCCTTTATACAGGCAACGGAGGCGCATTATGGAAAAGCCGCGCATACCTTGGTATCGCATGGACAACGCCAGCTTCATGTACTCCTCCATTCAGAGGGAGGAGTTCTCGGCGATATACAGGTTCTCGGCCGTCATGACGGAACGGGTGGATCCCGTGCTGCTCCAAGCGGCGATCGACCGCGTTATGCCCAGGTTTCCGGGCTTCGCCATGCGCATTTGCCGTGGTTTCTTCTGGTATTATTTCGAGCCGAACGACGCTCCGGGGCCGTATGTGCGCGAGGACGTTGCCGACCCCTGCCGACCCGTGCGCTTCAACGAAGACAGCGGCTGGCTGATCCGTTTCTACTATTACAGGAACCGGATCTCCCTCGAGGTGTTCCATGCCCTGGCAGATGGCGCGGGTTCGCTTCACTTTTTCAAGGCCCTGCTCGCAGAGTATCTCCGTCAGCGCGGCTTTGCAATACCTCCCGGCGACGGGATCGCCGATCCTGACGAGGCGCCGAAGCCTGAGGAACGGGAAGACGCCTACCTGCGCTATGCGGGCAAGGCCTCCAAGGCCCTGCCGAGGGTATCCAAGGCATATCAGAACCTGGGTACTCCCGAGCCGTTTTACACCTTTCACGTCACAATGGGCTTTCTCTCTGTCAAGGAACTGCGCCACAAGGCCCGCTCATACGGGGTCTCCATTACTGAATATCTCGCCGCCGTTCTAATGAAACTCCTCATTGAAAAGCAAAAGCGCGAGCGGCCAGTCCGAGAACTTCCCGTCACTCTGGCGATACCTGTGAATCTGCGTGCATTTTTCCCGACCGAGACGCTCAGGAACTTCATTCTCACCGTTCAGCCCTGCGTAGACCCGAACCTGGGTGATTACAGCTTTGAGCAGCTCGTGTCCCTGATGCGCCACTATATTCGCCTGGCCGCCGAACCGGTAAAGCTCCGGGCCGCGATGACCAGAGGCGTCAGGCTGCTGCTGAATCCGTTCCTGGCGCTGATACCCAGGGTGCTGAAAAACCCTATCATGCATCTGAGCTACCACATAACAGGGGTCAGGCCGTACAGCGCCGTTTTCACGAACCCAGGTATATTTACGGTTCCGGACAGCATGAAGCCCCACATCGAGCACATGGAGGTCGTTCAGGGCCAGGCCACGGTGGCGCGGCCTCACATTTCAGCCATAAGTTATGAGGACATCTTTGAGATAACCTTTTCCGGCGTGCAGAAGGAGGCGGAGCTCGAGCGAGAATTTTTCCGTTTCCTTGTCCGAGATGGCCTGCACGTCAGGATAGAGAGCAACCGTTAGGGGGTGTCTGAGTGTCATACTGTGTAAACTGCGGAGTTGAGCTCAATCGCGGGGCGCGGGAGTGTCCTCTGTGCGGCACTCCGGTCGTGAATCCGAACTGCCATCCGGACGCGGCTGAGCCCGGCTTCTTCCCAGCTCGGAAGGAGGAGGTCGCGCCGGTATCGAGGCGCGAGGCGGCGCTGCTGCTGAGCGCGATGCTGCTGTCTGTCGCAATCTGCTGCGGGCTGCTGAACATCGTGTTTTACAGCGACATATGGTGGTCGTTTTTCATCGGCGGAGCGATGGCCATGCTCTGGGTCTGGTTCGTGCCTCCGCTGCTGTTCCGGAAGATGTTCATATGGATCCGGCTGACTCTGGACGTGCTTGCCATCGGGGCCTACATCTGCCTCATTGCCGTCGCGCTGGACGGCATGGACTGGTATCTGAAACTGGCGCTGCCCATAGTGGCCGCAGGTGTTGTGGTAATTCCGGTGCTCTATTGGATAATCAAGACCAGGCGCTGCTCGCTTCTGGTGTCCGCTGTGCTGGTGCTGCTCTCAGCCGGGCTTTTCGCGCTGCTGACCGAGTATATCTGCGACAGCTATCTCTTCGGCGGCTGGACTCCCGGCTGGGCGCTGGTGGTCTTGGCCTCCTGTGTCGGCCTGTCCATTCCTCTGATAATCGTCAGGAAAGTCCCGTCTCTCAGAGAAGAGGCCAGAAGGCGCTTCCATATGTGATAAACGGCACGATATGAAGCCCCGGTCGCTGCGGCCGGGGCTTCATATCGTTCTTAGGTTTTTACCCGTACTTCTCGGACAGATACGTCCCGAGCCTGTCGCCGAGTATTGCCGCTGTGTCCTCCAGGCTGCGCTCTCCGGAGAGAAAGGCCCCGGCGTCCTCGCGGATGATGTCGACCAGCTCGGCGTCGTAGTAGATGACCGTGTCCAGGCTTTTCACCAGACCCAGCATCATGTCCG
>CABVBV010000213.1 GCA_902496595.1 uncultured Eubacteriales bacterium | reverse complement strand
GGCCTCAAGGAGAGCCACCCGCACGACATCTACATCACGAAGGAAGCCCCGAACTACACCATGAACCCGCAGGGCTGAAGCCCGGCAGGACGCGGGAACGGAGGATGACATGGACGAAAAGATCGAAAAGCTCAGGCAATGGATAGCCGGGAGCGACAACATCGTGTTCTTCGGCGGCGCGGGCGTCTCCACGGAGAGCGGCATCCCCGATTTCCGCAGCGTGGACGGGCTGTACAACCAGAAATGGCGCTACCCGCCCGAGACGATACTGAGCCACACCTTCTTCGAGCGCGACCCGGAGGAGTATTACCGTTTCCACCACGAGAAGCTGGTCGTAGAGGGCGTGAAGCCCAACCGTGCGCACCTGCGGCTGGCCGAGCTCGAACGCGAGGGGAAGCTCAAGGCCGTGGTCACGCAGAATATCGACGGGCTGCACCAGGCGGCGGGCAGCAAGAACGTGCTCGAGCTGCACGGCAGCATACTGAGGGCGTACTGCTCGAGGTGCCATAAGCCCTTCCCGGCGGACGAGATGAACCACTGCAATGGCGTGCCGCACTGCTCCTGCGGCGGCGTCGTGAGGCCGGACATAGTGCTCTACGAGGAGCCGCTCGACCAGGACATCATGGAGCGGGCGCTCATGTACATCAGGAACGCCGAGGTGCTCATAATAGGCGGCACCTCGCTGGGCGTGTACCCGGCGGCGGGGCTCATAAATTATTACCGGGGCAATAAGATGGTGCTCGTGAACCTGTCCGAGACGCCGTATGACAGGTATGCGGATCTGGTGATCCACGAAAAGATAGGGCAGGTGTTTTCCGAGGTATGAGCCGTACTGAGGTACTGGGCGTAGAGTTTGACGATGTTACGATGGCCGAAGCCGTCGAGAGGGCGCTGGCGCTCATAGAGGCGCGGGAGTGCCGCTATGTCGTGACGCCGAACCCCGAGATAGTCATGCTGGCGAAGGAGAACGCGAAGCTCAAGTCCGCGCTAGCCGGGGCGGCGCTGGTGCTGCCCGACGGGGTGGGCATCGTGAAGGGCGCAAAGATACTCGGCCGGCCCATGAAGGAAAAGGTGCCGGGCATAGACTTCGCCTGCGGCGTCATGTCAAGGCTCGCGGAACAGGGCGGCAGCGTGTACCTCTTCGGCGCAAAGCCCGGCGTGGCTGAGAAGGCCGCGGAGACGCTCGGGGCGAGGTTCCCGGGATTGGTCATAGCGGGTACGTCGGACGGCTATTTTTCGGACGACGCGCCCATAATAGAGAAGATAAAGAAAGCTGAGCCGGATCTTTTGCTCGTATGCCTCGGCGCACCGAAGCAGGAGCTGTGGATGGCGAAAGAGGAGGGGGCGCTGCCCGCGGGGCTCATGTGCGGGCTCGGCGGCAGCCTGGACGTCTTCGCCGGCACGGTGAAGCGTGCGCCCGAGAGCTGGCAGAAGCTCGGGCTCGAGTGGCTGTACAGGCTCATGAAGGAACCGAGAAGGATAGGCAGGATGATGAAGCTGCCCCTCTTTGTCGCGGAAGCGGCGGGAGAGCGGCTGAGAGGTAAGTGAAATGGCAACGAAGGGCAAGCTCATAGTGCTCGAGGGCATAGACGGCAGCGGCAAGTCCGCACAGTATAAGAGGCTCAAGGCCAGGTTCGAGCGCGAGGGGATCGAGTGCCGGACGATAGTCTTCCCGAGGTACGACCAGGAGTCCTCTGCGCTCATAAGGATGTACCTGGAGGGCAGGTTCGGGGCTAACCCCTCGGACGTCGGGGCCTGCGCGGCGTCGATATTCTACGCCGTGGACAGGTACGCCTCGTATATGACGGACTGGGGCGAGTATTACAACAAGGGCGGCGTAATACTTTCAGACAGATATACTACCTCGAATGCCGTACACCAGGGGGCGAAGCTGCCGGAGTCGGAGCAGCCGGCCTTTTTCGACTGGCTGTACGACCTCGAATATGTTAAACTCGGCCTGCCGAGGCCGGATCTGGTGATATACCTGGATGTGGATATAGAGACCTCGCTGGCGAGGATGAGGCACAGGCAGGAGAAGACCGGTAAGGACGGGGACATACACGAGAAGGACGCGGCGTATCTGGAGGCCTGCCTGAAGACGGGGAGCCGCGCCGCAGACCATTACGGCTGGAGACGCGTGGACTTCAGGAAAGACGGCAAGATAAGAGAGCTGGACGAGAAGCACGAGGAGATCTTCGCCGACGTTATGGCAGCGCTGTGAAAGAGGAAAAAGCAAGGCTCCGCCAGGAGATAAAAGTTAAGACGGCGTCTCTCGACGAGAGGTATCTTGCCGAGAGCGACGCGGGCATAATGAGAAATGTGCTCTCGATGCCGGAGTTCCGTGGCGCAGGAACCGTCTTTGCCTATCTGTCGGTAGACAGGGAGTGCGATACTCGGCGAATAGTTGAGGATCTGCTCAAGGAGGGCAGAAGAGTGGCCCTGCCGAGGAGCAGGAGGGGCGGAGCTATGGACTTCGCGGAGTATGACGGGACGCTCGCAGGGGGGATTTTCGGCATACCGCAGCCTCCGGACACGGCGCCGGCCGTAGAGCCGGAGCCAGGCGACTTCATGCTGGTTCCCGGGTTATGCTGCGACAGGAGAGGAATAAGGCTGGGTCACGGCGGTGGGTACTATGACAGATATCTCGCCGGGCACAGCGTCGTTACCGCCTGCCTCTGCCGCGATGCGCTGCTGCTCGAGAAAGTTCCGAAGGATTGGAACGATTTCGCCGTGTGCTACGTCATAACAGAACGGGAGATAATAAAAACAGGGCTCTGACGAGCCCTGTGCCTTGGACTAAGCCGCCTCAGCAGCAGCTGTTGCAGCAGTTGTTGCTGCTCTCGCAGCTCGAGCTGCAGCCGCAATTTCCGCCGCAGCAGAAGATGAGCAGGAGTATGATGATGATCCAGAAGCAGCTTCCGTTTCCATTTCCGCAGAACATTTAATCGACCTTTCTCCGCGCTATGTGATTTACCCGGGCCCGGCCCTGCGCGGAGGGCGGGCGAGGCTGGCTGTCTGAGGTAGAGGACGGCGCCGGCGCCGGAACTGCACCGTCTGAGCCATAATATGCCCGGCGCGGCAAACACGTTACTTGGGAGAACCGAGGAAAATGCAGAA
>CABVBV010000212.1 GCA_902496595.1 uncultured Eubacteriales bacterium | reverse complement strand
GCTGCTTAAACTATTCTCCTTTTCAAATATTGTCTAACTTTTGGGGGTCACTTCAAAGGTGCGCTCCATTTTTGTTTCAGATGCTGAACCGCTCAGCCGACGACTATGTCGCGGGTGTCGCGGGCGATGACGAGTTCTTCATTCGTCGGGATAACAAAGAGCTTGACCTTGGAGTCGGCGGTGGAGATGCACACGTCCTCGCCGCGCTTCTTGTTCTGCTCCGCGTCCACCTCGCAGCCGAGGAAGCCGAGATACTTGCAGATGCCCGCCCTCGTCGTGGCGCTGTTCTCGCCCACGCCGGCGGTGAAGATGATGGCGTCCACGCCGTTCATGGCGGCGGCGTAGCTGCCCACGACCTTGGCGACCCAGTAGTCGAACATATCGAGCGCAAGCCTGGCGCGGTCATTGCCCTCGTTCGCCGCGGTCTCGAGGTCGCGGAAGTCGCTCGAGACGCCGGAGACGCCCAGGACGCCGGACTTCTTGTTGAGGACGTTCAGCATGGTGTCGATGTCCATGCCGTACTTGTTCATGATGAACTGCATGACGCCCGGGTCGAGGTCGCCGCAGCGGGTGCCCATCGGCAGGCCGACCAGCGGGGTGAAGCCCATGGAGGTGTCCACGCTCTTGCCGCCGTCGACGGCGCAGATGGAGGAGCCGTTGCCCATGTGGCAGCTGATTATCTTGAGCTCCTCGATGGGCTTGCCCATGAGCTCGGCGCAGCGGCCGGAGACATAGCGGTGGCTGGTGCCGTGGAAGCCGTAGCGCCTTATGCCGTCGTTCTTGTAATAGTCGTAGGGCACGGCATAGGTGAAGGCCTTGGCCGGCATGGTCTGGTGGAAGGCGGTGTCGAACACGGCGACCTGCGGCACGTCCTTGCCCATGACGGCGACGCAGGCGTTGATGCCCGTGATGTTTGCGGGGTTGTGCAGCGGCGCAAAGGGCGTGCAGTCCTCGAGCGCCTTCATGACCTCGTCGGTTATCCTCACGGAGCTGGCGAACTTCTCGCCGCCGTGGACGACCCTGTGGCCGACGGCGTCTATCTCGCTCATGCTGGCCACGACTCCGTACTCCGCGCTCGTCAGCTTGTCGATGACGGCGGCAATGGCCTCGGAATGCGTCGGCAGGGCGACGTCCTCGTTGAACACGGGCTTGCCGCCGACGAGCGGGGTGTGCTTCAGATGACCGTCGATGCCTATCCTCTCGCAAAGGCCCTTCGCGAGCACGGCCTCGGTCTCCATATCGATGAGCTGGTACTTGAGGGAGGAGCTTCCGGCGTTGATGACCAAAACTTTCATTTCAGCAGTATCCTTTCTTCTATTGTAAATATGTCTCGCCCATAGTAAAATGTGAGCACGTTTCCAACTACTTATTTTATCCACATTTCACCCAAAACGCAAGAGGGAAATCAGCGGCAGGGAGGCGGCTGTTGTGCGAGTCGGCGGAATAGTAACTGAGTTCAACCCATTTCATAACGGGCACAAACTGCTCATCGACCGGGCGCGAGAGGCGCTTGGCGGGGAAGACGCAGCGGTGGTGTGCGTCATGTCGGGGGATTTTGTCCAGAGGGGCGAAGCTGCGGTGTGGTCAAAGTTCGCGAGGGCGGAGGCCGCGGCGAGGTGCGGAGCAGACCTGGTGTTCGAGCTCCCGCTGCCCTGGGCGCTGTCCTCTGCCGAGGGCTTTGCCAGGGGCGGCGTGGGACTGCTGGCTTCGCTGGGAGTGGTGGACTGCCTTTTCTTCGGCAGCGAGTGCGGAGAGACGGAGCTGCTGGAGCGGGCTGCAGAGGCCTTGCTGAGCCCTAAATTGAAGCCGGAGCTCAAGAAGGAGCTGGAGGGCGGCATTCCGTTTGCGGCAGCGCGGCAGAGGGCTGTCGCGGCAATAGCAGGGGAGGAGACGGCGGAGCTGCTCGGAACTCCGAACAATATCCTGGGCGTCGAATATATCCGCGCCATCTATGAGCTCGGCCTGGACATGGGCTTTATGACTATCCGGCGCGAGGGCGCTGAGCACGACGGGCCGGGTGAGGGTATATACAGATCCGCTTCAGAGCTGAGGTCGAGACTCGCCGCCGGAAAGAGCTGCCGCAAATTTATTCCGGAGGCGGCAGCGTCGGTGTTCGAGCGCGAGATGGAGCGAGGGCGGGGCCCTGTGCTTATGGAGACGCTGGAGCCAATGCTGCTCTCAAGACTGAGAATGCTGCCGGATGAGGAGTTCAATAAACTGCCCGACGCATCAGAGGGCCTGGGCAACCGCCTGTGCGCTGCGGTAAGGGATGAGCCGACGCTTGACGGCGTGCTCTCGGCAGCAAAATCCAAACGCTATGCCCTGGCAAGGATACGGAGAATGGTAATGTGCGCCTGCATCGGAGTGAAGGACGGCATGAGCTGCGAGCTTCCCGGCTGCGCCAGACTGCTCGCAGCAAGCGAGCGCGGCTGCAAACTGCTCAGGCTGATAGGGGAAAGGAGCAGGGTGCCCGTGATAACAAAACCTGCCGCTGCAAGACAGCTGGCCCCCGAGGCCCTTGAGATATTCAAGCTCGGCGCTGCCGCCAGAGACCTCTATGTCCTGGCCTATAAGGCTGCCGCAGAACGCAGAGGCGGTACGGATTGGCGCAGCGGGCCGGTTTTGACATAATTGTATATTGTGCATAAAAACACAGAAAAAAGCAGAACGAAAATTGGCAAGGAATTTTTTCGATGTGATTAATTAAAGAAATAGCAGGTAAAAAGTACGAAATTGTGTTGCAATCACGGGCGAGATGGTTTATAATCTTGCCCAGGCTGCGAAGTACATTTGTCCGCTCTGCGTGGACGTCGCAGCCGAACATGATTTAGGAGGATGAAACGAAATGAAGAAGATACTTGCACTTCTGCTTGCGCTGTGCATGGTATTCGCGCTGGCGGCCTGCGGCAGCACTGACAGCACCCCGACCGACGCCCCCGATGACGGCGGCAGCGTCGCCACCGACGCGCCTGATGACGGCGGCAGCACCGGCGACAAGGTCGTCAAGATAGGTGTGTTCGAGCCCCAGTCGGGCGACAACGGCGCCGGCGGCAAGCAGGAGATACTCGGTATGCAGTATGCCAACGACCTGACCCCGACCGTCGAGATCGGCGGCGAGACCTACACG
>CABVBV010000211.1 GCA_902496595.1 uncultured Eubacteriales bacterium | reverse complement strand
ATGCCTTACCTGCCGGACGGCACCCCGCTGGATATCGTCCTGAACCCCCTGGGCGTCCCGAGCCGTATGAATATCGGCCAGGTGCTGGAAGTCCACCTCGGCTATGCCGCTCAGGCCCTGGGCTGGAAAGTGGCGACGCCTATCTTCAACGGCGCTAACGAGTCCACCATACGTGAAACTCTGCGTCTCGCCGGTCTGCGTGAGGACGGCAAGAGCGTCCTCTACGACGGCCGCACGGGCGCGAAGTTCGATAACGACGTCACCGTCGGCTACGTCTACTTCCTCAAGCTGCACCACCTCGTCGACGACAAGATACACGCGAGGTCTACCGGCCCGTACAGCCTCGTCACGCAGCAGCCCTTGGGCGGCAAGGCCCAGTTCGGCGGCCAGCGCTTCGGCGAGATGGAGGTCTGGGCGCTCGAGGCCTACGGCGCGGCGTACACGCTGCAGGAGATACTCACCGTGAAGTCTGACGACGTCACGGGCCGCGTCAAGACCTACGAGAGCATCGTGAAGGGCCACAACATCCCGCAGCCGGGCGTGCCCGAGAGCTTCAAGGTGCTCGTGAAGGAGCTGCAGTCCCTCTGCCTCGACGTGAGGATACTCGACAAGGACGGAGAGGAGATAGAGCTCAAGGACGACGACGAGGACGATTACATCCCCGGTATGAAGGACGAGTATCGCGCCGACGACAGCGAGATAGAGGACGCGGGCTTCAGCATCGAGAACGTCCCCGAGGACGAGCTCGACCTGGACGGCGACCTTGACGACGAGGACGATGACAGTTTCCCGGGCTTCTCGGGAGATGAGTTTGGAATGGAGGAGGAATAAGCCATGAGCTACACACCTTTTGACGCCATCAAAATAGGCATAGCCTCCCCAGAGATGATCCGCTCCTGGTCTTACGGCGAGGTCAAGAAGCCGGAGACCATCAACTACCGCACCCTCAAGCCCGAGCGCGACGGTCTGTTCTGCGAGCGCATCTTCGGGCCCACCAAGGACTGGGAATGCCACTGCGGCAAGTACAAGAAGATACGCTACAAGGGCAAGATCTGCGACCGCTGCGGAGTCGAGGTCACGAAGGCCAAGGTCAGGCGCGAGCGCATGGGCCACATCGAGCTGGCCGCGCCCGTGAGCCACATCTGGTATTTCAAGGGCATCCCCTCGAGGATGGGCCTCTTGCTGGACATCACCCCGAGGATACTCGAGAAGGTGCTGTACTTCGGCGCGTACATCGTCACCGACCCGGGCGATACGCCGCTGGAGAAGTGCCAGATCCTCTCCGAGCGCGAGTACCGCGATATGCGTGAGAAGTACGAGGACGACTTTGCCGCTGGAATGGGCGCGGAGGCCATCAAGACCCTGCTGCAGCAGATAGACTGCGAGGAGCTCTCCGTCAAACTGCGCGAGGAACTCGCCACGGCGGGCGGCCAGAAGAAGGCGAAGCTCGTCAAGAGGCTCGAGGTCGTGGAGGCCTTCCGCCAGAGCGGCAACAAGCCCGAGTGGATGATAATAGACGTTCTGCCCGTCATCCCGCCCGAGATACGCCCCATGGTGCAGCTCGACGGCGGCAGGTTCGCCACGAGCGACCTGAACGACCTGTACAGGCGCGTTATAAACCGCAACAACCGACTCAAGAGGCTCATGCAGCTCAAGGCTCCGGACATCATCGTCAGGAACGAGAAGCGTATGCTGCAGGAGGCCGTGGACGCGCTCATAGATAACGGCAGGCGCGGCAGGGCCGTCACCGGCGCGAACTCCAGGGCGCTCAAGAGCCTTTCCGATATGCTCAAAGGCAAGCAGGGCCGCTTCCGCCAGAATCTGCTCGGCAAGCGCGTCGACTACTCCGGCCGTTCCGTCATCGTCGTCGGCCCCGACCTGAAGATCTACCAGTGCGGCGTGCCGAAGGAGATGGCAATAGAGCTGTTCCGGCCCTTCGTCATGAAGAAGCTGGTCGAGGACGGCGTTGCGAACAATATCAAATCCGCCAAGAAGATGGTCGACAAGCAGCGCACCGAGGTCTGGGACGCGCTGGACGTCGTCATCAAGGAGCACCCGGTGCTGCTCAACCGTGCGCCCACGCTGCACAGGCTGGGCATCCAGGCTTTCGAGCCCATCCTGGTCGAGGGCCGTGCGCTCAGGCTGCACCCGCTGGTCTGCACGGCGTATAACGCCGACTTCGACGGCGACCAGATGGCCATTCACGTTCCCCTCTCCTCCGAGGCCCAGGCCGAGGCGAGGATACTGATGCTCTCGGCGAACAACCTGCTCAGGCCGCAGGACGGCCACCCCGTCACCGTGCCGACGCAGGACATGATCCTCGGCTCCTACTACCTGACTTACGTCAGGCTCGGCAAGGCCGAGAAGGGAGCGGAGCAGGTATACGTCACGGACGCCGGAGAGACCGGGCTGCCCGTGGGCGAGGTCGTGGACGCGGACGAGTTCGTGGCTGCCAACAAGGCCGCGAAGAAGGAAGGCAAAAAAGAGGCCGATTACAGGCCGATCAAGGCCTACGGCACCTCCGCCGAGGCGATCATGGCCTACAACTACGGCGACATCGGCATCCACGCGCCCATTCTGGTCAGGGTCGAGAAGACCATAGACGGAGTCCCCGCGCACAAGCTCATAAGGACGACCGTGGGCCGCATTATCTTCAACGAGCCCATACCTCAGGATCTGGGCTATGTCGACCGCAGCGACCCGGAGCACGCCTTCGATCACGAGATCAGCTTCCAGGTCGGCAAGAAGCAGCTGGGCGATATCATCGACCGCTGCATCCAGAAGTACGGCTTCACCATCTCCGCCGAGGTGCTTGACAACATCAAGGCGCTGGGCTTCAAGTACTCCACCCAGGGTGCGATCACGATATCCATCGCGGACATGACCGTCCCCGAGGCGAAGAAGACGCTCATCGAAGCCACCGAAAACAAGGTGCTCGACATTGAAAAGCAGTTCCGCCGCGGCTTCATCACGAACGACGAGCGCTATCGTCTGGTAGTCGACGAGTGGGAGCAGACGACGAAGGACGTCACGGGCGCGCTGCAAAATTGCCTGGACGAGTACAACCCCATCTATATGATGGCGAACTCCGGCGCCCGCGGCTCCATGAACCAGATCCGTCAGCTGGCCGGTATGCGCGGCCTTATGGCTAACACCGCAG
>CABVBV010000210.1 GCA_902496595.1 uncultured Eubacteriales bacterium | reverse complement strand
TCATAATAACCGAAAAGCCCTCCGTCGCGCAGGCTATTGCCGCGGTGGTCGGGGCTATAACGCGTAAAGACGGATACCTCGAGGGCAACGGATATGTTGTGGGCTGGTGCCTTGGGCATCTGGCACAGCTCGTAAGTGCCGAGGCCTACGATCCGCAGCTCAGCCGCTGGCGCGTAGCCGACCTGCCAATACTGCCCCAGGACTGGCGCTACAGAGTGCCGCAGGACAAGCGAAAACAGTTCGGAATCCTGCGCGGACTCATGAACAGGGACGACGTCTCCCAGGTCATAAACGCCTGCGACGCCGGACGCGAGGGCGAGCTCATCTTCCGCAACCTCTACGAACTCACAGGCTGCACAAAGCCCACGCTGCGCCTCTGGCTCAACTCGATGGAGGAAGCCGAGATACGCCGCGCCCTCGCAGACCTTCGCCCCGGCTCGGACTATGACCGGCTCTTTGCCGCCGCCCGCTGCCGGGAGCGCGCTGACTGGCTAGTCGGCATCAACGCCACGCGCCTGCTCTCCGTCACCTACCACCGCACCCTGAACACAGGCCGCGTTGTCTCGCCCACGCTCGCCCTGCTCACGCAGCGCGAGGCAGACATTGCGGGCTTCGTACCTGAGTCCTTCTGCACCGCCGAACTGCACCTCGGAGAATTTTCCGCTGAGAGCAAGCGGTTCAGCAACAGGGCCGAGGCTGAGGAAGCTGTGGTCTCTGCCGGCGGCAAGTGCGTCGTGTCAGCGGTCAGCACTAAGGAGAAGTCCGAGAACGCCCCCGCGCTCTACGACCTGACCACGCTCCAGCGCGTGGCCAACCGCGTCCTCGGCTACACCGCCCAGCAGACGCTGGACTATGCGCAGAGCCTCTACGAAAAGCGCCTCTGCACCTATCCTCGCACGGACAGCCGTTTCCTCACGGATGGAATGGCAGACGGCGTGAAGTCCCTCGTCCTCTGCGCGGCTGGCATCTGCGGCCTTGAGCCGCCGTTTGCCGTCTACGCTGAACAGGTCTGCGACAGCGCCAAGGTCTCCGACCACCACGCCCTTGTTCCCACCATGAGCGCCGCGGACTGCGAGCTTGACGCCCTGCCCGCTGGCGAGCGAGAGCTGCTGCGACTCATGGCGGCGCAGGTGCTCCGGGCCGTCTGCGCGCCCCACCGCTGGCTGGAGACGAGCGTCGAGCTTGTCTGCGGCGGGGTCACATACAGCGTTAAGGGCAAAACTGTACTTGACCCCGGCTGGCGCGTCTACGACAGCGCCGAGCGCCGGGACACGTCCCTGCCGGAACTGCACGAGGGCGATGAGCTGCCCGTCCTGAGCGCCGAGGTCAAGGAGGGCCAGACCTCGCCCCCGGCGCATTTCACTGAGGGCAGTCTGCTTGCGGCCATGGAGAACGCCGGGGAGACGCCCGACGACGCCGAGCGCAAGGGCCTGGGTACGCCCGCGACACGGGCCGGCATCATAGAGAAGCTGGTGGCTGCGGGCTTCATAGAGCGAAAGAAGGCAAAAAAGAACACGACCCTCATCCCTACGCAGACGGGTGCGGCGCTCACGGCTGTGCTGCCGGAGCAGCTTGCCTCGGCGGAACTCACGTCTGAGTGGGAGCAGAAACTCAGCCAGGTAGAGCGCGGCGAGCTTTCGCCGGAGGCGTTCGTGTCGGGCATTGAGGACATGGTGCGCGAGCTGTGCGGCAGTTACACACCGAAGCTGGCCACGCCGCAGTTTCCCACACAGGGCGAGGTCATAGGCAAATGCCCGCGCTGCGGCTGCAACGTCGTGACGGGCAAGAAGGGCTATTTCTGCGAGAGCAGCGTCTGCCGTTTTGCCCTCTGGACAGACAACAAGTTCCTCGCCGCCAAGCGCATCCGCCTGAGCAAGTCTCAGGCCGCCCAGCTACTGCGCGACGGACGGATACATATTAACGAGGTCTACTCCGCCAAGTGCGACGCCTACTACCCCGCCGACCTCATCCTCAAGGACGACGGCGAGAGGGTGATCTACTGGCTGGATTTTGGGAGGAAGGAAAAGTAAAACTCAGCTCACTTTAACTAGGATAAACCACATCAACATAGAAAGATTAACTATTAAGTGTCAACCCACAAAATGAATGGTGGTGAAGAGGAAAGATGTCTCAGAAAGGGTATAGCAAAGCTGAGGTCTTGTCAGACCCCTGCTGGCTATTCGAGTAGTTGCACTCAAGCCGCTAAGCAATATGGCCGCCTGGATTTCTCCATGGCAAATATCAGACGAACCAACTTTTTGGCAGCGTGAGAGATGGCAATATTGTAGTGTTTTCCCTCCGCCCGCTTCTTAGTAAGATAGGCAGCAAAGGTCGGGTCCCAGCGGCAGACATACTTGGTTGTGTTGTAAAGTGCGTAGCGTAGGTATCGGGAGCCACGTTTTTCCATGTGAGGGTAGCAGTTCTTGAGCTGTCCGGACTGGTAAGTGGAGGGGGACATCCCGGCATAAGCCAACAGCTTGTCCGGGGAGTCAAACCGGGTAAAGTCGCCGACCTCGGCCAGGATCATGGCAGCCATGCGGAACCCCAACCCTGGGATGGTAGTAATGGGAGAATGAAGCTCATCCATAATGGAATGGATCTGTTCTTCGATTTCCTCAATTTCGTCATCCAGTTCACGGATAAGACGAATGGTGTGCTGTAATTCAAGAGACTTGGCAGGCATCCGAGAGCCAATAGAATTTCTGGCGGCATCTCGTATTTCAAGAACCATGTCCCGTTTGTAGCGGCCCTTAGAGGCGGTTTCGAGCAATGCTTTCAGTCTCGTTAAATGGGCTGCAGCAACCTGTTTGGCCCCGGGGAACTCTTCCAGCAGGGCGTAGACAGAGGCAATGTGCAGAGAAGGGACGAGTTTTTCCAATTCCGGGAACAGAATGCAGACCAGTCTGGAAACCGAACTTTTCAGCTTGGCGCGCTCTTTTACCTTGTCAAAACGGTATCTGGTCAGTGACTTTAATTCCTCGTTGTGGTATGCTGTATCTGTGTAGGGTTTGAGGCCCGCATCAGACAACAGCATAGAAGCAATCGTTCGTGCATCCACCCGGTCGGTTTTCGTCTTTCGCAGACTGAGGCTCTTTCGGTAAAGGTTTGTGCGCAAGGGATTCAGGACATAGGTGGCCAGACCGTTGTCAAGAAGAAACCCGAGCAGATTGTAGCTGTAATGTCCGGTCGCCT
>CABVBV010000209.1 GCA_902496595.1 uncultured Eubacteriales bacterium | reverse complement strand
ACGGTCGGGCCCACGTCGGGCATATTCGCCCAGACCGCGTAGAAGGTCATGTCGCTGTTCACGGTGACTGCCTGCTGGGCCTTGTAGGTATCGTTTCCGGACTTCCAGCCCATGAAGATATAGCCGGATTTGCTCGGCGCGGCGGGCAGGGTGAAGCTGCCGCCCGGGTTGACTGCCGCCTGGCTTATTGTCTTACCGTCCACTACCACGCTGACTATATAGCGCGTTCCGGGCGTGTCGTCAGGCACGAAGTAGACGGACTCCTTGCCGTTGAGCATGGAAATATCGTTTTGGCCGATCTCGACGGTCGCGTTGGTGCCGACGCTGATGCCGCTGGAATACACGGGGTCGTTGTAATTCTCATAGGAGATATTGCGCAGGGTGTTGCCGCTGATGCTGACATCGTAGCAGCCGTACTCATCGCTGTCGCCGGCGATATTGATGGCGTTGTACTTGGTACCGTCGATGGTGTTGCCGCTGATCGTCAGGTCGTGGACGCCGTTGAAGTACATACCGTAGGCGAGGTTCTCAAGCGTGCAGCCACTGACCTCTATGAAGCCGCCGGTCATATAGGTGGAGCTTATGCCGATGGAGGTGCTGATATTGGCCAGCGAGTCTCCACCTATGATGTGTACGTTGCGGATCTTCGTCACGTTGTCGGCACTGCCGCCGGTGAAACCGCCGTTGAAGTAGATGGCGGCCCTCTGTGCGCCGGTGGATATGTACCTGAGCGTCAGGTCTTCGAGCACACTGCCCTCGCTGCCCGCGGTGAAGGTGAAGAGGCCGTTGCCATAACTGATATCGCCGATGCCGGATATGACGGTGTCCTCTCCGGAGCCCCGGATCGTGAGCCTCTTATTGACGATGATGCACTCGTCCGCAGCGAGCTCATGCGTCCCGGGCAGGATGGTCACGGTATCGCCGTCGTCCGCGGCCGCTATGGCGGCTGCGATGCTCTTATACTTCGTCCCATTGACCTCAGCAACGAAAGCGTCAAACACGTTTTCCGAGAGCCCGCCGAGATTGACGCCGTTTTTCGTATTTCCGCTGAACTCGGTCACAACACTGGAAATATCGAGTTTGGCGTTCTCGGTGTAAATGGCGCGTTCGCTGGTTCCGGTGAGCACGTTTTCTGTATAGCTCACTTTCGTGTTGCTCTTCAGATTCTCATGAATGAATACCGTTGCTACCTCGTAACTCTCAGATATGGTTTTGTCGGAGAGAGCAATGCTATTAAATTCGTTATTTGTGATTGTCACGTTGTTGGGCGCATCGTTCGTAAAAGCCAGCTGGACGCCGCGCTCAAAGTTGCTGAAAGTATTGCCGCTTACGGTGGCGGTTGTGCCGTCCGGGTGGCCTTCGCCCAGATGGATGGCAGCGCGGGTGACGTTTCTGCCGTCAAACGTGCATCCTGTTACTGTCACTGTCTTGGCATAGTAGGGCCAGATCAGATACTGCTTACCATAGGCAGTCTGAGAAGCCGGAGCGGTAAAGCTGCAATTGGTAACGGTGAGACTGTTGATTTCGGGCATGATGTACACGCAGTTGCCGGCGGCGTTTGTGAAATCGCAGTCTTCTATAACCAGGTCAAGTCCAGCGTACCCGCTGTCGTTGTCATAAACTCCTATTGTAGATGAGCCGTTAAAGCTGAAATTTTCAAATTTGACGGTACCATTCACCTTTGGGAGAGCAACGCTACCTGCAACGTTGACTTTCTCTTCTCCATTGCCCTTTACCGTCACGGGCTTGGTGATACCATTGAAGAAATAATGTCCGATAGTGCCGCTCACCAAAATGGTGTCCCCTGCCTTGGCTTTAGCCATGGCTTCGGAAATGGTCTTGTATGGATAGTTTTTCGTGCCGTCACCTGAACTATCATTACCATTTGTCGCATCTACATAGACATCTGTGTTCACTGCAACGCCAGTAGTACCAAGGAAGAAACTGGCGCTGGAATCAAAGCTGTTCTCGGCCAAGATCTTTTCTGCATCAACAAGAGCGGCAGTGACGGTCGGGTTCAGCTGGCGGAGGACGGCGGCGGCGTTGTTGGAGCTGTTGCCGCTTATTACGATGCTCGCGTTGCTGTAATCACCATTTGCGGAAAACTGGATGAGGCCGCGGGTGCCGACCTTGTCCTCAGCGGCATTCTCATCAATGTCCTTGAAGGTGTTGCCGGTGATAGTTATGCTGGTCTTAAAAGATCTTTTAGCATCTTTTGTGTCGCTCTCAAGATAGATCGCGCCGCCGCAGTTTTCAAATGTGCAGCCGTTAACGATAAGCGTGGGAGAATATACGTCCTTTATCGCGTAGGCGTTGTAGACGTCTGAGAACTTGCAGCTATCGAAGGTCGATGTGGTGGTACTGTTGAATGGGCTGGCGATAACCTTGTCGAAGGTGCAATTCTTAAAGGTCACGTCACCGCTGTTCAGGAGTTGAAGCTCCGCGTTGGGCGTATCCTCCGCAGTTGCCGTGCCGCCCCATGCGCTATTCATGCAGAGCGTAAAATCGGTGGGGACGAACTTGAAATTCACGTTCGAGATGGAGACATCGATCTGGCTGCTGAAGATCTGGTACTGGGCGTTCGGCTTCTGAATGCGCTGGGCATTGTTGCCGTCAGGCGCTAGCCCATCCACCGGGCAGGTGTGGGTGATGTTGTTAGTGCACGCGGACGAGGGGCTCCACTGGACAGTGACGCCCTTGCCGTCATAGTTATAACCTGCTTCCTCGACGGCTTGCAGGAAAGCTGCAAAATCCATCGTAGCGTTCGATGAGCTAGCTGCGGCGCCGGGGATCAAAGCCGCCGTAAAAAGCACCGCAAGCAGCAGGGCCAAAATCATCTTTTTCATCGCAATACCCTCCAGGATACAAAATCATAATAATTATAACGCAATCGGCTTTTGGAAACAATATAGTAATTTCAATAAATTCACCGGTGTTCTAAATTTGCATAGAAAAAAAGGAGAGGCGTGCCGCCTCTCCCCTTTTTGTTATTCACTTGCAGAAGCGCATGAAGAAGGTCGCCGCGTGGGCCCTGGTCGAGTTCGACGCCGGGTTCAGCGCTCCGGTCTCGTCTCCTTCGATGAGGCCCGTGGAAGCCGCCCACTTCATCGCGTCGAGGGCCCAGTCGCTGATGCCGGAGGCGTCGGGCGCGGTGAGGGTGTGCTCGACCGCAGGGCTGCCCTTGTAGCGCCAGAGCATGGTCACGAGCTGCTCCCTCGTGATGTAGCCGGTC
>CABVBV010000208.1 GCA_902496595.1 uncultured Eubacteriales bacterium | reverse complement strand
AGGCTGTCCTGCAGAGGTCGCGCCAGCCGCGGCCGCCGCGGCCGTAGTCGTGGTGCGGCAGGAAGGAGCAGCCGAAGATGCGCCGGAGCACCGGCTGCACGCCCACCCAGCGCAGCAGCAGGTCGAAATCGCGCCTGCCGCTCTCAAAGCGCAGGGGTGCCACCTTGCGCCACCACAGCTTCGTCTCGTCCAGCGAGCGTGAAAGCTCCGCGGCGGACGGCAGCTCGGGCTCCACCCCGTCCTGCGCCATGCCGATGAGCAGCCAGAACTCCGCCTCCTCACCCGGCTGCAGCGCGGCCGGGGCAAACCTCAGCGCGCCCACGGTCTCGCGGCCCTCGAGCCTCGAGCCGGGCAGGACTCCCGGCCTCTCGTCCACGGCCCACTCAGGCCGGAGCAGGCTGCCGCCCTCGCCGGTATACTCGAGCCTGTCCATGCAGAACTCACGCGGCGCAGCGCCGGAGCCGTCCATGCCGAGGACGAAATAGCTGTTCCCGTTAGACAGATGTCCGCGCTCGTCAAAAGCCCAGGTCGGCTTTAGTATGACGCCGTTTACCACGCACCGGGCCCGGTGCAGCAGCGAGGTCACGTGCCGGTGGTCGCGCAGGTTGTCTGCGCTGCGCCCGTAGAGCGGCACAGCCGCCGTGGGAGTGAAGCAGACCGGTTCCGTTCCACTGTTCCTTATGACGAAATGCGTGATCTCTGCGAGGGGCATCGACGGCGCTATCCAGCTCGTCACCCGGCTCTCGAGCGGAAAAGCCGCATCCGAAACGCGCAGCCGGTGCCACAGCAGGCCCGCCTCGACCGTCAGTTCGGCGGGTTCTGCCAGTCTCCATGCGTCGAAGCCCGTCATGGATCGGCAGCGCCCGTCGGATAGCCTGCACCAGAAATTGCGGCTCTCCATGCCGTCCTCCAGATCCTGCACGCTCACCGGGCGCAGCACGAAGCTCTCCTGCCCCAGCTTACAGTCCCCGCCCAGCCTCGGCGTCACGCAGGACTTCAGCCCGCCCTCGGCGCAGAGCGGAAAATACAGGCCCGAGACGCGCTCCGCGTGCCCGAGCCGGAAATCTCCATCGCTTCCCATGAAGCTCAAAGCCATTTTCCTATCTCCCCGACAACAGTTTTTCCGCTCCTGTCCTCACGGAACAGGCCCCAGTGCTTCTCCGGCTCGCTCCCGGAAGAGCCGCCCTTCCAGGGCTCGTCGAAGGCCTCGAAGATGAAGCTCGGCACGCCCGCGTCCCTCATCCGGCGCAGCGCGGCTTTCAGGTATTCCGCCTGCGAGGGCTCGGACGCCTCCCGCGTCAGCATCTGCGGACTGTCCGACTCAGTCGCCCAGCCGAATTCGGTGACGACCAGCTTCCTGCCCGGCAGCGCGGCCGACACACGCTCCAGGTTGCGTTCCATGTGCCCGACCGCCTCCCGGAGCGGCACACGGTTCCACTGCGGGTAGCTGTGCACGCCCAGGAAATCCAGCTCAGAGGCCAGCTCCGCCAGCCCCGGCCACTCCCAGGCGCCCTCGCAGTAGCCCACGGGCAGGCCCGAGCCGGCCTTGAGCCTGCGAGCAAAGGCGCACAGGCGCTCGACCGGCACAAGATCCGCGCCCCACGAAGGACGGTTCTCGTTGCCCACGGAGAGGGCGAGCATATGCTTCTCATACCTTCCTGCCAGCTCCAGGAGTCTCCCGAGCTGCGCGTCGTTCCGCCTCGCGTTTTCGGCATAACGCTCATCTGAGAGCGGCTCGGGAGTCCATGGGCAGCCGGGATTGTGGTACTCTGCGGCGGGGTCGATGCCGAGCATGACTCTGAGCGGCAGGCCCTCGGCCGCTATCAGTTCCAGCACCGTTTCAGCGTGGCGATTCGGTTCGTACATCCTCAGCCGCCGGAAGCCCAGGCCTGCAAGCAGCCTCAGGTCTTCCAGCACCTGCTCTCTTGTCGGGAACACGCCGCTTTTCGGGCTCTGGCCTCGCCTGAAGCCAGAGTAGCACACGCCCGGGACGGGGTCTGTCATCTAATCCTGCCTCCTGTACTGTTTCTGCTGATACTCAGCCGGGGTCATGCCCGCCGACTCCTTGAAGGCCCTGTAAAAGCTCTTGTAGCTGTCGTAGCCCACGCGCTCGGCCACCTCGGAAATGCGTATATCCGGCTGGCGCAGGAGCTTTTTCGCCGCGTCGAGCCTAATGTCGCGCAGATATTCCGAAAACGTCCTGCCCGTCTGCTTCTTGAACGAATTTGAAAAGTAGGCGTAGTTGAGCGACGCCTCGTTCGACACCACCGCGAGGGTTATGGGGCGCATATAGTTGGCCCGGATGTAGGCCTCGGCCCGGCCTATCGCGAGGTTGTCCCTGCCGGAACCCTGGTCACGCGCCGCACGGTGCAGCCTCAGCAGCTGGTCGTTTGCGAAGAGCAGGTATTCGCGCATCGTTTCGAACTCCAGCGGCATATGTATGGGCTCCAGTTCCGCCCCGGTGTGCAGCTTCTTCTCTATCTTCCTCAGCACCCGGTAGAGCGTGTCGCAGAGCGCCAGCGTATAGCCTATTCCGTAGCCCGCGAGTTTTTTGCGCTCGAAAAGCCCGGTCAGCGCACGGCTCAGCTCGGCCTCGGAGCCTATGCCCACCATGTCACCGAGGCGCTCGACTTCGGCGTGGGGAATGGTGAAATCCGTGGACATCTTCGAGATATCCTCAGCGGTGAGCAGGCGCTTGCCGGGGTAGAGCAGCCGGTGCACCAGGATGTCGCTCGCCCTCCTGTAAGCCTCCCGGAGCCCGCCTATGCCGTGAACTCCCCGAACCAGCGCCGCCGTGAATTTGAGGTCGGCTATGCTGTCCGGCAGGGCCTCGATGTCGCATCCTGCGGCGGCAATGAGCACCAGCTCCTTTGTGCTGCCCAGGAGCAGCGCGTTCCCCGAAAAACGGGCTGCCAGCCTGCGCTCCAGCGTCTCGGCTTCGGCCTCTCCTCCGGGAAAGCCTATGAGCAGCAGCTCGCAGTCACCCGTGAGGAAGGGGTAACTCCCTGCCATGAGCTGGCACAGCTCCGCGTTTTCTCCCACGCCCTGTATGTGGTGGAAAAAGAGTGCGCGGCGCGACTTCTCCGTCCGGGCCCGGCTGTCAGTCCGGCTGTGGTCGAGCAGCTTGTCTGCCCGCGCCTGTTCGACCGCCCTGAAAAGCTCGGCCTTGTCGACGGGCTTGAGCAAATATGCCCTGGCCCCGTACTCTATGGCCTTCTGGGCGTACTTGAACTCGTCGTAGCCGC
>CABVBV010000207.1 GCA_902496595.1 uncultured Eubacteriales bacterium | reverse complement strand
GCTGCCGCCGACGATCTCGCCTATGCCGGGCACCAGGCAGTCCGCCGCCGCGACGGTCTTGCCGCCCTCGTCCAGGCGCATGTAGAAGGCCTTTATCTCCTTCGGGTAGTTCGTCACGAAGATGGGCTTCTTGAAGACCTGCTCGGTCAGGTAGCGCTCGTGCTCGGTCTGCAGGTCGCTGCCCCAGTCGACCTTGTAGTCGAACTTGTCGTTGTTCTTCTTGAGTATCTCAACGGCCTCGGTGTAGGTCACGCGGCCGAAGTCGGAGCTCGCGACGTGGTTCAGGCGCTCGAGCAGGCCCTTGTCCACAAAGCTGTTGAAGAACTCCATCTCCTGCGGGCAGCGCTCCATGACCCTCGTGATGACGTATTTTATCATCGCCTCGGCGTTGTCCATATAGTCGCCCAGATCCGCGAAGGCCATCTCGGGCTCTATCATCCAGAACTCGGCCGCGTGCCTCTGGGTGTTCGACTTCTCCGCCCTGAAGGTGGGCCCGAAGGTGTACACGTCGCCGAAGGCCATGGCGAAGTTCTCGGCGTTCAGCTGGCCGGAGACGGTCAGGCTCACGTGCTTGCCGAAGAAGTCCTGGCTCCAGTCGACGGCGCCGTCCTCCGTCCTCGGCGGATTCGCCACGTCCAGGGTCGTGACGCCGAACATCTCGCCCGCGCCCTCGCAGTCGGAGCCGGTGAGTATCGGCGTGTGTACATAGACGAAGCCCCGGCTCTGGAAAAACTCGTGTATCGCCGCCGCGGCGACGCTGCGCACCCTGAAGGCCGCCGAAAACAGGTTCGTCCTCGGCCTCAGGTGCTGTATCGTCCTCAGAAACTCCACGCTGTGTCGCTTCTTCTGCAGCGGGTAGTCCGGAGTCGAGGCGCCCTCGACCATGATCTCCCGGGCCTTGAGCTCGAAGGGCTGCTTGGCCTCGGGCGTGAGCACCAGGGTGCCCTTCACTATGAGGGCCGCGCCCACGTTCTGCCGCGTGATCTCGTCGTAATTGGACAGGTTCCCCCTCTCGAGCACGACCTGCAGGCTCTTGTGGCAGGAGCCGTCGTTCAGCTCGACGAAGCCGAAATTCTTCATGTCCCTCACTGTCCTGACCCAGCCGCAGACAGTTATCTCCCTGTCCGCGAACGCGGCTGCGTCGGCGTATATGCCCGAGATCCTCTGCCGCTCCATATTGGCGCGTCCCCTTTCGTTTACCGTTTGCGGCTTGCTTTGGCCGCTTCTCTGTATTATACTCATAGTCAAACGAATTTTCAACACCATTTCCATCAGGAGGCGCGTTATGGCCAAAATATATTCCGATATAACCGAGCTCATAGGCGGAACGCCGCTTGTGCGGCTCTCCCGTTTTGCTCCCGGCGCGAGCGTTCTTGCGAAGCTCGAGCGGCAGAATCCTGCGGGCAGCGCGAAGGACAGGGTGGCGCTCTCCATGCTCCGGACGGCGGAAAAGGAGGGCCGGCTCAAAAAGGGCGGCGTGGTCATTGAGCCGACGAGCGGCAACACCGGCATCGGCCTCGCGGCGCTTTCGGCGGTGCTGGGATACAGGGCCGTCATCGTCATGCCCGACAGCATGAGCCCCGAGCGCATAAAGCTCATCGCGGCCTACGGGGCCGAGGTGGTGCTCACGCCGGGCGCCGAGGGTATGTCCGGAGCAGTGGCAAAGGCGGAGGAGATAGCCGCCGCGAACCCGGGCAGCATCATCGCGGGCCAGTTCTCGAACCCCGCGAACCCTCGGGCGCACTACGAGACCACCGGCCCGGAGCTCTGGCGCGACACGGACGGGGACATCGCGGCCTTCGTCGCGGGCGCGGGCACGGGCGGCACGATAACGGGCGTCGGCAGGTACCTCAAGGAGCGCGACCCGTCCATACGCATAGTGGCGATGGAGCCCGCCTCCTCCCCCCTGCTCACCGAGGGCCGCGCCGGGGCGCACGCCATACAGGGCATAGGCGCGAACTTCATCCCCGAGGCCCTGGACACGACGGTGTACGACGAGGTCGTGACCGTGACGGACGAGGATGCGCTCGCGGCCATGCGCGAGCTGGCGGTGAAAGAGGGGCTGCTCTGCGGAGTGTCCTCGGGCGCTGCGGCCTTCGCGGCGCGTGAGCTGGCCAGGCGACCTGAGTTTCGCGGCAAAAACGTCGTATGCCTGCTGCCGGACACCGGCGAGCGCTATCTGAGCGTGATGTGAGGTGCGGAATGAAAAAGCTGTTTTTCATAATAAACCCGGTGGCGGGCCGGGGAATGTACAAGCAGGGCCTGGGCGAAGCGCTCTTCACCCTGCACTCGGCGGGTTACGAGCCGACGCTGAGGTTCACTTCAAGGGCGGGCGAGGCCATAGAGCTGGCGCAGATGGCTGAGGGCTACGACCTCGTCTGCTGCCTCGGCGGGGACGGGACGCTCTCGGAGGTCACATCCGGCCTGATGGCGCTCGAGCCTGAGAAGCGCCCGCCGGTGGGCTACTTCCCCCTCGGCACGGCGAACGACGTGGCCACGACGCTCAAGCTGCCGAAGAACGACCCCGCCGCCGTCGCCCGGCGCATAGCCGAGGGCGCACCCCGGGCCTGGGACATAGGCTGCTTCGGAGACGACAAATACTTCACCTACGTCGCGGCCTTCGGCGCCTTCACGGACGTGAGCTACGAGACGCCGCAGCAGTCCAAGCAGGCGCTGGGGCATCTGGCCTACCTGCTCGAAGGCATGAACCGCCTGCCCAAGCTGCCGCATTACAGGACTCGGGTGGAGCTCGACGGCCGGGTCGAGGAGGGAGACTACATCTTCGGCGGCGTGACAAATTCGACCTCCGTGGCCGGGCTCGTGAAGCTCGACCCGGACATGGTGGCCCTGGACGACGGGCTCTTCGAGGTCGCGCTGGTGAAATACCCGGCGACCCTGGCCGACCTGAACGCGCTCGTGTCCCAGGCCGTGTCGAAGAACTACAAGGGAGAGATGATGAGCATAGAGAAGGCCCGCAGCGTGCGCTTCACCTTTGCCGAGCCCGTGCCTTTCACAAGGGACGGCGAGCCCGGAGGCGTTCACAGCGATGTGAAGATAGAAAACTCCAGGGCCGCCGTCAGGATAGTTGTCTGAATAGGGACGGCGGACGAAAAAAGGCCCGACCGCGCCGGGGGGAAATTCGGAGCGGTCGGGTCTTTGATATATGAACACCTTTTGAAAAAAGGTGGAGCATCTGGTCTGCCCCTTCAGGAGGAAATGCTCCCTCCTCGGCGGGCAGGTCGCCGTTTTTTTGGGCTTATAAGCTGTATTGCCGGTACATCGGTACGTTTTTCCGTATCAG
>CABVBV010000206.1 GCA_902496595.1 uncultured Eubacteriales bacterium | reverse complement strand
AAAGTATTGCAGCAGCGTGCTGCCGCCGGAAAAGAGCGAGCTGAGCGCCACACCCGCCAGCACCAGCCCGCCCGGGCCGATGTCGCGCTTAAAGCGCGAGATGGCGATGATGACCGCAGTCGAGAAGGAGCCGCAGATGAAGGCGCAGAGCGTTACGATATACGGGTCGTTAACCGTGACCGCCGTGGCCGCCGAGGCCGAGTTTACGACCCCGCCGCCGAAGACGATGATGCCCACGGCAGCGCCGAAGGCCGCGCCCTGCGACACGCCCAGTGTCGAGGCCGAGGCGAGCGGGTTGTGCAGCACGCACTGCATGACCGCGCCCGAGGAAGCCAGCATCGCCCCGACAAGTATAGCCGCCGTCACCCGTGGCAGCCTGATGCCCCAGATGACCGTATTCTGCTGCATATCACCCGCGCCGAAGATGGTCTTCACTATCTCCCACACGGATATCGTGATGGAGCCCACGCCCGCCGAGAACAGCGCCGCCGCTATGGCGGCCAGCGCCGCGACTATGAGCGCGGCACGCTTTTTGCGCGTGTGGCTTTCGTATATCTCCAGCTGCGTCTCCTTCTGCCTTGTCATCCGTTCATTCCTTCAAAATCAAGTTTCATATAACCCGCGCCCGCTTCGGCGAGGGTGACGAGGTAATCCGGCTCGCCGAGGAAAAAGCCGAAGATCTCCGACGCCTTGGCCTCAAAATCCACATCTGCAAAGGCCTCCGGATAGAGCAGCGAGCCCATGAAGTACGCGCTCACGAGCGGTATCTCCACATTCGACCAGTGCCAGGTAGAGTTCGGGCACTGGTACACGTTCCCGTTCGTGAAGGCGTCGAGCTGCTTATAGAAGTCGGGGTTCTCGGCCATATCCTGGCGCACCAGCTCCACGCCGCTGTAGTCGAGGAAGATCATGTCCGCGTTCCACTTGAGTATCTGCTCCTTGTCCACGAGCACGCCCTTGGGCACGCTGCTGTCCATCATGTCACGCGTCACGTCGTTGACGGAGATGACGTCGAAGACGGCGTAGTTCGAGTACACGCCCTCGATGCCGTGGCTGCCCTTGAAGGTCGCCGCCGCGGCAAGTATGCTCGGCTTGTCGGCGTCGGGTATGCCCTCAGTCCTGGTGCGCAGGTCGGAAATGCAGGAGTTTATGAACTCCACGACAGCCTCGGCTCTTTCGCTCACGCCGCAGACCTCGCCAAGAATACGGAGACTGTCTTCATACTCCGGAGAGAACAGGCTCGCATCCTTGACGGCGACCACAGGCAGGCCGGTCTGACGTTCGATATCCTGCACCGTGTCAAGTCCATAGGTGCAAACGATGACATCCGGCGCGAGGCTCAATAGCTCCTCGGGGTAATAGCTCGTCTCGCCGAAGCTGTCCGAGCCTACCACGGGCAGATCCTTCCACTTGTCCCGGTTCACATAGGCGTAGGCCTGGAGCGGGCTTTCGGCCTTCTCGCAGTCGCCGATACCGACGACCCTGTCGGCAAGGCCGAGGTAGGTCAGCATCCGAGGCGTATTGCCGAGGGGCACGATGGTCTCGATTTTCTCGGGAAGCGCGACTTCCCTGCCGAGCGCGTCCGTAATCGTTCTGGTCTGCGGCGCTTCCGTCTCCTGCGCCTGCGTCTCCTTTGCGGGTGCGTTTCCGCAGGCGCAAAGCGACAGTGCCATTACAGCGGCAAGTATGAGCGCGGCTGCTCTGTGTAGTTTTCTCATGCGTAGTCCTTTCTTGCGGTTTTGTGGGTGGGATGTAAAGGCTCCCCTGATATGGCTACATTTTAACTGCTCAATTTTTAGCCCGCAAGCCCCCCGGGGGGATAAAAAATGCCCTTCCAGCACAGCTTTCTGCGCCGGAAGGGCTTTGGTTTTGGTCTGTCCTCAGTCGTAGTCCTGCTCGGACTTGAGTATCGCGCCGGTGTAGGCGTCAATCTCGTACTCATACTCCATGCGGCCCACGTCGAACTCCACCTCGTAGACGTAGCTGCCGTGCTCACGGTCAAGCTCGCACTTCATGCGCGTGACCTCGCTCTCGGAAACGCCCGCGTCGGCCAGGGCCGCGGCCTTCGCCGCCGCCTCGCCTATGAGCTCGCCGGTGTTCGCGCCACCGTTTCCGTTTCCGTTGCCGGAGAGGTTGCCGGCCTGCTCCTGCTCGAACTTGATGACCTCGCCGGTCAGGGCGTTTATCTCATAGTCGTACTTCACGCCGTTCGCGGAAAACTCAAACTCGTAGTAGTAAACGCCGTCGTCGCGGTCAAAGTCGCTCTTTAGCCAGCAGACGTCCGCCTCGGACACGCCGGAGTGCTTGAGCGCCGCGTCCTGCGCCGCCGCCTCGCCGATATAGTCGCCGGCATTGCCGCCGGGGACGCTCGCGCCGGTCTGCTCCTGCTCGAACTTCACGACCTCGCCGGTCAGGGCGTTGATGTCGTACTCGTACTCCGTCGTGCCGGCGTAGAACTCGACCTCGTAGACCATGACGCCGTGCTCGCTGTCGAAGTCTACCTCGACGTACATGACGTCGGCGGCGCTGACGCCCGCGTGGGCGTAGGCGGCGGCCTTGGCGGCTTCGACGCCGATATAGCCCTTGTCGCTGGCCGTGCCGGTCTGGGTCACGGTGTTGTCGGAGAGGCCGCGGGAGCTTGCAATGAGGCTTATGTCGTTGACAGAGAGGTTCGCAAGCGAGTCCACGGTCAGGGTCGGGTCGGCGGCGACGACCTTGAGGATGAGCTCGGCCTTGCCCTCGGAGATGCCGTACTGCTCGGCGATGGCCGCGCTCTCGCTCGTCGCGGCGACGGTCTGGGTCAGCACGGATGCCTCAAACCCGCCGTCGCCCACCGCGCTGCTTATGAGTGCGCTGACCTGGGCCTGAAGGCTGGCCGCCTTCGCCGCGTCGCCGTTTTCCACGGAGACGAGGATGGAATTCCTGATATCGTCCAGGTAGCCGTTCACCAGCATGGAGCCTATGAGCGCGTTCACCGTGACGTCGAGGCTCGAGCCGGCGAAGTCCATGGTGCCTATGACTGTTTTAGCATCGTCGTTGAGCGGCGTGACAGTGACGACCTTGTCGTTTTCGTCGACGCTGATGCTGAGGCTGGGATTCACGTCCAGGGTGATGACCGAGGCGACGCCGGCATCTGCGGGCTGGTCGGCGCCCTGGCCGTAGCTGAAGCCTATATATCCGCCGAGGCACACCAGCACGAGCGCGGCGGCGACGGCTATGGGCAGGTAGCGGTTCTTTTTCTTCTTATTCTTGACTTCGTTCATTGTTATTACATTTCCTTTCCGGGCTTCGCAGGCTTCGAGGATGCCGGAGAGCTGAT
>CABVBV010000205.1 GCA_902496595.1 uncultured Eubacteriales bacterium | reverse complement strand
GCGAGACCAGCACCGTCTCGGGGCCTATGCAGGGCGCCGCGCCCTTGAGCGCCGCGTCCAGCTGCGGGGTCTTGGTCATGAAGATGACGACGTCCATGATGCCGATATCGTCTGCCGAGTACGCGGTCTTGAAGCCCGTGAGCTGATGGGTCTCTCCGCCGTTCACGACAAAGGTGAGCCCGTCCGCGGCGATCTTGTCCATGTGCTCCTTGTAGGGATCGACCAGCGTCAGGTCTGCGCCGCCGAGCCTCAGATAACCGGCGAACACGCTTCCGGCCGCGCCCGAGCCGACCATTGCTATTTTCATTCCTGCTTTCCTCCTTTAGATTTTCTTATGTCAAAAACGTACTTCCTTTTTTACTGGCCCCGCGACACCATGGCCTCGAAGGTGGCGATGGTCTTGTCGCAGTATCTGGCCCACTCCGTCTCGTCCACGAAAGCGTACCTGTCTCCGGCGAGCGCCTTCCTGCCCTTGGCCTGGGTGCCGTTGCAATAGGTGTGGCTGCCGAGGCAGATGTCCACGTGCTCGTCCCGGATGCGTTTTAGCCCCGGCACAAAGGCGTCTCGCTCCGAGGGGTCGAGCCCGTGCGCCGCGTAGTATTCGAGCATCATGGAGTTTATGCCCGCGCCGCCGTGCATACCGCAGCGCTTGGCTTCCCCGGCCTCGTCCACGGCGTCGAAGAAGAAGCTGAAGGTGCCCCTCGAGTGCCCCGGGGTCGAGACGCATCTCACCTCGGTGTTCCCGAGCCTCAGCACATATCCGTCCTCCAGCAGCACGTCCGGCTCGAAGAAGCCGTCGAACTCGGCCCCGACCAGCTCCGCGAGCGAGAGCTCGTCGAGGCCACGGACGGTGTCCGCGTCGCCCGCGCCGATGTAGGTCTTCGCCTCCGGCGCGAGGCCGAGCAGCAGCTTCGTCGCGCCCGCATGGTCGTAGTGACCGTGCGTGTGGAGGATGGCCTTCACCTGCTTCGGCTCGAAGCCCAGCTCCCAGAGCCCCTGCACGACCAGATAAAAGGTCTCCGGCAGGCCCGGGTCTATGAGGATCAGCCCCTCGCCCGTGTCGATGACGTGGCAGGAGGAGGGCACGCTGCCGCAGAACCAGAGGTTGCCCCAGATCTTAAACGGCTCCATCCTCTGTTTCCAGAGCTTTTTCATACGAGCAGCCCCAGCTTCCTGGCCTCCATCGTCAGCTCCTCGCGGAAATCCGGGTGCGCGATGGCGATGAGCCGCTTTGCCCGAACGTCGAGCGTCTCGTACTTGAGGTCGGCGATGCCGTACTCCGTGACGATGTACTCCACCTCGGCCCTCGGCGTCGTGATGGGCGTGCCCGCCGGGTGGGAGATGACGATCTTGGACTTCACCGAGCCGTCCTTCTCCTTCCTTGTGGACTCGAGCGCGATGAAGGAGTGCCCGCCCTTCGACAGCTGCGAGCCGCGCACGTAGTCGAGCTGCCCGCCTATGCCGCTGTACTGCTTGAAGCCTATGCCCTCCGCCGCCACCTGGCCCGTGATGTCCACCTGCATGGCCGAGTTTACCGAGATGACGTTGTCGTTTTTAGCTATGGTATAGGGGTCGTTCGAGTACATGAAGCGCCGGGATTCGCACAGCGGGTTGTGGTCGAGGAACTTGTTGAGTCTGTCGCTGCCTATGGCGAAGCCGAAGGTGCTGATGCCCTTGTCGATGGACTTCATGGAGTTATCCACCGCGCCGCACTCCATGAGGTCGGCCATGGACTCGACAAAGAGCTCCGTGTGTATGCCGAGGTGCCGCTTGTCCTTGCAGCGGTAGCCCATGGCAATGCCGAGGCCGCCTATGCCGAACTGGATGCAGGCCCCGTCGGGTATGCGCTCCGCGATGATGTCGGCTATCCTGTTGTCTAGCTCCGAGGGCTCCGAGGCCGGCATGACGCAGAGCTCCTGGGTCTTGTCTATGACGCAGGTGACGTCCCGGATGTTTATCATGTTGTCTACGCCCCTGACGAAGGGTATGTTCTCGTTCACCTGCAATATGACGCAGCGAGCGGTCTCGCACAGGGCCGTGTCTATGGGCGTGAGCCCGAAGCTCATCAGCCCGTTCTCATCCGGCGGGGTCGCCGCCATCATGATCACCTCGCCGGGGTGCACCCGGCTGCGGTCGTCGAAGGTGCGCGAGAGCTGGAGTATCTGCACGTTCACATGCGAGCCCATTTTGTACATGAAGGTGCGCTCGGCCGGGCCGAGGAAGAGGCTGTTCACGTTCACATGCCCGTTGCAGGCCTTGGCCAGGGGCCGGTACAGCCCGCCGCCGAAGCCCATGTAGATGTTCACGTCCTCCAGCCTGTTCTTCTGCGCGCCCAGCTCGTCAAACAGCGCGTAGGGCAGGGACGAGAACATCGTCGAGTGTATAGTGTCCCCGGAGCGCACATGGCTGATGGCCTCCTGCGCCGAGACTATCTTGTCAGCGTATTTTTCTCTCCAGTCCATAATTACCTCCGGTCATTTGTCAAAATGCCTAAAAATTCGCTTAAATTTCTTGCCTGTCTATGAAAACAGTATAAACCGGCAGCCGGGGCGCGTCAAAAACCGTTCCGCTTTTGGGTTTTGCGCAATTAAAGCGGCTGGAAAAAAGCGCAAAACGCCAAATCCGCATTTTATGCTTTTCTGCGGGTGCTGTTTGCAATACCGGCCACGGGGTGATATATTGTTGTGCGGAGGGATCGTATGCTCATTTTATATATACTGGCGGCGCTGCTGGCGGTCTGCCTTGCGGTCTTTGCCGTCACCTTCATACTCCTGAAGCTGAACATGCGCCCGGGGCCTGCCCCGGAGCTGGCGCAGCTGAGCGTGGCCGAGCACACGCGCTGGGCGCCCTGCGCGCAGGAGGTCTCGCGCCTCATCCTCGAGCTGCGCGCGCTGCCCTGGGAGGACGTGTACACGAATTCCTTTGACGGCCTGTGCCTGCACGCGCGGCAGCTGCGCGGGAAGGGCGAAGACAATGTCATCCTCGTCCACGGCTACCGCTCGAGCGGGGAGAACGACTTTGCGGGCATAGCGCAGTATTACATAGCCCGTGGCTTCGGCGTGCTGCTCATAGACCAGCGCGCGCACGGGCAGAGCGAGGGGCGCGAGATCAGCTTCGGCACGCGTGAGCGCGAGGACCTGCGCCGCTGGGTCGAGTGCGCGCGGGCCAATCTCGGCGGCCGGCTCTGGCTGCACGGCGTGTCCATGGGCGCGGCGACGGTGCTCATGGCGGCGGGCGAGGGCTTCGGCAGGGCGCGGGTCGAGGGCATCGTGGCGGACAGCTCCTTCACCAGCCCGAGGGACGTGCTGGCCTACCAGATGACGAAGCAGTACCACCTGCCCCAG
>CABVBV010000204.1 GCA_902496595.1 uncultured Eubacteriales bacterium | reverse complement strand
GGCTTCAACTCGTCCTACCAGTCCGGCAACCTCGCCGCCAAGTTCACGCTCATGGACATGAAGAAGGAGGCTGAGTAAGATGAATGTAAAGGTCGGACTTATCGGCGTATTCGATATGCTGAAATTCAAGAACCTGCGCAAAAACCGTGCGGAGATGATAGCCTCCGCCGAAGCGAAGCCCCTGCCCGAGACCTACAAGGTCAATGAGTTGGCAAATAGGCTGCACCCGAAGGCGCAGTACCTCAAGATAGCCGAGATCGTGCAGGAGACGCACGACGCGAAGAGCTTCATCCTCGTGCCGGACGCCGAGGCGGGCACGACAAAGCTCGCACCTTTCAAGGCGGGAAGCTACATAAACCTGCGCACCGAACTGGCTGGCTCAGTTGCAAGGCGCACCTACTCGATCTCGTCCAGCCCGAAGGAGGCGTTTGAAGGCAAGTACCGCGTCACGGTGAAGCTCAAGGAGGGCGGCTTCCTCTCCGTCTGGCTGCACAACGAGGCAAAGGTGGGCGACAAGCTCATCGCCACGGAGCCGGGCGGGCACATCACTCACTCGGGCATCCGCGATTGCAGGCACGTCGTGGGCCTCGCGGGCGGCAGCGGTATCACGCCCTTCATGTCCATGGCCAAGGCCATAGACGAGGGCACCGAGGACTTCGAGATGACCCTGCTCTACGGCGCAAGGACGGAAGAGGATCTCGTGTTCCGCGCCGACTTTGACGCCATTGCAGCCAGGTGCCCCAAGTTCAAGGTGGTCTATGTGCTCAGCGAGGAGAAGAAGGAGGGCTTCGAGTCGGGCTTCATCTCGGCGGAGCTCATAAAGAAATACGCGGGCGCTGAGCCCTTCAGCATCTACGTCGTCGGCCCGGGCGCCATGTGCGACTTCCTCGACAAAGAGCTGCCGAAACTCGGCCTCGCTGAGAAATTCATCCGCATGGAGCGCACCGAGGACGTCTACGACGCCGGTGCGGCGAAGGACTACACGCTCACCGTGCGCTACCGCGACGAGGTACACACGATAAAGGCCAGGAGCGACGAGACGGTGCTGACCGCCTTCGAGCGTGCCGGGCTTGCGGTGAACAACAAGTGCCGCGTGGGCTACTGCGGCTTCTGCCGGAGCCGCCTCATCAGCGGCGAGTACCACGCCAACCGCTACGAGCGCCTGCGCATAGCGGATAAGCAGTTCCACTACTTCCACCCCTGCTGCTCCTATCCCATGTCGGACATGGAGATCGAGGTTTACAGCAGCTGAGACTGATAAAACAAAGCGGAGCGCATCAAAACGATGCGCTCCGCCTCTTTTTTGCCGGTATTCAGAATTTGAAGAGGTTCAGGCCGATGTCCTCTGAGAACTCGCGGCCGACCTCGCCGTCGATGACGTCCACGACGAGCTCGCAGGTGGCGCTTATGACCGCAGCGTTCAGGTGCCCCGCGTGGCACTCGCCCATGACCGGGCTGCCTACCACCGCATGCAGATGCAGGTAGGGCTTGCCGTCCTGGCGCGAGATGTTGCCCGTTACCGAGCCTATCTCGTAGTCCGTCGCGTTATACACCGTCTTGTTATAATACTTCGTCGCCGTGTCAAACACGCCCAGCGTCACGTCGTTCGTCGCGCCTATGCCGCTCACCGACGCCAGCTTTATATCCTCGCGCTCCGCAAGTTCAAGCAGCTTCGCGCAGACCTCCTCGCCCCTGTCGAGCCGGACGACAATCTTGTTGCCGAATCGCCTGTATTCCATGGAAACGTCTCCTTTGCCTTATGAAGTCACTGTGAGGTTGCTCCAAAGGCCGCCAGCGTAATCATCGGAGGTGAGCAGCAGGCTCACATTCTCTATCTCATAGCCGGGGCCAAATTGGATGCTGTGCAGCCAGAGCAGGTCGCTTAACATCAGCTCCGTACCATGGCCGAAATTGTCCGGATTTATAAAGGCCGGTATGTCCAGCCTCCCCTCAAATTTACGCTGGATACTTTCGAAAAAACCGTAGTCCTGCCTTGCCCACACCACATACTCCGTATCCCCGATACGGATCGTACCATTGACCGCCGGCTGGGAGAGCAGCGAGCGGGATATGCTCAAATCAAACTCGGCGCTGAGCGTGCCGGCCGCCGGGTCGTCGCAATGCAGTTCCACCGCTGCGCTCGTTTTGGCAGGGATATGATACCAAACAAGCGCACCCACCACCACGACGAGCAGGACTGATACTGCGATGAGCTTTTTCTTCTTGTTCATATGGTGGTCGCCCCCTTCCTGAATTACACGATCATGATATCACACTTGCCGGCCCGGCGCAATCATTGAAAATGCACCAGCCCGAAGACTGGTGCATTTTGTGTTGCGGCATTTCGGCCAGCTCTTAGCAGAGTTTGGCTCCCGCGGGCATGGAGTCGTCCACCATGATGAGCTGGACGCACTCCTCGCCTTTTTCCTTGTGGACAGCCGAGATGAGCATACCGTTACTCTCGAGGCCCATCATCTTCCTCGGCGGCAGGTTCACGATAGCCACCAGGGTCTTGCCGACGAGATCCTCGGGCTTGTACCACTTGTGGATGCCGGAGAGTATCTGCCTGTCAACTCCCGTGCCGTCGTCGAGGATGAACTTCAGCAGCCGGTCGGACTTCTTCACGGCCTCGCAGCTTTTCACCTTGACGACGCGGAAATCGCTCTTGAGGAAGGTGTCGAAGTCCACCGTCTCCTCTAGCTGCGGCTCTATCTCCAGCGGAGGCATGGCGGCCTTGCGGGCCTCCTCCTCGAGCCTTTCGAGCTCGGCGAGCTCCTTGTTCATATCTATCCTCGGGAACAGCGTGTCGCCCTTCTTCACGGTGACGTCCGCGGGCAGGCTGCCCCAGACGGCGGCGCTGTCCCAATTCCTGACGGCCTCGTCCGTTCCGATGCGCTCGAAGGCCTTCTCGCAGCTCTCGGGCATGAATGGCACGAGTAGGCAGGTGCAGATGCGCAGCGCCTCGAGCAGGTTGTACATGACCGTCGCCAGCCTTGCCTTCTTCCCCTCGTCCTTCGCCAGCACCCAGGGCGCGTTCTCGTCTATATACTTGTTCGCACGCGAGATGACCTTGAAGACCTCCTCCAGCGCCGCCTGGGTCTGGAAAGTGTCCATGAGCTGCTGGTACTTCTCCCTCAGCCCGGAGGCCATGCCGACAAGCTCCGCGTCCTCCGGCGCGGCCTCGCGCTCTTCGGGCAGAGTGCCGTCGAAGTACTTGAGCACCATCGCCACCGTGCGGGAGAGCAGGTTGCCGTAGTCGTTGGCGAGGTCGGAGTTTATGCGGGCGATGAGCAGCTCGTTCGAGAAGTTGCCGTCCGAGCCGAGCGGGAACTCGCGCATCAGGAAGTAGCGCAGCG
>CABVBV010000203.1 GCA_902496595.1 uncultured Eubacteriales bacterium | reverse complement strand
CCAATAGGAAATAGGGTCTGCACCGGGCGCCGGAAGCGCCCGGTGCAGAGGGTCTTATGCGTGAATTATTGGGTCAAAACCGAACGTCTGCTCAGGCAACGAACTTGCCGGAGGCCTCGTCCCAGTTCAGGCCGGCGGCCTTGAAGAAGCCGATGGCAGCCTGCAGGGCGGCGTCGTAGCGCTCCTGCTCGGTCATGCCGTCAGTGTAGATCGGGTTGCCGTCCACATCGACGGAGAAAGCAGTCTGGTAGCCCTCGTCGGCCGGACGCGGGGCAGCCCAGGAAGTGTTGGTGATGGGATACTGGATGACGGAAGCGGTCTCGCCGTAGTAGCTGTTCACGACCGCGTCGCGGTAGACGGCAAAGAGGGTGGCAAAGCCCTTGCGGAGGTTCTTGGAGGCATCGCTGCCCGGCTCGCCGTTCATGCAGATGTTCTCAGCGCAGATGCCTATGTAGCCGTAGCCCAGGTTGTCAACGCTGAAGGTGGTGATGACGTCACCGGTGAGCTCGCCGTTGGAGTTGTAGCCCTTGATGTCCTCAACGCACTGGACGTTGAAGTTCGGGTCGGTGATGTCGAAGGTGGCCGCATCGGAGGCAACGCCGCTCAGCTTGTCGGAAGCCGCAGTCTCCTGGAACAGGAGGTACTTGGTCTTGGGCTCGCCCTTCCAGTAGTTCTCGTTGGCCTCGAAGGTGACGACGCCGTTCTCATAGGAGACGAACTTGTAGGCGCCGGCGCCCATGGGCTGGGTGGTCTTCTCGCGGACTATGCTCAGGTCGCCCTTGGGGAAGCCGAAGGAGTTGTTCTCGTAGTCGTACTGGGCCTCGTCGCCGTAGTAGTGCAGCGGGGCGACGGGCAGGGCCAGCTGGTAGATGGCAGTGGCGTCAAAGCTGGTCATGTGGACGGTCATGCTGTAATCGCCGGTCCTGATGATGCCGGGGATGTTCGCGGCGGTGCTGCCGGTGGCGACGCCGGCCTGGTACTCGGCGGCGGCATCGCCCAGCTCGGCGTAGATGTAGTCGGTGATGGAGGTGCCGGCGGTCTCGAGGTTGATGCCGGCGTCGCTCAGGTCGTAGCCGTAGTTGTCGACGATGGCCTGGAAGAAGTCAGCGGCGGTTGCGTCGGCGGCGAGGCCTTCATAGGCCCAGGCAGCCGCAGCGCCGGCGACGTCGCCCGCCTCGGCATAGCCGGCGTCGACGCAGTAGTCAACGATCTCCTGGGCGAACTTCTCGCCGCCCTTCCAGAAGGCGTCCCAGAAGGCGGTCTGCTGCTCTTCGGTCCAGTTGGTGAAGTCGGTGTTGTCCGGGCCGGCGGCGCAGATGAGGTTCACGAGGAGCTCCATGCCGGAGCGGTACTCCGTCATGCCCTCGACAGGCAGGGCGTAGAAGGTGGAGCTGCCGTCGTAGGTCGGGTCGCAGAGGACGTAGATGCTGAAGATGACGTCGTCGATGTCCGCGGTGGTGCCGTCGGAGAACTTGATGTCATCGCGCATGGTGATATTGTAATCGACAGTGCCGTCCTCATTCTGGACGACCTCGATGTCGGAGATGCCGGTGTAGGTGTAATCGGTGCCGTTGTAGCTGCGGGTCTCGCCCTCGATGCCGTTCAGGACGGGGTTGCCCTCGCGGTCAAGGCCCATGAGGTACTGGGTGGTCATGTCGCCCACGTCGACGTCATAGGCGGTCTTGCCGAAGAAGGGGCTGAACTTGGAGGAGAAGTAGTCATAGCCGACGACGAGCTGGTCGGCGCCGTTCGTCTCGATCTTCTCTATCTCAGCCATCCAGCGCCAGAACGGGGTGATGTCCGGGGTGACGGTGTCAATGTTCACGCGCTCGGTGCTCATGATGACGGCGTTCTGCCTCTGGTAGACGGGAACCTCAACGGCCCAGTCGATGATGATGTCGAGGCACTGCTTGTAGGTGGCCTTGCGGAAGGCCTGGTCGGCGCTGGAGCGGGCCTCCATGATGAGCTCGTCGAGGGTGTCGTCGGCTATCATGTAGTGGTTGGACTCAGTGCCACCCTTGCCGTTGCCGTTGGTGCTGTAGTAGACCTGGTACATGTCGGGGTCAGCCGTGGAAGACCAGGCGGCGCACCAGAACTCAGCGCTTATCGGGTTGGACTCGATGGCCTGCCAGAGCACGTTCGAGTCGCTGGGGTCGTTTATCTGCAGGTCGATGCCGATGGTGGCGAGGGCCTCTTTGGCATTCGTCAGGATGCCGTAGGCCGGGTGGTCGCCGACGCCGTCGGCCGGGATTATCACCTCATAGCTGAGGGCGTACTCCCCGGTGTCGCTCGGGGCTTCGGTCTCGTCCGGCGCTTCGCTCTCCGTCGGGGCGGGCTCGCCGCAGGCAGCCAGAGCGAAGACCATGGCGAGCGCAAGCGCCAGAGCCATGAATTTCTTCAGGTTTTTGCTCATTTTCACTTTTTCCTCCTTGATTTTGCAACTTTTATTAAGCGCATGAGCGCATAATAAACTAGTCCTTTTCCCCGCACTCGACCGTGCGGAGCCTCTCTCTCACGGCGAAGCCGTATCCCCCGAAGACCGCCGTGAACGCAGCGCAGAGTCCGAAAATGATGTCGTACGCATTCACCTTCTCAGGAGCTGCCAGAGCCGTGACCCCGAGCCCCAGCGCCGCGGCGCCCGAGAGCAGCGCGAGCCAGAACGAGCACACCGGCAGCCTCTTGGAGAGCTTGTCCGCCTCGGAGCGGATGAGCGCCCCGGAGCCGGATCTCCGCCTCAGCAGGATGGCTGAGGCCGTCATAAACCCCAGCGGCAGCGCAGAAAACGCAAACGGCAGTATCACCCACATCAGCTTCGAGGCCCCAGTCCTCGGCAGCAGCGCCGCCAGAAACAGCAGCCAGCATATGCAGCAGCCCCAAAAGAGCCGCCCCGCGCAGCCCTTTGCTCCGGCCGCGTCCTCAAACTTGAAATGCTTTCCCACATACACGGCCTCGGTGCGTATACCGCCCCGCGCCGTCACTTCCTCAGAGAGCTTGTAATCCCTTATGTACTTGCGCGTGACCATGTATCGTCAGTCCTCAAACAGCCTCGACACCGGCACATCGAGCTTTTCCGATATGAGAAACAGCGTCTCAAGCGAAACGCCCTTCACGTCCGCCGCGTTGTTCGCCTCTATCTGGCTCACGAAGCTCACGCTCCTGCCTATCGCCTCCGCCAGCTGCTCCTGCGTCATGCCGCGCAATTTCCTGTAATACGCTATCTTCAGGCCGAGCACTCTGAACTTTTCTCTGAATTCTTCGCGCATCTGCGTACCCCTGCAATTTTGCCTAACACTGCGGTATTCATTGTCCGAAAAGCTGCATACGCTCCCGGATTGTATAATTTTATACAAATTTCACCC
>CABVBV010000202.1 GCA_902496595.1 uncultured Eubacteriales bacterium | reverse complement strand
GGATCGTCCTTCTTGCATCCCGACAGCAGCAGCATCGCCGCCGAGCCGCAGAGCCAAGCGAGTTTCAGGTACTCCGCCACCGGCCTTGAGCTCCGCCCAGTCTCGGGCCCTGTCTCGGTTTCCGGCAAAGGCTCCTCCGTCAGCGTCTCAGCCGCGTCAGCCGTGGGCTCCGCCTGGTGAGCTCCGGAAAACTCTGTGGCCGGAGCAGCGGGCGCCGCCTGTACAGCAGGTGTAGCCTCAGCCGGGAAGGCAATGCTTGCAAACTCCGTGCGCTCATACACAGTCCTGACCGCACTCTCAGCACTCGGAGCGCCCAACTCTATCGAAAACGGCAGCAGCAGCCTGAGCAGCACGAAAGCCCAGAGAGAGTAGATCAGCCTGGCGCTGACTTTGCCCCTGAGCAGCACCCTCAACAGTGCGACGATGACAATGAGCAGAGACGAACCGGCTATTACCGCCGTCATGCTCCTCCCCCCTTCTCATTGAGAATGGCCCTGAGCTCGTCGACCTCCTCTTCGGACAGCGAATGAGCCCTCAGCATCTCGTTCACCATCAGCCCCAGGCTGCCTCCGTATACCTTCGACAGAAAGCTGTTGGTCTCTCTGGCGGCAGCTCTGTCCCTTTCCAGCACGGCAGAGTAGAGCCTCGCCCTCTCGCCCTGCTCACAGCTCACTGCTCCCTTCTGCTCCAGCCTCGCAAGCATGGTCATCACCGTGTGCTTCGTCCAGCCTGTCTCAGCCTGCAGAGTGCGCACCAGCTGCGTGACAGTCGCCGGCTGGAGCTCCCAGAGCGCGTTCATAAGCGTCCATTCTCCGTTTGAAAGGTGTTCCATTTGTATATCCTCCGTGGTACACGTTCGTCTACCTTGAGGATAACACGCAGGTATACATTTGTCAACCACATTTTACAAAAAACGGCGTGAATCCGCTCCACGCTCAGAAAAGGCAAAGGGAGCGCTGCAGATTTTGCTCTGCAGCGCTCCCGGACGTACCGATGTTGCTTACTGGATGGATATCTGCCTGTTTTCCGGAACCAGCTCCGGACGCTTCGGCAGGTTGAGGGTGAGGACGCCGTCGTTGTAGGCCGCGCTGATGTTCGCGGTGTCGATGCCGGAGACGTCAAAGCTCCTGGAGAACGAACCGTAGCTGCGCTCGCGGCGGATGCAGCCGTTCTTGTCCTTGTCTTCGCGCTCGTCGCGCCTTTCGGCCGAGATGGTCAGGCGGTCGTTCTCGAGCCCGATCTTGATGTCGTCCTTCTTGAAGCCCGGCAGGTCGGCCTCCAGTTTGAAGGCGTCGCCCGTGTCGGTGATGTCGGTCTTTATCTCTCCCGCAGTTCCCCAAAAGTCGCTGTCAAAGAAGGTAAAGGGGTTCATAATGGTTCTCCTGGTGGCATAAGGCATAAGTTCAAACATGATCAAAACCTCCATGTATTAATATACTTTGTAATGTGTCATGTAAACCTCGTTTGGTTATTCACTAACCTCGTCTGTTTACGTATATAAAAATACTATGCAGATTTTAATAATGCATGAACAAATTATGAACAAACTATTAAATCTTAGCACTCTTTTAATTTGAGTGCTAAAACGAGCGGGCATAGCAAAACCCGGAGCCGTTTGCGGCTCCGGGTCGTGCTGCATCTATTCACTTGCCCAGATAGCTGACCAGAAGCTCCTGAAGCAGCTCGTCCCTGTCAAGACGGCAGATGAGGCTTCGGGCGTTGTTGTAGTTCGTGATATAGGTCGGGTCTTCGGAGATGATATAGCCGACCAGCTGATTTATCGGATTGTAGCCCTTGACCTTCAGTGAGTCGTACACGGATGACAGGATCTCGCGTGTCTCGTTCCGGTTGTCGATAGCAGTGAATCTCCTCGTTACATCTTCCATGTCGAACCCCTCCTCGGTCGTTTGGTATCATTGCCTCAACTGAGAAACATTATACCAAAATTCACGGAAGTGTAAAGCGCTGCAATATTACTTTTCGATTACAAAACCTCAGCGGATGACCGCGCCGTATTTCTCGTGCAGCGACGCAAGTATGGCCTGCACGGCCTCGTCCGCGTGCGCGTCGGTGAGGGTCTGGTCGTCGGAGCGGAGCACCAGCGAGAAGGCGATGGACTTCTTCCCCTCGGGGATGTTCTTGCCCTTGTAGACGTCGAAGACCTCGCAGCTCTTGAGGTACTCGCCGCCCGCCTCGCGGATGCAGCCTATGAGCTCGCCCGCCGTCAGCGCGTCGTCGCAGACGACGGCGATATCGCGGTTCACGGACGGGAAGCGCGGCAGCGGCGTATAGTAGACCTCGGTCACTCGGCTCTCGAACAGCGCCGCGAAATCCAATTCCGCCGTGTACAGCTCGTCGGCCACGCCGTAGTTCTGGGCGACCAGCGGGTGTATCTGCCCGAAGACGCCCAGCCTGCGGCCGTTCACGCTGACCTCGGCGCAGCGGCCGGGGTGATAGCTCGGGTTGTCGGTCACGGCCTTATACTCCGCGCCCTCGATGCGCAGCGCGTCGAGCAGCGCCTCCACGTCGCCCTTCATGGCGTAGAAGTCCATGTCCTCGCCGTAGGCGCCCAGGGTGAGCTGCTTCGGCTCGTCGGCCAGGCCGTCTGCGCGTTTTCTGTACACGCGGCCGAAGTCGTAGAGCCGCACGTCCTTGTTGCGGTAATTCCAGTTCCTGGCCAGCACCTCGAGCATGGAGGGCAGCATGGTCGTCCTCATGCAGCTCGTGTCCTCACCGAGAGGATTGAGTATCCTTATGGCGTCCCTGAGCGGGGAATCCTCGGGCAGCCTTATCATATCCCAGCCCGCGGGGCTGTAGAAGGAATAGGTGATAACCTCGTCAAAGCCGTCGGCGCGGCAGACCGCGCCCAGCAGGCGCTCGACCAGCTGCTCCTTCGTGAAGCCGCCCTGGGTCGTGCCCGCGCCCTCCATGAGCGTACCGGGAATGTTGTTGAAACCGTATATCCTGGCGACCTCTTCCGCGAAATCGTTGTTATGGTATTCGCGGCTGACATCGGGCCTCCAGCTGGGCACGGTGACGATATTGCCCTCGAGGGTGAAGCCCAGGCGTTTGAGTATATTGCGCATGGTGCCGCCGGCGATGTCCGTACCGAGTATCCAGTTGACCTTGGCGACGTCGAGCTCGAGCTTGAGCGGCTCGGGCGGGTTCGGGAACACGTCCACATAGCCGTCCACGACCTCGCCGGCGCCGAGCAGCTCGACCAGCTCGCAGGCCCTGTTCACGGCTCGCATGGTGAGGTAGGGGTCGAGGCCCTTCTCGTACCTCGACGAGGCGTCCGTCCTCATGCCCAGCGCGGCGGCGGTGCGGCGGATGGAGGTGCCGTTGAAGTTGGCGCTCTCGAAGAGGACGAAGGCGGTGTCTCCCTCGATCTCGGAGTTCTCGCC
>CABVBV010000201.1 GCA_902496595.1 uncultured Eubacteriales bacterium | reverse complement strand
CCGCGAGCTCCCTGGCCTTGTGGTCGATGTGCATGGTTATCTGGTTGAGCAGCACCAGCATCGAGAGCGCCGCCGCAAGGCCGACGCAGATGTAGATGGCAAGGTCGAGCTCGCTGCCGCTGCGCACAAATTCGCTGTTGTCGCGCAGGGAGACGAAGCCCGCCAGCCCCTCCGCCTCGGAGCGTATGCCGTCCACCTCTCCCATTATGAGGAAGACGCTCTCGTCCGGGGCCTCGCCCATGACCTCTTCATAGTACCCGCTGCTCATTATGAGCGTGTGGTAGGGCAGGTAGCTCTCCATTATTGCGGCGACGTTGAAGCTGTGCGCCTCGCCGCTGTCGTCCATGACCTCGACAGTGCCGCCGGTCTCGAGGCCCAGCACCTCCGCGGCCTTGCGCGAGATGAGCACCCCCTCCTCGGGCACGGCGATCTCGGCCCCGCCGTCCAGGTTCTTGAGGTACATGAAGTTCTTGAACGCCTCGGCGTCGGAGACCGCCAGCACATGGGCGTTGTCCCAGTCCCCGTCCGGGGCGCGGAAGTTCTTGAGCTTGTCCTGTATGAGCAGGTGCTCCACCCCGTTCTCGTCCAGCAGCGCCTCGAAATCTGAGGCGGAGCCGGTCTCCGTGTCCACGGACAGCCGGTAGTCGTAGAGCGAGTAGGTGCCGAACTGCTCGACGGAGGCGTTCTTGATGCCGAGCTTTATCGTGAAGCAGGCGACGAGCAGCGCCGTGCAGCCCATGATGCCCATGACGGTAGTGAGCAGGCGGCCCTTGTCGCTGAACGCGTTCTTGACGATGGAGCGGGAGAAGAGGCTGAGCTTTTTGTAGACCCCCCAGCGGTCGAAGAACATCCTGCCGCCCTTCGACGGCACCTCTCCGCGCAGCAGCTCCGTCGCCGGCTCCTTCACGAGCTTCGCGCAGGTGAAGTAGGTCGCGGCCAGGAACACCACGATGCAGATGACGGCGGATATGAGCGCCGTATCCCAGGCGAAGTAGATCGAGGCGTCCTGGAAGGTGAACTTCGGCATGAAGATGTAGAGCGCCATGTACTCGACGATGACGACGCTCAGCAGCCAGCCGACCAGCACGCCCAGCACGGCGCAGACCAGGTTGTAGAGCGTGTAGTGCTTGAAGAGCTCGCCCGCCGTGAAGCCCAGGGCCTTCTGTGCGCCGATGAGCACCCTCTGCTCGCGTATGACCCTCGTTATCGCGGCGAAGCAGACCAGCACGGAGACTATGAGGAAGACTACCGACATGGCGTAGCTCAGGCCGAAGATGGCGTTCACGATGGTCTCCACGCCGCGCACGTCGCCGACCTCGTTCCTGCTGGAGATTATCCAGCCGCTCTCCTTGAGCTCCGCGGCGTCGGCCTGCGCGTCGGCAAATTCGGCCTCGCCGTCGGCGAGCTCCGCCTTCGCGTCCTCGAGCTCCTTTTCACTGTCGGCCAGCTCCTGCTCGGCTTCGGCGAGTTCGGCCTCTCCGTCCGCGACCTCGGCGTAGGCGTCCTCCAGCTCGGCCTTCGCGTTTGCGAGCTCTCTCCTCGAGCTTGCAAGCTTGGCCTCCGCGGCGCTTATCTCGCTCCTGGCGGCCTCGAGCTTGGCAGCCGAGGCCTGGTATTCCTTTATGGCGGCCGCGAGCGGCGCGCCCTGCTCTCCGTAGCCCTCGAGTATGACGAGCGCGGCGTCGAGGTCTGTGCCGAGGCCCAGGGCCCCGAGCTGCGCGTCCAGCTCCGCCCTGGCGTCCGCGAGGGCCTGCTCCTTTTCGGCAAACTCCGCCTTCGAGCTGTCCAGCTCGCGCTGGCCGCTGGCTATCTCGGCCTCGGCGTCGGCGATCTCGGCCTCGGCGTCGGCGATCTCCGCCCTCGCGTCCTCGAGCTTCTGCCTGTTCTCCTCTATCTCGGCCCTGCCGTCGGCCAGCTCCTGCTCTCCGTCGGCTATCTCGGCCTTCGCGTCGTCTATCTCTGCCTGGGCCTCGTCCAGCGCGTCCTGCACCTCCGCGCTGAGCGACTCGTACCTCAGCTCCGCCCGCTCGGCCGCGAGCGGCTCGAGCTGCGCAAGGTACTCCGCCTCCGCGGCCTCGTACTCGTCTGAGAAGTAGTAGATGCCGTCAAATTTGCTGCTGTCTATGTAGGCGGTGGTGTAGCAGTCGCTGTAATTTTCCGTGTCGAAGGCGCACTTGTCGAGCGCGACGAAGTACTCGTTCGAGCCGAGGCCGACGTCGGAGGTGCCCCGGGTGTCCTCAAGTCCCGCGCAGACGTAGACCGGCAGGTTCACGATGCCCGTGACGGTGAACTGGGTCCCCAGCAGGCAGCCGTCGTTCTCGAGCGTGATGCTGTCGCCCACCTTTATGCCGCGCTCGGTCGCAAGCCGCTCCTCTATGGCGGCCTCGTCCGCCTCAGTCGGCAGCTCGCCCTCTACTATTACGGGCGTGTTCATCGTCTCGAGCAGCGAGCGTGCCTGCACCAGCACTCGCTCGCCGCCGGAATGGAGCAGCACCGAGTCGGTGTAGCCGCCCTCGACGGAGCGCACCCCGTCCCAGCCGGCTATGGCGTCAATGTCCTCCTGGGTGATGCCGTTGGCGCAGCTTATCTCGAGCGACTCGAGCCGGTTTTCGACGAAATACTCGTCCGCACGCCTGAGTATTGCGTGGGCCGAGGACTGGAAGCCCTGGAATATGGCGATGCTGACGCCCGCTATGACCGCGACGGCGAGGAAGGACACCCCGCTCTTGCGTATGCTGCGCAGCAGATGTTTAAGACCCGTGCCCTTCATCACCAGACCAACTCCTTCGCGGCGGCGGGATGCCTGTTCACGATGATCTCCGCCACGACGCCGCCCTTCATGCGGATGACGCGGTTGGCCATCTTGGCGATCTCCTCGTTGTGCGTGACCATGAGCATGGTCGTGCCGGCCTTGATGACCTCCTCCAAAACGGTGAGGACTTCAATGCTGGTCTCGTAGTCGAGCGCCGCCGTGGGCTCGTCGGCGAGGATGAGGCGCGGCTTTTTCATGAGCGCACGGGCGATGGAGACGCGCTGCTGCTGGCCGCCGGACATCTGCGAGGGGTAGTTGTCCTTCCTGCCCAGGAGCCCGACCCGCTCGAGCGCGGCCTCGGCGTCCATCGGGTCTTCGCACAGCTCTCCGATGAACTCGAGGTTCTCCTTCGCCGTCAGCGTGGGCATGAGGTTGTAGGCCTGGAAGATGAAGCCCACCGAGTGCCGCCGGTACATGGTGAGGGTCTTCTCGTCGGCGTGGGAGTAGTCCTCCCCGTCAAAGAAGAAGCTGCCGCCGGTGAGCTGATCCATGCCGCCTATGATGTTCAGCATGGTGCTCTTGCCGCAGCCGGACTCGCCGAGGATGACGAGGAACTCGCCCTCGCGCACGTCGAGGTTCACGCCCTTGAGTATCT
>CABVBV010000200.1 GCA_902496595.1 uncultured Eubacteriales bacterium | reverse complement strand
GGGCCGGGGCGACCTCGTTGTGCTCGGTCTTGACCAGCACGCCGAGCTTCCAGAGTTCCTCGTCGAGCTCCTGCATATAGGCCTCGACCCGGGGCTTGATGCTGCCGAAATAGTGGTCGTCCAGCTCCTGGCCCTTGGGCGGGCGGGCGCCGAAGAGCGTGCGTCCGGTGCAGACGAGGTCGGGGCGCTTTTTGAACATCTCCTTGTCTATGAGAAAATACTCCTGTTCCGGCCCGACGGAGGGCACGACCCGGCGCACGGACGTATTCCCGAAAAGCCGCAGGACTCGCAGCGCCTGCCTTGAGAGGGCGTCCATGGAGCGCAGCAGCGGCGTCTTCTTGTCCAGCGCCTCGCCGCCGTAGGAGCAGAAGGCCGTGGGGATGCAGAGCGTATGGCCCTTTATGAAGGCGTAGCTCGTCGGATCCCAGGCGGTGTAGCCCCTGGCCTCGAAAGTGGCGCGCAGGCCGCCCGAGGGGAAGCTCGAGGCGTCCGGCTCGCCCTGGATGAGCTCCCGGCCCGAGAACTCCATCAGCACGCCTCCGTCCGGCGCGGGGCTTATGAAGCCGTCGTGCTTTTCCGCCGTGATGCCCGTCATCGGCTGGAACCAGTGCGTAAAGTGCGTCGCGCCGCGCTCCACCGCCCAGTCCTTCATCGCCGAGGCGACCTCGTCGGCCACGTTCTGATCGAGCGGACGCCCGGCTTCGATGGTCTCCCTCAGGGAATCGCAGACCCAGCCGGGGAGCCGCGCTCTCATGGCCCTGCCGTCAAACACCATACATCCAAAATACTCGGGTACTGACTTCATTCCGCTCACACCTTTTTCAATAAAATAAAAAAAGCAGGGACGCCGCAGGTATGCTGCCTGCGGCGTCCTTGCCGTACAACGCGATAAATATAAACTCGGCTGTGCAATTTGTCAAGACGGTAATTGCAAAAATCAGCACATTAGTCAAAAGTCGCCGTTGACAAACGTCCGTCCATGTGGTAAAGTCACCGGGTGAACGAGGGAGTTCATTCGGAGTGAGGGACTGGTGCCGAATGCTTTCCTCGATTTTTTGATTTTATCAGCCGGAAAGGTCGGATTCGACATGAAATACAAAGCTGAAGAGATAGTACAGTACGCAAAAGAGGAAAATGTGAAGTTCGTGCGCCTCGCCTTCTGCGACGTCTACGGCAGGCAGAAGAACGTCTCCATAATGGGCTCGGAGCTGGAGCGGGCCTTCCGCTCGGGCATAGCCATCGACGCCTCGGCCATACCGGGCTTCGGAGGAGAGGTGCGCTCCGACCTGCTTTTGCATCCTGACCCGGAGACTCTTGCAGAGCTGCCCTGGAGGCCGGAAAACGGCAAGGTCGTCAGGCTGTTCTGCGACATCAGTTACCCTGACGGCAAGCCATTTGAGGCCGACACCCGCGCCGTGCTCAGAGAGGCCGTCAAGGACGCTGAAAAGGCGGGCTTCAGCTTCGCCTTCGGCTCCGAAATGGAGTTCTATATATTTAAAAGGGACGAAGATGGAGAGCCAACCAGGATACCCTACGACCACGCGGGCTACATGGACATTGCTCCTGAGGACAGGGGAGAGAACATCAGACGCGAGATCTGCCTCACGCTCGAGCAGATGGGCATCCGCCCCGAGAGCTCGCACCACGAGGAGGGCCCCAGCCAGAATGAGATAGATTTCCGCTACTCCGACCCGCTCCAGGCTGCCGACAACGCCGTGACTTTCTGCTCCGTAGTTCGTACCGTGGCCGCGAGAAACGGCCTGTGCGCGGACTTCTCACCCAAGCCGCTTCCGGAGAGCGCGGGCAGCGGCCTGCACATCAATATGTCGGTCAAGGGCCAGGTGGACGGCTGCGATGCTCTGCCCTACGTCATCGCGGGCGTGCTCGACAAGATCTATGATATGACGGTGTTCCTGAACCCCTGCGAGGCCTCTTACGCGAGGCTCGGGAGCTTCAAGGCGCCGAGATACATAAGCTGGTCGAGCGAGAACCGCTCACAGCTCATCCGCATCCCTGCCGCAGAGGGAGAGTTCAAGAGGGCAGAACTGCGCTCGGCCGACCCCATGGCCAACCCCTACATCGCCTACGCCCTGCTCATACACGCCGGCCTGCACGGCATCAAAAACCGACTGATCCTGCCCGAGCCCGCGGACATCAACCTCTACACCGCCGCTCCTGAGGTGCTCTCATCTTACAGGCGGCTGCCGGCGTCTCTCTCCGAGGCGGCTGCGGCGGCGGAAGCCAGCGAGTTCGTCGCGAAGAACCTGCACGTCTCGATAGCCAAGGCGTATTTCAGGCACTGAGCCGGGAGCACAGCCCGTAAGGGAAGGGGGGAGCGGACATGGTGTTCAGCGAGCGCAGCTACGGTGTGCTGATAGTCTCGGCCTCGGAAAAATTCAATAGCGCCATGCGGGAACTCCTGCCCATGACAGATTTCTGGCCGGTGGACTTCGCAGGCAGCGTCAGCGAGGCGCGGCGCAGGCTCTTCGAGACTGAGTACGACCTCGTGCTCATAAACGCGCCCCTGCCGGACGACTTCGGCGTCCGACTCGCCACCGGCATCTGTCTCGAGTCCGGCGCGGGCGTGCTGCTTTTCGTGAAGGCGGCGCTCTACGAGGAGGTCTGTTCCAAGGTCACGGACTACGGCGTCCTCACCATCTCCAAGCCCAGCTCGGCCCAGATAATACGCCAGTCCCTGCGCGTGCTCTGCGCCACGAGGGAACGGCTTCGGAGAATGGAGGAACGCCAGGCCACGGTAGAGGACAAAATAGAGGAGATGCGCCTCGTGAACCGGGCCAAGTGGCTCCTCATAGAGCGGCTCGGCATGAGCGAGGCCGAGGCGCACAGGTATATAGAGAAGCAGGCCATGGATCAGCGCCTTTCAAAGCGCGAGCTGGCCTCGAATCTGATAAAGACCTACGAATGAGCGGGAGGCGCGGGATATGACAAAGCACATTTTCGTCACGGGCGGCGTGGTCTCGGGGCTCGGCAAGGGCATCACGGCTGCGTCCCTGGGCAGGCTCCTGAAGGCCCGGGGCCTCAAGGTCGCGGCCCAGAAGCTCGACCCCTACATAAACGTCGACCCCGGTACCATGAGCCCCTACCAGCACGGCGAGGTCTACGTCACCGAGGACGGGGCCGAAACAGACCTCGACCTCGGGCACTACGAGCGCTTTATCGACGAGGATCTCAACAGCCTCTCGAACCTCACGACGGGCAGGGTCTATTCCAGCGTCATACAAAAGGAGCGGCGCGGAGAGTACCTCGGCAGCACCGTCCAGACCATCCCGCACATAACGGACGAGATAAAGGGCAGCATCCGCGCCCTCGCGGAGCGCACGGGAGCGGACGTGCTCATAACCGAGATAGGCGGCACCATCGGCGACATCGAGGGCCAGCCATTTATC
>CABVBV010000199.1 GCA_902496595.1 uncultured Eubacteriales bacterium | reverse complement strand
CGGCTACAACAACGACTCGAACCACGACGCCGTGGTGGACGGCACCACGCCCGACACCGAGGAGCAGTTCACCGAGGAGGTCGCGGGCTGGATCACCAAGCGCGACCGGGGCGATGACTACATCATGGGCACCGGCACCTGGCACGAGCAGATGGACGCCTTCCAGGAGCTCTTCGTCGGCATGACGGTGGACGAGGTCGAGGAGTGGTTTGAAAAGTACTGCTCCGACGCCAACGGCCGTCCGCTCAAGGAGTCGAGCTCCGGTGAGGGCGACGCCGAGAAGTACGCGGCGCTGACCGATGACGAGAAGGCCATGTTGGCCGACATCACGAGCTCCGCCACCATGAGCCTGAACGACAGCCATGGCGACATCCTCTCGGCCATCCGGGCCTCCTTTGACAACATGGTTCCCGTCGATCTGACGCTGGGCTGAGACGGCTGAAAGGAGAAAGCTATGAAAGCTGTTACTTTTAAGCTCAATACGGTGCTGGCCGGTGTCGTGGGCGTGATCTGCCTCGTGCTGATGCTTGTGCGCACCTTCATGCCGCAGGCGATACTGCCGCTCATCGACATCCCGAACCTTGCTGCGGTCTGCGCGGCGGCGCTGGTCATAGACTGCTATCTGAACTGGAAGCGCGTTCCGAAGCGCGACTGGGTGCTGACGGCGGTGCTGGCCGTGCTGACCTTCTGGCTGCTGCCCTGGGCGGCGGGCCTGTGCTCCGGCATAGGAGAGGCCCTGAGGCTCGGCGTCATAGCGGGCGTTCTGTTCACTGTGATGGCCTTCCTTTTCACCGCCATTGAGGATCGCATGGTCTCCGGCAAGGCGGGCTTCCTCGCCCCCATCTGCGTGGGCGCCGGGATGTACCTGGCCTGCCAGTGCTTCGCAGGCATACTCCTGTAATAGAGCTAAAAAACAAAAAGGCCGCCCAGGACAGAGTTCTGTCCTGGGCGGTTCGGTTTGTCTGAGAAAGCTCCGCATTTGCGGCTGCGGCCGCAAACTCTGCTGTGCTCCTTTTGCGTTTATCAGTATCCGTTTATTCGACGCGCTCGTAGGTGCAGAAGCTGCATTCATAGCCGCCGGACTCGAAAGGCTCGCACTCGGTACATTTCCAGTCGGGCAGAGAGTCCAGATTCGGGAAGTAGGCGTCGGACTTCGGCTGGGCGCCTATCTTGGTTACATAGATCCTGTCTATATACCGGAACATCGCCATATAAACAGTTGCTCCGCCGATCACGAATACGCGGCCGCAATCCTTGGTCGCCTCCGCTGCTTCGCTTGCCGTGCGCACGATCGTCGCTCCCTCGATCTCGTCTGCGTGCCTCGTGATGACCAGATTCTCCCTTCCCTTCAGCGGCTTGCCCCCGGGGAAGTCTTCCATAGTCCTTCGACCGACGATCACCGTCGCTCCCTTGGTCAGCTGCGCGAAACGCCGCCTGTCCTCAGGTATAACGATGGGCTGGGTGCCCTCAACTCCTATGCCCCAGTCAGAATACACTGCCACTATCGCGTCCATTTGCTCTCCTTTCCGACCGCTCAGACCGCTATGGGTATCTTCTCGTTCAGCTCCGTGTACTCGTACCCGGGCAGCGAGAAGCTGTTCTTTGTGAAGGCGTAGAAATCCCTCACGCTCTCGTCCAGTATGAGCTTCGGGGCTTTTTTCGGCTCGTTTTTGATTATCTTTTCCACTATCGGGACGTGCCTGTCGTAGATGTGCGCATCCGCAATGACGTGTACCAGCTCCCCGGCCTCCAGACCGGACACCTGCGCGAACATATACGTCAGCGCCGCATACTGGCAGACATTCCAGTTGTTCGCCGCAAGCATATCCTGGCTGCGCTGGTTCAGTATCGCGTTCAGCGTCCTGCCGGTGACGTTGAAGGTCATCGAGTACGCGCAGGGATAGAGCGCCATCTCGTGCAGATCCTCAAAATTATAGATATTTGTCAGTATCCGCCTGGAGGCGGGATTGTGCTTCAGGTCGTAGAGCACCCTGTCCACCTGGTCGAACTCGCCCTCGGGATATTTGTGCTTCACGCCCAGCTGATAGCCGTAGGCCTTGCCTATGGAGCCGTTCTCGTCCGCCCACTGATCCCACACGTGGCTGCCCAGATCCTTTATATTGTTCGACTTCTTCTGCCATATCCAGAGCAGCTCGTCAATGGCGCTTTTCCAGTACGTCCTGCGTATCGTGAGTATGGGGAACTCCTCCCTGAGATCATAGCGGTTCACGATGCCGAATTTCTTGATCGTATGCGCGGGAGCGTTATTGTCTTCCCAGCGCGGACGAACGTCCTGCTCGGTGTCCCAAAACCCGTTTTCGAGGATGTCCCGGCAATTCTTGATGAAAAGCTCATCGGCGCGGCTCATGCTCCGCCCCCCTTTTTTCTGCAATGTTAAATCAATATAAAATAAGTATAAACCATCCCGGCGGCACCCGCAAGCGGCAATTGCATAGAATAGATAGGGAAAGGGGCGTGGAGTTTTTATGGTTTTTGCCTTATGCGGGGGCGACGTGCGGCAATTGAGGCTCGCCCGTCTGCTGCTGGAGGACGGTCACGGCGTCAGGAGCTGGGCTCTGGAAAGCCCTGAACTGCCCGGTGGCGCGAGGGTCTGCGCCTCGGCTGCAGAGGCGCTCGAGGGTGCGGACTGCTTGCTGCTGCCCATGCCGGTGTCCATGAGGAGCGGACTGCTGAATGCGCCGCTCTCCGAGGGCACCCACTGTCTCGGCGAGGTCTTCGCAGCTTTGAAGCCCTGGCAGAGAGCCTGCGGCGGCCTGGTGGATCCGGGGACGCGGGCGGTTGCCGAGGGCTGTGGAGCGAAGCTCCTGGACTACGGCAGGAGGGAGGAGCTGCTGGCGGCAAACGCCGTGGCCACGGCGGAGGGCGCGGTCGGCGTCCTGCTTGCCGAGACTGACTGGGCGCTCTGGGGGAAGAGGGCGCTGGTGACCGGCTGGGGCAGGGTCGCGAAGGCGCTGGCGCCCAGGCTGAGGGGCCTGGGGATGGATGTGACCGTCGCGGCGAGGAAGCCTGGAGACCGCGCCTGGGCCGGGAGCTGGGGTTTCAGACCGGCGGACACGGAGAAGCTGGCCGAGGCGCTCAGAGGCTGCATGGTGGTCGTGAACACCGTACCGGCGCTGCTGCTCACCGCCTCAAGGCTGGCGGAGCTCGAGCCCGACTCGGTCGTGCTCGACCTGGCCTCCGCGCCGGGCGGCACGGACTTCGAGGCCGCACGTGCCTTCGGCATACGCGCCCTGACCGCGCCCGGGCTGCCGGGAAAGTGGGCGCCGCTCACTGCGGCGGAGGCGGTCAAAAATGCGGTCTATAATATTCTGGAGGTTGGATAGCTCTATGGAAGGCAGAAGAATGGGGCTCGCGCTCTGCGGCTCCTACTGCACATACGAAAAGGT
>CABVBV010000198.1 GCA_902496595.1 uncultured Eubacteriales bacterium | reverse complement strand
GTAGCACAGCCCTTGGAGAGGGGCTTTAATAACTACTACTCTATAATACAAGGAGGCGGGCGCGATGCCTGCTAAGGTGGACACTTACCTGGACCTCGCTCGCGAGGCTGCGCTTGGGCTGTCGGGCAGTGTCGGCGCTTGGACAGCGTTTCTGGACACCACATCGCGGCTGTACAAGTACCCGTTCGCCGACCAGCTCATGATCCACGCCCAGCGGCCGGAGGCTACGGCCTGCGCGAGCTACGAGGTGTGGAACGACACCATGCGCCGCTATGTCCGGCGCGGCGCGAAGGGCATCGCGCTTGTGGACAACTCCGGCGACGCGCCGAAGCTGCGCTACATCTTCGACATCGCCGACACCGGCACCCGGCGCAGCTCGCGCCCGTTTTCGCCGTGGGAGATAGGCAGTGGGAACGTCGAGGCGGTCTCGTCAGCGCTGGAGGACAGCTTCGGCGCTGAACGCGGCGTGAGCCTCGCTTCTCAGCTTGAGACCGCCGCTGCGCTGCTTGCGGACGAGTATTGGATGGGCAACAGCCGGGACATCCTCGGCATCGTTGACGGCTCCTCGCTTGAGGAGTACGATGACTTCAACATAGGAGTGTCCTTCCGCAATGCCGCCACCGTCAGCATAGCCCACACGCTGCTCCGGCGCTGCGGCTTCGAGCCGGAAAACTACTTAGAGCCGCAGGACTACGAGGCGGTCTTCGAGTGGGACACGCCCGAGACCGTGACCGTCCTCGGCACGGCGGTCAGCGAGATAAGCGGACAAGTATTAAGACAGATAGAGCGCACGGTGAGGCGCGAAGAAAGGAGCAGAACACATGGAACTGAATTATACGATGAAAGACGAAGTATTGCTGCCCGAGCTGAGCCTGCCCGAGACGGAGCCAATAGGCCGCTACGGGCGCATGAGGCAGCGCCACCTCAAGGAGCACCGGCCCATCCTGTGGAACCAGATGGTACTGAACGGGACGCTGTGGCCGCACCTGCACGAGATAGAAACGGCGGCGCAGAGCCGCAAAGACCTGATGCTGCCGAAGCTGGCGGAGGAAGCGGGCGCGACGGAGGCGTTGAAAGCCGCCGACCCGATGAAGTGGACGGGTCTCATGAACAGCTGCAAGGCCCAGGCCGAAGAAGCAGTTCTGAGCGAATTGATCTACAACTGAATCTTTTCGACGAAGCGGAGGACGCGCAAGCGCCCTCCGCTTTCTCTTTCCCACAGGAGGTCATGGACGACGTGCTCCGGCTCGGCGGCAACACAGACGGGCTGCGTATGCGCGTCGTTGCGGAGTTTGAGAAACGCCGCTCAGTTGATGAAATAGCTGCCTTCCTGCCGACGGTCTACCGAGGCGGCAACGGCTTTACCATAGACGGCCTGAAATACGCCGTGTGGTACACCGAGGACGGCATCCGCGTCGCTCAGGGCGAGCAGGCCCGGTACGAGCGCGGGGCGCAGCTCATACCGTGGGCGGACGCCGCAAAGCGCATAGGCGAGCTGCTGGACGCCGGGAAGTTTGCCACAAAGGGCGAGGTCGCCGGGGCCGAGGACTACGAGCACGAGCTGATCGCACAGAAGCTCTGGCACCTGTGCCGAGACCTCAGCGAAGGCAACGAGGGCCCGTTCCCGAGCCTTGCGGATGTGGGGGGCGGCTACCCTGAGGCCGTGCAGAAGATAGCCGCAAAGCTCGCAGACCCGGAAGGCCGCGAGGCGGTCTTGGGCGACTATCTCGCCTTCCGCGAGGCTTACAAGGCTGACCGCGGTGTGCTGCGCTTCCACTACCACGACGTTGACGGCATCTTCGTCTCCCTCGCCGCCCAGCTGCTCGAACGGCGCAAATTCACATCGGACATGGAGCGCATGCCTGAGGTCAACAGCTTCATAACGCAGGACGAGATAGGAGATGCACTGTCTCATGGCGGCGGTGTCGCGGGCAGCAAATGGCGCATTTTCCGCTACTTCACCGAGGAACACTCTCTGAGCGAGAAGGCCGCTGTGCTCAAAGACCTGTACGGGATAGGTGGGCGCTCTCACGCGCTGTCCGGTGCCACCGGCAGTGGAGAGAACCACGACGCCAACGGTATTCGCCTTACCAAGCCAGGCTGCGAGGATGTGAACCTGACATGGAACGCCGTTGCAAGGCGCATAGACGAGCTCATAGCCTCTGACCGCTACATGACGGAGACGGAGCTGGCAGAGTACGACCTGCACACCGCAGCTTACGCGAAGTACAGAAACATAAATACCAGCAACATCGAAGAAATAGTGCTCGTTGAGCAGGGCGGCAATTATTACACCTACAGGCCGGATGCGGAACAAGTCTCGCGGACGCTTGACCTGCGGGTAAAGCACGCGGGCGGGCTGGATTACGTCGTCATTCCCGGTGAGCAGCTCGACACTGCCCTTGAAAAGCTGCGCTGGCGCAGGGCCGTGAGCTATGTGGACGAGGCGGGTGTTGAGCACACGCTTCCGTTCATTATCTCGGACAAAGAGCGCGAGCAGTACGAGGCGCAGCTCGTGGAGGCGCTTGTGAATGACAGCGCCTATGTGAACGCGGTGCGTAATTCCGACTCTCAAAACGCCATAGACGAGGGCTTTGCCGCCATCCGGCGCATAGCTGCCGAGAGCACGGATATGCGCTTTCAGAAGCTCTACCACGACAACGCCGAGTTCCGCAACGGCCTGCGCAACGACGTGCTGGCGGCGGCGTACAAGGAGGTGTCCGAGCGTGGAAATGTTGGCGTGGAACAGAGCGAGACATCACATGAACCGACGCCCGTGGTATACATTCCTGTTGACGGCGAGTGGCAGGGGTTCCCGAGCATCGCGGCGGCGGAGGAAGCGGCGCTGGAGGAGTTCCAAAAGGAGACGCGGAGGCGAGCGCGGAACTTCCGCATCACGGACGAGCATCTCGGTGAAGGCGGGGCCAAGGCGAAGTGCCGGGCGAACATCGAGGCCATCCAGCTTCTCAAATACCTTGAGAGAAACGGCTTTCAGGCCTCGCCCGAGCAGCAGGACAAGCTCTCCCGCTACGTCGGCTGGGGCGGCATACCCGAGGTGTTCAACGAGAACAAACCCGACTGGTCTAAGGAATACGCCGAGCTGAAAGCCCTGCTCACGCCGGAAGAATACGAGGCCGCACGAGGTTCGACGCTCAACGCGCACTACACCTCGCCCGCGGTCATCCGCGCCATATATGAGGCCGTGGGCAACATGGGCTTCGATGGCGGGCGCATACTTGAGCCGTCGATGGGCGTCGGCAACTTCTTCGGCCTGCTGCCGGAGTCGATGCAGGGCAGCCAGCTCTACGGCGTGGAGCTGGATTCTATCACCGGGCGCATAGCAAAGCAGCTCTACCCCGAGGCAGACATCACCGTGGCGGGCTTTGAGACGACGAACCGCCCCGGCTTCTTCGACCTCGCCGTCGGCAATGTCCCTTTTGGGCAGTACCAGGTCCATGACCCGGAGTATGACCGGCTCGGCTTCTCCATCCAC
>CABVBV010000197.1 GCA_902496595.1 uncultured Eubacteriales bacterium | reverse complement strand
CCTGAGGCTCACTGCGTCCGTCGCCGGGGCCTGACCCATACCGATGCACGGCCCGCAGGCGCACTCCAGTATCCTCGCGCCCGCCGCTACCATTTTTGCCAGCGCCCCGTTCGAGGCCAGCATCGTCAGCACCTGCCTTGAGCCCGGAGAGATGACAAGGCTCACGTTCGGCGCGACCTTGTGACCGTCCAGTATCTCCGCCACCTTCATCATGTCGGCATACGACGAGTTCGTGCAGCTGCCGATGGCGACCTGGTCGATCTTTATCCCCGCCTTGTCCGCCACCCTGGCCACGTTGTCCGGGCTATGCGGCATGGCCGCCAGCGGGTGCAGGGCCGAGAGGTCTATCGTGATCTCCTCGTCGTACTCGGCGCCCGGGTCGGCCTTGAGTTCAGACCAGTCATTCTCCCTGCCTTGGGCCTTGAAGAACTCCCTTGTGACCTCGTCGCTCGGGAAGACTGTCGTCGTCGCGCCCAGCTCTGCGCCCATGTTCGCTATCGTAGCTCGCTCAGGCACCGAGAGGCCCGCGAGGCCCTCTCCGGTATATTCCATTATCTTGCCCACGCCGCCCTTGACACTCAGCCGTCTGAGCACCTCGAGGATGACGTCCTTGGCCGTGACCATGGGCCTGAGTTTCCCCACGAGCTCGACCTTGCAGATCTTCGGCATGGCGAGGTAATACGCCCCGCCACCCATGGCGACAGCGACGTCGAGTCCGCCCGCGCCGATGGCGAGCATACCGGCAGCGCCGCAGGTCGGAGTGTGGCTGTCCGAGCCGAGCAGGGTCTGGCCGGGCACGGAGAAACGCTCGAGCTGCACCTGGTGACAGATGCCGTTGCCGGGCCGCGAGAACCAGATGCCGTGCTTTGCCGCGACGGTCTGGATGTACTTGTGGTCGTCGGCGTTCTCAAAACCGGACTGGAGCATATTGTGGTCTATATATGCCACGGAGCGCTTCGTCTTCACTCTCTCCGTGCCCATGGCCTCTAGCTGCAGATATGCCATGGTTCCGGTCGAGTCCTGGGTCAAGGTCTGGTCTATCTTTATCGCTATCTCCCCTCCGGGAGTGAGGTCACCGGATACAAGGTGACTTGCTATCAGCTTCTGCGCCGCGTTCATGCTTCTTCCGCCTCCATCTGTTTATATACCTGCCAAAGCTCGCCGTCGCCTATGTTCGTGACGCGCCCGGCCTCGTACTGGTCGTCGACCCAGTTTTTGAGTATGTGTACTATCTCCTCGGTCTTCGCCACGGGCCTGCCCAGCTTCTGCGTCAGCCAGACCGCTATGCCCGCCGCTCCGGAGTTGCGCGAGATGCCCACACGCGGCGGGCTTTTCAGTATCTTGCGCGTGTCGAAGATGCTGTATATCTCCTCGTCCTTCAAAAGCCCGTCGGCGTGTATGCCCGCCTGCGTCGTGTTGAAGCTCTCGCCCACGAAGGGTGTGTTTGCCGGTATGTGGTAGCCCAGTTCCTTTTCATAGTAGTCCGCAATGTCGCGGATGACCGTCGTATCCATGCCGTCCAGCGTGCCCCTGAGCTGTGCGTACTCGATGACCATGGCCTCGAGCGGAGTGTTGCCCGTGCGCTCTCCTATGCCCAGCAGCGAGCAGTTCACGCTCGCCGCGCCGTAGAGCCAGGCCGTCGCCGAGTTCACGACCGCCTTGTAGAAGTCGTTGTGCCCGTGCCACTCCAGAAGCTCCGAGGGGAAACCGCCGTAGTTGCGCAGGCCGTAAACGATACCCGGCACGCTCCGGGGCATCGAGGCGCCGGCGTAGGGCACGCCGTAGCCCATCGTGTCGCAGGCGCGTATCTTGATGGGTATGCCGCTCTCGGACATCAGCTCGCTTATCTCGTGTGCAAAGGGCACGACAAAGCCGTAGAAATCCGCCCTTGTTATGTCCTCAAAGTGGCAGCGCGGGTGGATGCCCGCGTCCAGCGCGTCCTTTATAACGGCGAGGTAGCCGTCCACCGCCTGGCGGCGGGTCTTTTTGAGCTTTTTATATATGTGATAGTCCGAACAGCTCACCAGTATGCCGCATTCCCGCAGGCCCAGGTCGCGGGCGAGCTTGAAGTCCTCGCGGCTGGCGCGTATCCAGCCCGTTATCTCCGGGAACTCGTAGCCCAGCTCCTGGCACATCCTGAGCGCCTTCCTGTCCCTCTCGCTGTAAACGAAGAACTCCGACTGCCGGATGACGCCCTTCGGCCCGCCCAGCTTGTGCAGCAGCTTATAGAGCTCCACGATCTGCTCCGGCTCATACGGGGCGCGGCTCTGCTGCCCGTCCCTGAAGGTGGTGTCGGTTATCCAGATCTGCTCCGGCGGGTTCGCCGGTGTCAGGCGGAAATTGAAGGTGCATTTCGGCACCTCCTCATAGGGGAACATATCCCGGTAGAGATTTCCCGTCTCTCTGTCCTGGAGGCTGTATTTATATTCGCACTCCATGAGGACGTTGTTTTTGCTGTTCAGCTCTATCATGCCGCCGCTCCTCTCCAAGAGTCTGCATTCATTATAACACCATAAATGAATTTTGCAAGAGCTGATTTTGCATTTTTGCCCCTATATTCTCGCTATACACCCTGATATTTGCAAGTTGTCTAGTTGTGTCTTGCATCTTCTGGGAAAGGAAAAGGCCGGTAAGCAGACCGGCCTTTTCCTTTTTTGGAGGGATATTGACTTCGGGTATATCAAAGGCTGTCGCCGAAGTCGGCTCTGAATTTTGCGACGAGCTTATCCTGCCAGTCGCTGGTCGGCTCGAGCCTGCCGAAGAAGAAGCGGAGGCTCGAGGGCTCTTCGACCCAGCGCAGGCCGCCGACGAGCTCGCGGTTCTCGTGCAGCCAGGCTATTCTGTCCACGGCGTAGAGTATCTGGCTCATGGTGAACACGCGCCTCGGCACTGCCAGGCGCAGCAGCTCCACGTCCGCGATGGGCTCCGTGCCGTCGGGCTCGCGCTGCTCGGAGAGCGTGCCGCGCTCCATGCCCCTGACTCCGCCTGCGAGGTACACCGCCGCCGCCAGGGCGCCCGCCGGGTACTCGTGGTCGTCCACGTGCGGCAGGAACTCGCGTGCGTTCAGGTGGCAGCCCAGGCCGCCCGCCGGAGTCACCACCGGCACGCCGCGCTTTTGCAGCTCCTTGCACATGAAGTCGATGAAGATCGGCCCCTGGGATATGACGTCCTCGTCCATCGTCTCCTCGAGGCCCACCGTGATGGCCTCCATCTCGCGCACACTCATGCCGCCGTAGGTGAGGAAGCCCTCGAACATCGGCACGAGCTCGCGCATCTGCTCGCAGAGCTTCTTATCGCGCATTGCGATGCCGCCGCCCCTTGCGAAGCCGAACTTTCTGGCCGAGAAGTAGATGATGTCGAACTCGTCCGCCACGGCCCTTGTTATCTCGCGGATGCTCATGTCCTTGCACGCGGCCTCGCGGGTCTTGATGAAGAAGAGGTTATCCTGCAGCAGGCTCGCGTCGAGGACGGTCATGATGCCGTGCTCGCGGCAGATCT
>CABVBV010000196.1 GCA_902496595.1 uncultured Eubacteriales bacterium | reverse complement strand
GGAGGGCTTTGACGTGCAGGGCTTCCTCTGCCCGGGCCACGTCGCGGTGGTGACGGGTGCGGAGTTTTTCAGATTTTTGCCGGAAGAATACGGCCTGCCGGCGGTCGTCGCGGGCTTTGAGCCGGAGGACATACTGCTCTCGGTGTACGAGCTGCTCAGGATGCTCTCCGTGGGACGGCCGGGGCTCGTGAACGAGTATAGGCGTGCGGTCAGCGCCGAGGGGAACGATTTGGCGCAGGAGATGCTCAGACGGGCTTTCAGGCCGGCGCGGGCCTCCTGGCGCGGCCTGGGCGAGATAGACGGAAGCGGTTTGGAGTTTTCGGAGGAACTGGCGGCGTTCGACGCCGTGAAGAAGTTCGATATAAGCCTGAACAGGGCCGGGACGCCCACGGCCTGCCGCTGCGGCGAGGTGATAACGGGCCGGATGCCGCCCGAGAGCTGCCCGCTGTTCGGGAAAATATGCACGCCGGAGGATCCGGTGGGGCCCTGCATGGTGTCCTCGGAGGGCGCCTGCGCTGCGGCGTACAAATACCGGGAGTGCTGAGATGGACGATATAATAACCCTCGACTACGGCAGCGGCGGCAAGAAGACGGCCGCGCTCATAGACGAGATAATACTGCCCGAGCTGGGCAACAGCGCGCTGAACAGCCTGGGCGACGGGGCGATACTGGACGGCAAACTGGCCTTCTCGACGGACAGCTTTGTCGTAAGCCCGCTGTTTTTCCCGGGCGGGGATATAGGCAAGCTCTGCGTCTGCGGCACGGTGAACGACCTTTCCATGTGCGGCGCGGAGCCGAAATACCTGAGCCTCGCGCTCGTCATCGAGGAGGGCTTCCCGACGGAGAGCCTGAGGCGCATCGTGGCGTCGATAAAGGCCGCGGCAGAGACCGCGGGCGTCGCGGTCGTCACCGGCGACACCAAGGTCGTCGAGCGCGGAAGGGGCGATGGGGTTTACATAACAACATCGGGCATAGGCGTTGTGAGGTATCCCGGGCTCGGGCCGGAGCGGATGCGGCCGGGCGACGCGGTGCTCATATCGGGCACGGCGGGCGACCACGGCGCCGCGGTGATGCTCGCACGCGACGCGCTGATGGAGGGAGAGATACGCTCCGACTGCGCGGCCCTGAACGGGCTGGCGCGGGCGGTTCTGGATTCGGGCGCCGAGGTCAAAGTCCTGCGTGACCCGACGAGGGGAGGCGTGGCGACTACGCTCTGCGAGTTTGCGGAGAGCGCCAAGCTGGGGATAGAGCTCGACGAGGCGGCGATACCCGTGAGGAGGGACGTCTCGGCCGCCTGCGAGCTGCTGGGCCTCGACCCGCTCTACTGCGCGAACGAGGGCAAGATGCTTGCCGTGGTTGCCGCAGAGGACGCGGAGCGGGCGCTCCGGGCGATGCGGGGCGTCAAGGAGGGCGAAAACGCCGCGATAATTGGCAGAGTGATATCCGACAGGCCGGGCAAGGTCGTGCTCCGCACCGCGATGGGCGGGGGCCGGATATTGCAGAAGCTCGCGGGGGCGCAGCTTCCGCGCATATGTTAGTCCGCAATTATCTTTGAGATACATTTTATTTTGTGAACAAAGAGGTGGAGAGAATGCAGGAATACAGGATGACCCAGATAACGAAGGAAGAAGTCGTCCCTACCGCACTGCGGATGCGGCACGAGGGCAGGTGGCTCGTGATGATCCACGGCTATGTGCAGCCGGACGGGCAGGTTCGCGTGTCCTACGACTACGCGGTCGACCCGGCAGTCGAGTCCTACTACGTCCTCGGGGAGACCAAGCTGCCTTCTATCTCGGGCATCTATGACGAGGCCGCACGCTGGCCGGAATGTGAGCTTTATGAGCTCATGGGTCTGGAGTTCGAGGGCTTGGACACTTCCAAGCGGCTCTTCCTGCCGGAAGATATGCTCGAGACCCAGGGCAAGGGCCATATCCTGGTCACGCCGCTCTCGGAGCTTCGCGCCAAGCGCGTGGAGCAAATGGAAAAGGGGGAATAAGGACGTATGAGCTACATCGTACCGATAGGGCCTTACCATCCCGCGCTTGAGGAACCAATCCACGCGAAACTGTACACCGAGGGCGAAGTCATAAAGGACGCCGAGGTGAACGTGGGCTACAACCACCGCGGAATCGAGAAACTGGCCACGGAGCGCAACGCCATCCAGACCATCGTGCTGGTGGAGCGCGTCTGCGGCATCTGCTCGCACTCGCACGCTTTCACCTATGCGATGGCCGTGGAGGGCGTGAACGGCACGGAGGTACCCAAGAGAGGCCAGTACATCCGCGTAATCACGGCGGAGCTCGAGCGGCTGCACTCGCACCTGCTCTGGGCGGGCATAGCCTTCCACATCATCGGGCACGACAGTATGTTCATGCATACCTGGGATGTGCGCGAGCTAATAATGGATATGCTTGAGGAGCTGTCCGGCAACCGTGTGAACTACGGCATGGTCACGATAGGCGGCTCGAGGCGCGATATCTCCGACGAGATGCGCCGCGATTTTCTGGCAAAGCTCGACAAAGTCGGCCCCATTGTGGACAGGATAGTCGAGATAAGCCTGAACGACAAGACCATCGCCATGCGCACGAAGGGCGTGGGCGTCATGTCCACCGAGGACGCCATCCGTCTGGGCGCGGTCGGGCCTCATGCCCGGGCCTCGGGCGTGAAGATCGACGTCAGGCGCGACGCTCCGTACTCGTCCTACGACGACTTCGAGTTCGACGTGCCCACCTGCGACAGCTGCGACGTGTTTGCAAGGGTGGTAGTGAGGCTGCTCGAGTGCTACGAGAGTGTGAAGATCCTCCGCCAGGCGCTGGAGAACCTGCCGGCTGGGCCTATCAACCTCGGCAACAAGATACCCAAGATAAAAGAGGGCGAGTTTGTGGCTAGGCACGAAGCCCCGCGCGGCCAACTCTCGCACAAGGTAGTCGGCAACGGCAGCCAGCTGAACCAGAGGGTCAGCATACACGTCCCCAGCTACAAGAACACCCCGACCGTACCGCATATGCTAAGGGGCAACACGGTAGCGGACGCGGGCCTCATCATCGCGAGCATCGACCCCTGCTTCAGCTGTCTCGACAGGTGATATGCACGAGCTTGCGATAATGCAGAGCGTCGTGGCCGTATGCGAGCGGGAGGCCGCCGAGAGGGGCTTCCGCCGCGTTGAGAGCATAAATCTCGCGGTCGGTGCGCTCAGCGGCTTCGAGCCCGAGTGTATGTTCGAGTTCTTTCCCGCCGCGGCCATGGGCACTGTGGCCGAGGGCGCGAGGCTCGAGACAAGGGTCATCCCGGCGGCCATAGAATGCCCGGACTGCGGCTACTCCGGCGAGGCGGAGGGCGCGAGCTGCCCGCACTGCGGCGGAGCAGGCTTCAGGCTCACTCAGGGCAGGGAGTTCTACATTGATTCGATAGAAGTTGAGTAAAACAGGAGGTGTCATCTTGGAGGCAAAGCGTAAGACGACGTTTGGCGCGTGGTTTGCCACGTTCGTACTGTGCTACT
>CABVBV010000195.1 GCA_902496595.1 uncultured Eubacteriales bacterium | reverse complement strand
GTGAAGCACAACTTCCTCGTCTGGGCCTCGCTGGGCAGCTGCTTTGCGCTCTTCGTCGTGCCGCTCATGCTGCTCGGCACCGTGACGCCCTCGCTCATGAAATACGCCACGGAGAGCCTCGACGACAACGGCCGCACCGTGGGCGAGCTCGAGGCCCTCGGCACCATAGGCAGCATCATCGGCACCTTCCTGCCCACCTTCGTCACCATCCCGGCCGTCGGCACGGCGCGCACCTTCCTCATCTTCGCCGCCATCCTCGCCGTCATCAGCCTGGGCTTCTTCGCGACTAGGAAGAAATGGGTTGCCCGGAGCGCCGTCGTCGCCGCGGTCATCACAGCGCTCGTGTTCGTACCCTTCAACTACAGCTTCGCCTTCTGGGAGGACGATCTCACGGTGGAGGACGAGTCCATATACAACTACTTGCAGGTGAAGGAGACGGACGAGAGCGTCATCCTCTCGACGAACGTGGCCTTCGGGGTGCAGAGCGTCATGATGAAATCGGGCGGATTGACGGGTATGTACTACGACTACGCCCTCGCCGCGCCCATGATGGCAGAGGACTGCGAGGACGTGCTCATCCTCGGCCTCGGCACGGGCACCTTTGCGAGCCAGTGCCTCAAATACTTCCCCGGCTGCTCGGTCACGGGCGTGGAGATAGACGAGAAGATCGTCGCCCTCTCGCGTGAGTATTTCGGCTTGCCGGACGAGGTCGAGGCCGTGGTCGGCGACGGCCGCGCCTATCTCACGGAGTCGGGTATGTACGACGTCATCATGGTCGACGCCTATCAGGATATAACCATACCTTTTCAGATGTCTAGCGTGGAGTTCTTCACCGAGGTGCGCGAGCACTTGAACCCCGGCGGGGTCATGGTGGTGAACATGAGTATGCGCTCCGACGCGGAGGGCTCGATAAACGAGTACCTCATGGACACCATCGCCTCGGTCTTCCCCTGCTGCGCCACGGCGCGGGTCTCGGGCGGCTCGAACCTCGAGCTCTTTGCAACGGCGGACGAGGGAGGCTTCGAGAGGCTGGACGGCAGGATCGCCGCGCTCGCTGAGGACGACCCGCTCATGGACATCATGCCCAGGGTACGTTCAGCGCTCGAGCCCGTCGAGGGCGGGGAGCACATACTGACGGATGACAAGGCTCCGGTCGAGCTCCTGGGCATGAGGGTCTTGGACGAGATCATCTCAGCAGAGCTCGAGACGCTCAGGGGGCAGATAAAGGAAAACGGGATAATGAGCCTGTTGGGCTGAAACCGGTCAGGCATCTTCGGAAAGCCTTGACAGAGGCAGGCTCCACTCTATCCAGCTCCCGGGCACATTTTCACGCATGGAGCTGATGCACTGTGCAAGCGCCTCATCCGGCTCCTTCTCATACAGCCGCTCGAGCGCGGGGAGCGCGGAAGGGGAGAGGTTGGAGAGGTAAGCCGTGTCGACCTGCGCGAGCCTGCCGTCCAGGTAGGCATCCACATTATACTCCGCGATCCGTGCGTCCACGCCTGCGGCGTTGAAGAGCACCCAGCCGTAGAGCCCCAGCGCGGCAAAGCAGGGCCAGAACTTGAAGCCGGGCCTCAGTATCTTGACAACGGCGAGGACTATGCTCAAGAGTATGAAGGCCATGGCCCAGAGCGTCATAACCCTGAGCAGGCTCAGGCCGTAGGCCGCGATATACAGCCGCATACGCTGGAAGGCCGAGGCGAGTATCACCAGGGTCAGGAGGCAGATGAGCACGGAAAGCAGCCGCTCAGCAAGACTGCCGCCGCCCTTGGAGGCGCAGAACAGCACAAAACCCAAGTCTATCGCCGCAACGAGCACCAGCTGGTAGAAGCCGCGCCTCGCGTACTCGGCCCAGCCGCCCTGCATCGCCGCCGCCTCCGCGCCTCCGAACAGGTAAGCGAACTGGACGGCACAGAAAGCAATATGCACGAGCGCCAGCAGCGCAAGAGCGGTCACATATGCCGCCGGCGCGCCTGCACGGCGCTCTTTTTTTGTCGAGACCGCCCCGGCGCTCTTCCCGTGGACGGCAAAGTAGAGGCAGGAGAAAAAGCAGAGGCTCCAGAACAGCATCAAAAGGCCCCTGAATATCCGGGTCGATATATCGGGAGCGGAAAACCAGTCCGAGATGTCCGTGAAATAGCCGGCGAACACCTGATCGGCCCCGGCGAACAGCGCGGCCACTACTATCAGCACCGGCAGGCTCAGCAGTGCGCCGGTGAGCGCCTGGGAACCGCTGCCGCCCTTTTTCATCGCGCCCAACGCCATGAAGGGCTTGCCCCAATTCGTGAACGCCGCCATGAAGAACAGCCCCACCGCTTCACCTGCGCTTGCGGCGCTGTCCAGAGCCTCCGATGCCTTGCCGGAGATGGAGAAAAATGCGAGCACAGAGCCGCAGAAGATGATGACAAAGTTCACGAGCCTTATACCGCCGCAGCCGGTGAGCACACAGAACAGGGTCAGCAGTCCCACACCGGCGCCGAGGCCGATGCTGTATGCGTTCCAGCGGGCAGATCTGCCCAGAAACAGCAGCACAAAGGCCCAGATGAGCGCAGTGAACACCGCCGCGCCCAGGGCCGGGCCGGGATGCGGCCCGAAGGTGAGGTTGGCAAGGCCCTCCAGAGTGAACACATTCTGCCAGAGTATGCCGAGGCAGAGCGCCGCGGGCAGCATCAGGCATTCGCGTGCCCCGAAGACGGGCCGCGGTTTTTCCATTGCATTGTCCATTTTATTCTTCCTCGGTAAATTCCAGTATGTCGCCCGGCTGGCAGCCCAGGGCGCGGCAGAGCGAGTCGAGGGTCGAGAACCTGACCGCTTTCGCCTTCCCCGTTTTCAGTACGGAGAGATTCGCAAGCGTGATGCCCACCCTGTCTGCAAGCTCCGTGAGGCTCATCTTCCGCCTCGCCAGCATCACGTCCAGGTTTATCCTTATCATGGCGGCCACCTCAGATCGTGAGGTCGTTTTCCGACCTCATGTCCGCCGCTTTCCTCGTCAGGTGCGAGAGCGCGGCGCACAGCACTGAGATCGCCGCCCCGACGGCGCAGACGCCCATGCCGATGATGGCGATGCCGATGTGCAGCAGATCCATCGAGAGCAGCGCCACGCCTCCGACGATGTAGTAGACCGTGTCCGCAGCGGCGAGCAGGCTGCAGGTGCGAAGCCGCAGCGCATTCTTAAGGCAGAAACTGTTGTCACGCCCTATCTCCGCGGCCATCTGCCAGACCAGCGCCATGAAATACATGACCGGTATCGTGCTTATCCAGAAGTAGATGAGGCAGGGCCAGAACATGGGCGCAAGGTTCGGGTTGTTCCCGGCGAGGTCGCGGCCCAGCGCCGGCACCCAGACCGCGTCGAGAAACAGGACGCAGACAAAGCCCAGCACCACGATGCCCTTCATCCAGCGAGAGAGCTCCTTTTGTTTCATGCTAACAGCTCCTTTCAGAGAGAGCTTAACACAAGTCTTATCGAATTGCAAGTATTATTTATCGAAAAACAATAAATATTTCTCGATAAACGAT
>CABVBV010000194.1 GCA_902496595.1 uncultured Eubacteriales bacterium | reverse complement strand
CCGCCTCGCGCAGCCGCCCCGGCAGCCTCGCCATTAGATACATATTTTGAAACACCCCGCCCGAGAGCGCCACGCGCCGGAGCCCGGCCTGCTCCGCAGCCTCAAGGCACTGCCTCACCGCCGCGCTCACGAGCGTATTCATGAACTTCGCCGCGACCGTACCCGGGGCCTCGCCGCCGGAGGCGATCTGCCTCACCATGGGCCGCCAGTCGAAGGCCGTCACGCCGCCCTCGACGTAAAACGCACATTCGTACTCCCCAAGCTCGCCCGAGTCCGCCGCGGCCTCGAGCAGCACCGCGCCCTGGCCCTCGTAGCTGCAAACATCGCGTATGCCCGCCAGCGCGCAGACCCCGTCGAAGAGCCGGCCCATGCCCGAGCTCTTCGGACAGCTCAGGCCCCGTTCGAGCAGCTTTTTTATCGTCCCGTTGTTGTTTTCAAGCCCCGCCTCGTACCTGAGCGCCTCGGCCGTGCGCCATATCTCCTTCGTCGCCGCGTCGCCGCCGGGCAGAGGTATGGGACGCATCGTCCCGAGCCTCCTGAAGCCCTGCGCACCGCCCGCGAGCAGCTCCGCTCCCCAGATAGTCCCGTCCGGCCCGTAGCCCGTACCGTCCCAGACGAGGCCCAGGCACTCGCCCGAAAGGCCGTTGTCCGCCATGCAGGACACCATGTGCGCGTGGTGGTGCTGCACACGCAGGAGCGGTATGCCCCTCTCACGCGCTATGCGCTCCGCGACCTCTGTTGAGAGGTAGTCCGGATGCAAGTCGCAGGCGACGGCGGCCGGCTCGAAGTCGAAGAGCTTTGCAAAATGCCCCAGCTGCTCCTCGTAGCAGTCGAGCGTCTCGAGGTTCTTGAGGTCGCCGATGTGCTGGCTCGGGAAGGCGTGGCCCTCCTTCGACAGGCAGAAGCCCGCCTTCTGCTCCGCCCCGCAGGCGAGCAGGCCCGGACGCAGGCCCTTTATCGTTATCGGATACGGCACGTAACCCCGAGAGCGGCGCACGGGGTAGTCCCGGCCGTCATACACCCGCAGGAGCGAATCATCGCAGCGGGTGAGTATCTCGCGGTCGTGCAGCAGAAAGCCGTCCGCTATGCCGCGCAGCTTCTCCAGCGCCTCGGCGTTCTTATATACAATAGGTGTGTCGGAGAGGTTCGCGCTCGTCATCACCAGGCAGTCGAGGTCGTCCCCGAAGAGCAGCACGTGCAGCGGCGTGTACGGGAGCATGACGCCCAGGGCGTTGTTCTCGCTCAGATGCAGGAGAGCGCCTCGCTCGCGCTTATCCAGCAGTACGATGGGCTTGCGGAAGGACAAAAGCGCCCGTTCCTCGGCCTCCGAGACCTCGCAGAGCTGCCGCGCACAGTCGAGGTCGCGGCACATGACCGCAAAGGGCTTCTCGTCCCTCCGCTTGCGCCGCCGCAGCTCGCGCACGGTCTTCTCATTCTCCGCAAGGCAAGCGAGATGCATACCGCCAAGGCCCTTGACGCAGAGGATGCCGCCGGCCTTTATGAGCCGCCGCGCCGCCTCTATGCCGTCGCCCGGCAGCCTGCGGCCTTCCTTGTCGACGAAAAAGGTCTTCGGCCCGCAGACCGGGCAGCAGTCCGGCTGCGCATGGTACCTTCTGTTTTCAATGTCCGCAAACTCCGCCGCGCAGTCCGGGCACATCGGGAACTCCGCCATCGAAGTATAGGCCCGGTCGTAGGGCACGGAGCGGATGATGGTGAACCTCGGCCCGCAGTTCGTGCAATTTATGAAGGGGTACCTGTATCTCCGGTCGTTCTCGTCAAGCAGTTCTCTCAGACAGTCGTCGCAAATGCCCACGTCCGGAGATACGAGAGTGCGCATCGCCTCTCCCTTGTCGCTGCCCGCGATACGAAAACCGTCATACCCGGCGGGGCAGGGAAGAGCCTCGGCAAAAACAGACTCTATCATGGCCAGAGGCGGCGCCTCCGACTCGAGCTCCCGGAGAAAGACCTCAAGTTCTCCCGCATCTCCCTCCAGCTCCAGCTCCGCACCGTCCGAATTGTTCCGCACCCAACCGGCCAGATTGTGCCTGGCGACAAGCCTGTGAACAAAGGGCCTGAAGCCCACGCCCTGTACTATTCCCTGAACTTCTATGTGAAACCTTGTCAATTTTCCCCCAATAATGTTAATAAATTCACATATTTTGCCGCAAAACCGGCTGTCACACTTGTAACAATTCTATCATCAGCCCACCCATTTGTCAACAAATTAACATCGTGAGCGGCGTTGTTATTCAGAGCAAAATGTGTTAATATTGTACAAAACCTTTTAGGGAGGAGAATATATGGCTGTATCCAAAGTATACTTTTCCGATATGCGGGCCCATGGCGAGAGTCTTCTCATTAAGCTCAAGAGGCTCATGAAGGCCGCTGGGTTCGAGAATATCGACTTTGAGGGCAAGTTCGTCGCAGTGAAGATACACTTCGGCGAACCGGGAAACCTGGCGTATCTGAGGCCGAACTGGGCCGGCGTAGTCTGCGACTATGTGAAGGAGCTGGGAGGCAAACCTTTCCTCACCGACTGCAACACCCTGTATGTCGGAGGCCGGAAGAACGCGCTCGACCACCTGGACAGCGCTTATAAGAACGGTTTCAATCCCTTCCAGACGGGCGTACACGCCATAATAGCCGACGGGCTCAAGGGAACGGACGAGGCGCTCATTCCCGTTGAAGGCGGGGAGTATGTGAAGGAAGCCAAAATAGGTCAGGCTCTTGCGGACGCGGACATCATTATCTCGCTGTCGCACTTCAAGGGCCATGAACAGGCGGGTTTCGGAGGAGCGCTCAAGAATCTCGGCATGGGAGGCGGCTCGAGGGCCGGGAAGATGGAGATGCACTCTGCTGGCAAGCCTTTTGTGAAGCAGAAAAAGTGCATAGGCTGCGGAGCCTGCGCAAGAATATGCGCGCACGGCGCACCCGTCATCGAAAACGGCAAATGCACGATCGATCAGGGACGCTGCGTGGGCTGCGGCAGGTGTATAGGCGTATGTCCCAAGGACGCCGTGACCCCGGCGAACGACGAGGCGTTTGAGATCCTCGGCTGCAAGATAGCGGAGTACGCGAAGGCGGTGTGCGCCGGGAAGCCGCATTTCCATATCAGCCTTGCGATAGACATCTCTCCGTTCTGCGACTGCCACGCAGAGAACGACGCGGCGGTGGTGCCGGACGTGGGAATGTTCGCCTCCTTCGACCCTGTGGCGATAGACATGGCCTGCGCCGACGCCGTGAATGCCCAGCCTCCAGTAGAAAACAGTATGCTGGGAGAATGTGAGCATACTCATCATGACCACTTCACGGACATTTCCCCGACCACTGACTGGCGCTCGCAGACGGAGCACGCCGAGAAAATCGGACTGGGGAGCCGCGAATATGAGCTTGTGAAGGTGTGAGACAAAAAAAGAGCTGCGCCGTCAAAAAAGTGTTGACAAGCCGGCAATAGTCGGTTATAATTCACTTTGCCTTTTGGCGGCGTAGCTCAGTTGGCCAGAGCATCCGGTTCATACCCGGAGTGTCACC
>CABVBV010000193.1 GCA_902496595.1 uncultured Eubacteriales bacterium | reverse complement strand
GCCTGCTCATTATCTCGCGTATCACCATGGCCGAGGCCTGGAACACCTGCTCGTCGGTGGCCTCGTCGCCCGTCACTGCAAAGTGTGCGCAGAGCTTGTCCTCAAGCGCGCCGCGCATCTCGTCTCTTGAAATCTGTCCTGTCGTCATACATACTCCTGAATAGTAAGAATTGGGTCACAGTACGCTGCCCTTGGGCACCACCAGCGGCAGCTTCGGACTGCCCGCGAGCGTCACGCCCGCGCCGACCGTCACGTCCTTGTCGCTTATGATGTTCGTCAGCTGCGCTCCCGCGCCTATGACCGAGTCCTGCATTATTATGCAGTTTTTGAGCACCGCCCCGGCCTCGATGCGGACGCCGCGGAAGATGACGCAGTGCTCCACCTCTCCCTCGATGAAGCAGCCGTCCGCCACGAGGCAGTTCTTGACGGACGAGCCCTCGCCGTAGTAGGTCGAGACATCGGCGCGGCCTTTGGTATAGACCGGCCTGTCCTCGGGGAAGAGTTCGTGCCGGTTCTTCGCCTCGAGCATATCCATGTTGGCCTTGTAGTAGCCGTCCACGGTGTCGATGGTAACGGCGTAGCCCTCGTGCATATACACGTTGATGCTGCCGCCGGCCTCCATCAGCCCTCCCAGGCCGTCCCGGTGGAAGTGCCGCGCCAGCGCACTGTCGCAGCGGTCGATGATGTCCAGCAGCGTCGTCTTCGCCATGATATACGCTTCCATCGCAGCAACGCCGCGGCCCGGCCCGCTCCGGCGGAACAGCAGCTCCGTAACGCGCCCGTTCTCGTCCGTCACGAACCTGTGATGCGTGCCCTCGGGCGTGCCCGGCATACACACCGCCGTGACATCGGCGCCCGACTTCAGGTGCGCGGCCATGACGTCGGCAAGATCCAGGTTCACCGCCAGGTTGCCCCGGGTGAGGAAGATGTAGTCCTGCTTCACGTCCGTTATGTAGCTGCGCACAGCCAGCAGCGCGTCGATGACGCTGACATACTCGCCCGCGCCGCTCTGACGCCCGAAGGGAGGCAGCAGCCTCAGGCCGCCGCGCTTGCGGCTCATGTCCCACTCCTTGCCGCTGCCGATGTGGTCGAGCAGAGACTGGTAGTCCTGCTGCATGATGACGCCGACGTCCTTCACACCGGCGTTCTGGAGGCTGGAGAGCGAGAAGTCTATGAGCCTGTAACGGCCCGCAAAGGGCACCGACGCCGCGGTGCGGCACATGACCAGCTCGCGCAGTTCATTGGCCGACCTGTCGGCCAGGATGAGTCCGTGCAGATTTATCATTTCTCCGCGCCCCCTTCCCCGGCGGCCACGCTGTCATAGATCATAGCCCCGGCTTTTATGACCGCTCCCGCGCCTATCTCGATGTCCGGCCCGCAGGTGGCGACGTTCCAGTCCTCGGAGCCGTCCGGCTCCGTGCCCACCTTCGCGCCCGCGTGTATCACAGTGTTCTCTCCGATTATCGCGTACTTGACCTCCGCCCCGTCCTCCACGGCGGCGCCCGGCATCAGGATACTGTAAACAACGTTCGCACCCTTGCCGACTTTGACGGAGCTCGAGAGCACGCTGTTCTCCACCCGGCCCTCGATCTCGCAGCCCTCCGTCACGATGGAGTGGATGATCTTCGAGTCCGGGCCCGCATAGTGCGGCGGCTTTATCGGGCTCTTCGACCTTATCGGCCAGTTCGGGTCGTAAAGGTCGATTAGCCTCGGCGAGAGCATATCCATGTTCGCATCCCACAGGCTCACTATGGTGCCCACGTCGCGCCAGTAGCCCGCGAACCTGTACGGCCAGAGCCTCTGCCCGTCCGCCAGCATCTTGGGAATGATGTTTTTGCCGAAGTCCTTCGACGAGTTCGGGTCGGCCTCGTCCGCTATGAGATACTCGCGCAGCTTCTTCCAGTTGAAGATATAGATGCCCATCGAGGCCAGATCCGACTTCGGCTGCTTCGGCTTCTCCTCGAACTCGTTTATGAACCCGTCCTCTCCCGTCGAAAGTATGCCGAACCTCGAGGCCTCCTCCATCGACACCTGGATGACGGCGATCGTGCAGTCGGCGCCGTTCTCGGTGTGCTGACGAAGCATATCCGAGTAGTCCATCTTGTAGATGTGGTCGCCGGAGAGGATGAGCACGTTCTCCGGGTCGTAGTTTTCAATGAAGCCTATGTTCTGATAGATGGCGTTCGCCGTGCCCGAGAACCAGGAGCCCTTCTCGCCCGCGCTCTGGTAGGGCGGCAGGATGAAGACGCCGCCGTCGGAACTGTCGAGGTCGTAGGCCTGACCGCTGCCGATGTAGCTGTTGAGCTTGAGCGGCCTGTACTGTGTGAGGACGCCGACCACGTCTATGCCGGAGTTGGCGCAGTTGGACAGCGGGAAGTCGATTATCCTGTACTTCCCGCCAAAGGGAACGCTTGGTTTTGCAACGTCCTTCGTGAGCGCGTAGAGCCTGGAGCCCTGGCCGCCCGCGAGGAGCATCGCGATGCATTTTCTGTTCACACATTTCCCCCCTGACGATTAGTTGTTGCTGGGATATTACTGGACTTTGCGGTTATATTTGCTCATAGCCCGCTCCGGGCCTTCGGTCACATAACATTCAGCCGCCTCCGCTGCCCAGGCTGCAGCGTCTCTGAGCAGTTCCCCGTCCTTCCCTCTGGGAACGCCGAGCACCCAGTCGGCGGCTTCATAGCCCTCATGCGGCGGCTCGCCCACACCGAGCCTTATCCTCGGGAACTGCTCGGTGCCCAGGGCGGAGATAATGCTTTTCAGGCCGTTGTGCCCCCCCGAGCTGCCCGAGGGCCTTATCCTCACGGAGCCCGGCGCCAGCGCCATCTCGTCCGAGAACACCAGCACCCGCTCCGGCGGTATCTTGTAGAACTTCGCGGCCGGGCCCACCGCCTCTCCCGAGAGGTTCATGAGCGTCTGCGGCAGCATCAGCAGAACTTTCTTTCCGCCGATCTCCGCAACACAGGTCAGCGCTCGCCATCTCGCCCTGTTGATCTTGAGCCCGAACTTCTTTGCAAACACCTCCGCGACCATGAAGCCCGCGTTGTGCCGCGTCCCCGCATACCTCGGCCCGGGATTGCCCAGAAAGACGAAGATCCACTCGGCCCCGCCGCGCTTTTCAAACAGCATCGTATCAGTCGAACAGCGAGGATATCGAAACTTCCTCGTATATGCGCTCGATGGCCTCGGCGAAGATAGGCGCTACGGAAAGGTAGCGTATCTTCGGGCACTGGGGCTTGTCCTTGGGATAGGGTATCGTGTCGAGCAGGATGAGCTCCTTTATCGGGCTCTTCTCTATCCTCTCGAGCGCCGGGCCGGAGAGCACGCCGTGGGAGGCGCAGGCGTAGATGTCCCTCGCCCCGCCTATCTCGACCAGCGCGTCCGCCGCGTGGCAGAGGCTGCCCGCAGTGTCCACCATGTCGTCGAGCAGGATGACGTGCTTGCCCCTGACGTCGCCGATGATGTTCATGACCTCGGAGGAGTTGGCCTTCTGCCGCCTCTTGTCCACGATGGCGAGGTTCATGTCCAGCTTCTG
>CABVBV010000192.1 GCA_902496595.1 uncultured Eubacteriales bacterium | reverse complement strand
TGCAATTATTGCCGGGACAAAGCGAGGCCTTCCGCAGCAGAATGCGGCCGCCGTACCGGTGCCCGGAACGGCGGCCACCTCGGCAATATAAAACTTTACAGCGCCTCGATGAAACGCAGGAAAGCGGCGCGGCCTTCAGGGTTCCTCTTGTACACCCCGGCGTGTTCGAGGACTTTGGAGAAGACAAGGCCGGTCTCGCGGCGGACGACGTCCATGACGTTGCCGCTGGTCAGCTCATAGTTCTTGGCGAAGCCCTCGGCCCATTCGGCGTGTGAGGCGGTGAGTTCGTTCTGCCGCAGGTCGGCGCCGGAGACCAGACCTTCGGCCACGGCGGCGAGTTCCGCTTTAAGCCTTGCGGGCAGCACGGCGAGGCCCATGACTTCGATGAGGCCGATGTTTTCTTTCTTGATGTGGTGCAGCTCGGAGTGGGGATGGTAAACCCCGAGCGGGTGCTCCTCAGTGGTGATGTTGTTCCTCAGCACCAAATCGAGCTCGTAGTCCCCGCCTCTTCTTCTGGCGATCGGGGTAATGGTGTTGTGCGGCTCGCCGTCCGTTTCAGCGAAGACGAAGGCGGCCTCGTCAGTCCAGCCGCGCCACATTTCAAGGGTGTGGGTCGCGAGCTTCACCAGACGGCCCGGGTCGGCGGAGCGTATCCTAAGAACAGACATGGGCCATTTCACTATGCCCGTCTCCACGTCCTCAAAACCGCGTATCTTTACGGGCAGCTCTACCGGGGCTTTTTCCATCGCAAAGGTGTAGCGGCCGCCCTGGAAATGGTCGTGGGCCAGGATGGAGCCGCCGACGATGGGAAGGTCGGCGTTGGAACCGACGAAGTAGTGCGGGAACTGCCTCACGAAGTCCAGAAGTTTCAGGAAACAGGGCTCGTCTATTTTCATCGGAGTGTGGACGCTGTTTAGTACGATGCAGTGCTCGTTGTAGTAAACATACGGGGAATACTGCATGAACCAGGGCGAGTTGTTGATGGTTATGGGCACGATCCTGTGGTTCTGTCTCGCGGGATGGTTGACCCTGCCGGCGTAGCCCTCGTTCTCGGCGCAGAGCTGGCAGCGGGGATAGTTCGAAGCCGGAAGGTTCCTTGCCGCAGCAATTGCCCTCGGGTCTTTCTCCGGCTTTGAAAGGTTGATGGTGATGTCGAGCTCGCCGTATTCCGTGGCGGTCTTCCACTGGACGTCTTTCGCGATCCTGTCGCGCCTGATATAGTTCGTGTCCTGGCTGAATCCATAGTACCAGTCGGTGGCCTTCTCCGGGCTTTCTGCGTAGAGGCTCCTGAATTTCTCGATCACCTGCGCCGGCCTGGGCGTGAGAGCGCCCATGAGCCTGGTGTCGAACAGGTCGCGGTAAACGACCGAGTCCTCCGGGAGCAGCCCTCTCTCGTGCGCGTCGTCCATGATGGTCTCGAGTACCGCGGGAAGGTCGATATCTCCAATGGCCTCCGGCTCATGCTCACAGGCGTCGAGCCTCAGTATGTCCAGAACTGTATTGATTGCCCAGGTCTTCTCCTCGGGCTGAACGAGGCCCTTCCTGATGCAGTATTCCACAAGCGAATCGATTGCGCGTCCGACGGTCATGCTCTCTCCTCCTAATATTATCTCATGCGGTCATCTGTTTACATTATATTTCCTCACGCCTCAAAATTCAACAGGCGCTCTCCATTTTTGCTGTGCAATTTTCCCTTTTGAGGCCCGGCGGCTCTTGCATCGCCGGCGCAAGGTCTGGTATACTCTCTGAATAGGTGGTGATATCCTTGAGCGTAACTGTGGAGGATCTGCTTAAGCTGCCGTCATTGCGCAGGGCGAGAGTGATTGGTGGAGCGAAGGGGCTCTCAAAAATAGTGTCTTCCATCTCGGTGCTGGAGTCCACTGACCCAGGCGTGCTGGTGGACGAGGTTTTCCCCCAGGGCGAGTTCTTCGGCAGCGAGATAGTCATAACCGGGTTCCTCAACAGCGTGGACAACGTGCCGCTGCAATTGGCGAACATACGCAGGCTTGCCGAAGGCGGAGAGGTCGGCCTCATCATCTTCTACGTCGGGGTCTACCTGCCGAGAATCGATCAGCGGCTCATAGATCTGGCGAACGAGCTCGACTTCGTGCTCATCACCATGCCTGAGGGCGAGGCGACCCTGAGGTATGGAGAGGTCATAAACGACGTCATGGACTGCATCTACCGCGACAGGGAGCAGAACAGCTCCATCGTCCTTGACATCCTGGCCCGCGTCTCGGCGCTGCCCAGGCATCTTCAGACCGTGAACACGGCCCTGAAGATGCTCAGCGACCGCATTTCCGCCTCTGTCCTGCTGTGCGATTCGGCCTTCAATATCCTGAATCTGGTCGCCTGGCCCAGAGGCTATGACGCCGACATCATCTGCGGCATCAAGGCAATGCGCTCATATCCCGAGGCCGGGAGCAGCGACGCCTGTATGTTCGTGCCCGACTCGCGCATATACCGCCTGCAGCTCGGTACCGACAGCGGGCAGCACATGGAGCTGCTGCTCATAAAGGCCGGGCGCCCGCTCGACGCCGCCACGCTCGGCCAGGTGCTGGACGCGACGAGGGTGTGCATCAATATATGGGGCCGGAAGCACGGCGAGATAGCCATTCACGAGCTGGTGCGGGCCATTTTGCAGGACGAGCCCATGAAGATGCGAAGACTTGCAGAGATATTCCACGTCGACGTTGCGGCGATACACGAGATGTGGATAGTCCAGAACGGAACTGAGGATGCGAAGCAGCCGCTGAAGGACTTGCTGCCGGCGCTCAAGGAGTGCTTCGCCGGGTTTCCGGGCTCTTTGATCATGGACGTGTACGGGAGCCGCCTGTTGCTTTTCATGTCAACGCCCGTCTCCCAGCAGGAGGCTGAGCGGCTCATAGAAGCTGCTATGGAGCTCGTATGCCGACAGCTGCCGGATGCGACGCTCTGCCGCTGCTCCGGGCTCCAAAAGACAGCCGATGTCAGGGCGGCCTACCTCCGATGCAAGGAGTGCCTCAGCGACGCAATGCGCATTTTCCACTCGAGGAAGGTGTTCACCCTCGGAGATCTGGACTTCGCCGGGCGCTGCCGCGCTCTCATACAGGGAGGCGAAGCGGCAATAGGAAACAGCCTGAGCCCGCTGGCCCCTGTGCAAAAGGACAACGAAGAACTAGACCTCGTAGAGACCTTGTCCGTGTTCCTGCTGGACGGAGAGGCCAGCGTAACAATGACGTCCGAATTACTTTACCTGCATAAGAACACCGTAAAGTACCGTATCCGGCGCATTTCAAACCTCCTGGGCTACAAGCCGGACAAGATGCCGGAGATGTTGGAGCTGTACAAAGCCTGCGCGGTAAGACGATTGTTGTTAGACGAATAATACAAAAGCAGCCCGCTCCGTTGTCCGAATGGACAAAGAGGCGGGCTTTGTTTTTTGCCCATGCGACAATTTTCTCTGCCGAATTAAAGTGCTATACTGCTGCAAACGGCGGGGCCGGGGGACTTCGCCGCAATTTATGGATCAGGATGTGAGAAACCATGAGCGAAAAACAGAGCGGATTCGAAGTACAGG
>CABVBV010000191.1 GCA_902496595.1 uncultured Eubacteriales bacterium | reverse complement strand
CGAGCCGACGCGCATATATGTAAAGCCCGTGCTCGCGGCGATAAGAGCCTCGCGGGTGCGTTCCGTCAGCCACATAACGGGCGGCGGCTTCTACGAGAACATCCCGCGCTCGCTGGCGCCCGGCTTCACGGCGAGGATAGAGAAGGCGAAAATCGAGGCGCCGCCCATCTTCGGCCTCATAGCGAGGGAGGGGAACATACCCGAGCGGGATATGTACAACACCTTCAACATGGGCGTGGGCATGGTGCTGACCGTTGCGGCGGAGGGGGCGGACGCGGCCCTCAGGGCGCTCAGGGAAAACGGAGTCCCGGCCCGCATCTGCGGCGAGGTCGTGCGCGGGGAAGGCGGCGTGGAGCTGTGGTGAGGACGGCGGTGCTGGTCTCGGGCGGCGGGACGAACCTGCAGGCGCTCATCGACGCCTCGGCGCGAGGCGAGCTGCCGGATGCGGAGATAGCCCTCGTCGTGTCGAACAAGGAGGGGGCTTACGCGCTCGAACGTGCGGAGAAGGCGTGTGTCGAGGCGCTGTATATCGGGCCGGAGGACTTCGAGCTTCAGCTGGAGGCGGAGCTTGCGGCGCGGGGCATAGGGCTTCTGGTGCTCGCGGGCTTTCTGCGGATACTCAGCCCGGAGTTCACGGCGAAGTGGCCGAGGCGGATACTGAACATCCACCCGAGCCTCATCCCGGCCTTCTGCGGGCGCGGCTATTACGGCCTGCGCGTACACGAGGCGGCGCTGGAGCGGGGCGTGAAGCTCACGGGCGCGACGGTGCATTTTGTAAACGAGATCCCCGATGGGGGCGAGATAATCCTGCAAAAAGCCGTCCCCGTCCTCCCGGGCGACACGCCGGAGCTTTTGCAGAGAAGGGTCATGGAGGAGGCCGAGTGGCGGCTGCTGCCGAAGGCGCTGCAGCTGGCGGCTTCGGAGCTTGAAAGGAGCGGTAAACTGTGACGGATATCTTTGAATACCTGAATACACGGCCCTACCCCGGGCGCGGCATCCTGCTCGGCACGGGAGAGGACGGGGGCCTGCTCTGCGCCTACTTTATCATGGGCAGGAGCGAAAACAGCCGCAACCGCGTCTTCGAGAGGACGCCAGACGGCATCAGGACGCGGGCCTTCGACGAGTCGAAGATGACCGACCCGAGCCTCATAATCTACAACCCCATCCGCCGCCGCGACGGGGCCTTCATCGTCACGAACGGCGACCAGACGGACACCATATATAACATGGGCGACTTCACGGCGGCGCTGCGCACGCGCACATTCGAGCCGGACGGCCCCAACTGGACGCCGAGGGTCTCCGGCATATACACGGCCGCGGGCCACAGCCTGAGCATACTCAAGGCCGCGGACGTCGATGGAAATAGCTGCCTGCGGTACTTCTTCGAGTATGAGAACGTCACCGGCGTTTGCCATTTCATCAGCACCTACGAGGGCTTCGGCTCGCCGCTGCCGAGCTTTTCCGGCGAACCGGTCGAGGTGAAGCTGCCGGGGCTGGGTGCGAGAGAGCTGGCGGAGCGGCTCTGGGCCGCGCTGGACGAGGCTAACCGCGTCTCGCTCTATGTCGTATCCGGCGGAGAGGAGATCATCGTCAACAAGCATGGGGAGGAAGCGTAAATGAAGGAGATCGAGCTCAAATACGGCTGCAACCCGAACCAGAAGCCCGCGAGGCTCTACATGGAGGACGGCTCCGAGCTGCCCGTGGAGGTCTTGAACGGCAGGCCGGGCTATATAAATTTCATGGACGCGCTAAACTCCTGGCAGCTTGTCCGCGCCCTGCGCACGGCGACGGGCAAGCCCGCGGCGGCGAGCTTCAAGCACGTCTCGCCCGCCGGAGCGGCGATAGCCTCTCCGCTCACGGACGAGGACAGGCGCGTCTTCTTCGCCGAGGGCGAGCTGTCCCCGGTGGCGACGGCCTATGCCCGGGCCAGGGGCGCGGACAGGCTCTGCTCCTACGGCGACTGGGCCGCGCTCTCCGACGTCTGCGACGAGACGGCGGCGCGTCTGCTGCTGCCCGAGGTCTCCGACGGCGTCATTGCCCCGGGCTACACGCCAGGTGCGCTCGAGCTGCTCAGGCAGAAGCGTAAGGGCAACTACAACGTCGTACAGATCGACAAAGGTTACGAGCCGAAGCCGCAGGAGCGGCGCGATATCTTCGGCATCCGCTTCGAGCAGGGCTACAATTCCCTGCCCATCACCCGCGACTGCCTCACGAACATCGTGACGAAAAACAAGACGCTGACGCCCGGGCAGATAGACGACCTGCTGCTGGCGCTCATAACGCTCAAGTACACTCAGTCGAACTCGGTCTGCTATGTGAAGGACGGCCAGACGGTGGGCGTCGGCGCGGGCCAGCAGAGCCGCATCCACTGCACGCGACTCGCGGGAGACAAGGCCGACCTCTGGCAGCTGCGGCGGCACCCGAAGGTCTTGGAGCTGAGTTTCCCCGACGGCATGAAGCGTGCGGAGAGGGACAACGAGATAGACCGCTTCATCCGCGAGGAGCTGACGGAGGCCGAAAAGCGCGGTTGGCTCTCCAAGGTCACGGGCCTGGCGCTCGGCTCGGACGCCTTCTTCCCCTTCGGCGACAACGTGGAGAGGGCGGCGCACAGCGGCGTCACGGCCATTGCCCAGCCCGGCGGCTCGATCCGTGACGACAATGTGATCGAGACGGCGGATAAGTACGGCATGGTGATGTGCTTTACGGGGATCCGGCTGTTCCACCACTGAGGGGAGTTTCGCCCGCTGCGGCGGGCGACCAGGGGCGCGGCCCCTGGACGGCGCCCGCTTTTTTGTAAAAAAGCGGGGTAAAAAACTTCAATTTTGGAGGCGCGTATGAGGATTTTGGTCATCGGTTCGGGCGGGCGTGAGCACGCCGTTATCAGGGCGCTTCGCAAAAGCCCGAAGGTGTCGGACATCTTTGCCCTGCCGGGCAACGGAGGCATTGCGGCGGATGCGGTCTGTGTGCCCGGGGCTGCCGTGGATATAGAGGGTGCCGTGGATTTCGCCCGGGAGGCCGCCGTGGATTTTGCCGTCGTCACACCAGACGACCCCCTCTGCCTCGGCATGGCCGACGCCCTCGAGCGCATCGGCGTGCCCGTATTCGGCCCATCGAAGGCCGCCGCGCAGATTGAGGGCAGCAAGGTCTTTGCGAAAGGGCTTATGAAGAAGTACGGCATCCCCACCGCGGCCTATGAGGTCTTCGAGGACTTCGGCGCGGCAATGGCCTATGTCGAAAAGGCCCCGCTCCCGCTCGTGGTGAAGGCCGACGGGCTGGCGCTCGGCAAGGGCGTCACCGTCGCAATGACGCGGGACGAGGCGCGGGGCGCGGTCAGGGCCGCGATGTGCGAGCGCGTCTTCGGCGAGAGCGGCGCGAGGCTCGTCATCGAGGAGTATCTCGAAGGCCCTGAGGTCTCGGTGCTCTCCTTTACGGATGGGAAGGCCATCGTGCCCATGCTCTCATCCATGGATCACAAGCGGGCATACGACGGGGACGCCGGCCCGAACACCGGCGGCATGGGCACCGTCTGCCCGAACCCGTATTACACGGAGGCCGTCGCGGCGGAGTGCATGGAGCGCATCTTCCTGCCGACGGTGCGGGCGATGAACGCCGAGGGCCGCACCTTC
>CABVBV010000190.1 GCA_902496595.1 uncultured Eubacteriales bacterium | reverse complement strand
GAAGCGTGCACCGGCGCGGACACCGGCGCATCGTTCGAGCCTATGAGCTGCCCCATCTTCACCGTGTCGCCCACCTTGACGACGGGCCTGTTCGGCGCGCCGATCTGCTGGATCATCGGCAGCACCACGACAGGCGGCGGCGAGATGGTACGCACAGGCGTCTTGCTGGCGGTCTTCGCGTAGTCCGGGTGAACACCGCCATAGTACTTAAAGGGCATGAGCATCACCTCTCGTAATTTTTGACTTGCTAATTGTAACATAATTGTTAACGTCTGTCCAGCAATTATGACGCAAAAACACCATTTTGGCAAGATTATTAATTAACAATCCTGCGAAACTCTTGACAATTGCAAGTATTCTTGCATTTTGTCCTCTTCCATGTCCTTCTCCCTCGAGTTTTGAGTTATTTTCTGCGACGAGCTTGTTACAAAATTATCATATTGATAATCTTTTGTCAATCGTGAATTTTGTGCTTTTAATGGGCGAAAGAATCAGGTATAATGTGCTTGGTATGAAAAACGGAGGAAGGAGGCGAGGCTCATGACAGCTGTGAAGCTCGGAGGCCGGAAATGGGCTACCATCGTACTCGTCGGCCTGGTCGGGCAATTCGCCTGGACGATAGAGAATATGTATTTCAACGTCTACCTCTACAACACCATCTCCACCGACCCGGACTACATCGCCGCCATGGTCGGCTGGAGCGCCGCGGCGGCGACGCTGACCGCACTGCTCATGGGCGCGCTCTCCGACAGGCTCGGGAAGCGGCGCGTCTTCATCGGCGGCGGCTACATCCTCTGGGGCGCCTCGACGGCGGCCTTCGGGCTCGTCACCGTGGAAAACGCGGCAAAGCTCTTCCCCGCCGCCAGCGCGGTCTCGGCGGCGGCGGTCATGATCGTCGTCCTCGACTGCGTCATGACCTTCTTCGGCTCCACGGCGAACGACGCGGCCTTCAACGCCTGGGTCACGGACGCGACGGACGAGTCGAACCGGGGCCGGGCCGAGTCAGTCATAGCCACCCTTCCGCTCATCTCGATGCTGGTGATTTTCGGCGCCTTCGACGGGCTGACGCAGGCCGGGCGCTGGAGCGAGTTTTTCCTCATCTTCGGCGCCTTGGTCTCCGCCACGGGCGTCGTCTCCCTCTTTCTCGTGAAGGACGAGCCGGGGCTGGAACCCCGGCGGGACAAATACTTTGCAAACCTCGTCTACGGCCTGCGGCCCTCGGTCATCGCAAAGAACCCGCTTTTATACCTCGCGCTTCTGGCCTTCTCGGTCTTCTCCGTCGCGGTGCAGGTCTTCTTCCCCTACCTCATCATCTACATCCAGAACTTCCTCGGCATCACGGACTACGCCGTAGTCCTGGGCGTGGTGCTCATAATAGCCTCGCTGGTGAGCGTGCTCTCGGGAAAGCTCATAGACAAAATGGGCAAGCTCAGGTTCACGCTGCCCGCGGCGGCGGTGATGTTCGCGGGGCTCGTGGCGATGTACTTTGCTCGGGGCCAGATAGCGGTCATCCTGGCCGGCTGCGTCATGATGAGCGGCTATATGCTGGTGACGGCCTCGCTCTCGGGCAAGGTGCGCGACCTCACGCCTCCGGACAAGGCCGGGCATTTCCAGGGCATAAGGATGCTCTTTGCCGTACTGCTGCCCATGGTCATCGGCCCCGCCATCGGCTCCGCCGTCATCAAGGGCGGCGACCTCACCTACGTCGAGCTGGGCGTCACAAAGACCGTGCCGACCCCGGCAATCTTCCTCGCGGCGGCCGCCGTGCTGCTTCTCACGCTGATACCCGTCTTCATCCTCAAAAGGAGGGAAAGCAAATGCTCATGACCCCATGGGGCGAAGCCCTGGATCGCGAACATCCCCTGCCCGAATACCCGAGGCCGCAGTTTAGAAGGGAGAGCTATCTGAACCTGAACGGCCCCTGGGAATACGCCATAACTAAGGAGAACATGGAGCCGGAGGAGTACGACGGCGAGATAATCGTGCCCTTTGCGCCGGAGTCGGAGCTCTCGGGCGTGGGCAGGACGCTGCAGCCCGGCGAGTATCTCTGGTACCACCGCTCGATAACGCTGCCCGAGGGCTTCAACGTGGGCCGGGTCATACTGCACTTCGGCGCTGTGGACAGGACGGCCCGGGTCTGGGTGAACGGCGTGGATGCCTGCGCCCACACGGGCGGCAGCCTCGGCTTTTCCGCGGACATCACGGAGCTGCTCTACGACGACGGGGGTGAGAACAGCCTCGTCGTCAGGGTGACGGACGACACGGACAAGGGCTGCGGCACACGCGGCAAGCAGAAGCGCAAGCCCGGGGGCATCTGGTACAAGCCCGTGAGCGGCATCTGGCAGACGGTCTGGTGCGAGAGCGTGCCGGAAAACCACATCCGGGGCCTGTTCATCACGCCGCATCCGGAGAAGAACTCGGTGGAGCTCTTCGTGGACGGGGAAGGCCCCTGCCGTGCGCTCATAGGCGACATGGCCTACGATTTCTACGCGGGCGCCCCGGCGCTTTTGAAGCTGCGCGAGGACGTGCGCTGGTGGTCGCCGGAGGAGCCGTATCTCTATGAGCTGAGCCTCGCTTTGGGCGACGACCGGGTGGAGAGCTACTTTGCCATGCGCAGTTTCTCGGTCGAGGCCGACTCGGAGGGGAAAAAGCGGCTGTTTTTGAACGGGAAGCCCTATTTCCACAACGGGCTGCTGGATCAGGGCTGGTGGCCGGACGGGCTCTACACCGCGCCGAGCGACGAGGCGCTCAGCTTCGACATTGAGGCGGCGAAGTCCATGGGCTTCAATATGCTCCGGAAGCACGTCAAGGTCGAGCCCCTGCGCTGGTATTACCACTGCGACAGGCTGGGGATGCTGGTCTGGCAGGATATGCCCAACGGCGGCGGGAGCTATAACCCGGCCGTCATCTCCGCCCCGCTGCTCACCGGCTGGCATCTTAAGGACGACAAATACGGCTCCTTCGGACGGAAGGACGCAGAGGGGCGCGAGGAATTTACGCAGGAGCTGCGCGAGATGGTGACTTGGCTCTACAACTGTCCCTGCATAGCCATGTGGGTGCCCTTCAACGAGGGCTGGGGCCAGTTCGACGCGGAAAAGAACGTCGAGGCCATCCTAGAGATAGACGCGACGAGGACGATAGACCATGCGAGCGGCTGGCACGACCAGGGCATAGGCGATATCAAGAGCCTGCACGTGTATTTTGACGAGTACAGGTACGCTCCGGATAAAAAGGGCCGCTGCGTGGTGCTCTCGGAGTTCGGCGGCTACGCCCTGGCGGTGGAGGGCCACGTCTCGGACGCGAAGCCGTTTGGGTACAAGAAGTACAAGACTGCGGACGAGCTGCGGCGAGGCATCACGCTGCTGTACGACGGGCAGATACGTCCGGCGGTGAAGAAAGGGCTCTCGGCGGCGGTGTACACGCAGCTCACCGACGTGGAGGGCGAACTGAACGGGCTCGTCACGTATGACCGGAAGGAGCTCAAGATCCCCGCCAAGGCCGTCAGGAGCATGGTGAAGATACCGGAGCTGAAAAGATGAGCGCGGAGATCGGGACGGGCTGCTGCGGGGCATATTGCGGCAAGCTGCCGGAGAGACCCTGAGCGCTGCAAGAGCAGATCCCCCGGGCAGCCCTGCCCGGGGG
>CABVBV010000189.1 GCA_902496595.1 uncultured Eubacteriales bacterium | reverse complement strand
GCCCGAGATCGCCGAGGCGTAGAGCACGCCGCTCTCGCCCGCCGGGCCGATGACCAGCTTGCCGTACCACTCCGGGAAGCGCTCCTGTGTCTTCTCCGCGTCGAGGCCCCAGAGCTCCGGCGCGGGCCTTATCCTTATCTCGCCGTCGAGTGCTTCGAGCACGCTCGGCTCCGCGGCCCTGCCCGTAATGATGAGCCCGTCGAAGCCCGCCCTCTTGAGCATGACGCCGAACTGCCCGCCGCAGTTCGAGGAAGCTATGCCGCCCGTCAACACGTTCTTGAAGCTCAGATTGAAGCGGCTCGAAGACGGGGCGCCCGTGCCGTTGAGCGGCCCGGTGTTTATTATTATGACCGAACGCTCGTCCAGAGGGCCGAGCCCCGGCTCCGTCAGGTCGAGCAGCAGCCGCGCCGCGAGGCACTTGCCCCCGACGTATTTTTTGAAATACTCCCTGGAGACCTCATAGCGCTCCCAGCGGCCCGACGTGAGGTCTACCTTCGCATAGACCGGCAGGTTCATGGCCTCGCCTCCATCCTTATTGCGTGCAGTGGACACTCCGCCTCGCAGACGGCGCAGCCCACGCACTTGTCCGGCCTTGCCAGCACGCAATGTGCCTCCACGTCGCCCCGGAACCTCGGCTCCGAGATCTCCAGGGCCTTCGCCGCGCAGAAGGTCACGCAGATCCGGCAGGCGCTGCAGAGCTCCGCATCGATGACCGGTATCCTCCGCTCTTTCAGCGGCACACGTGCGCAGACCTTCCCCGAGGCGTCCAGCACCGCGCCGACGGGGCAGCTCATGCCGCAGACCCCGCAGTCGATGCAGCGCCTGGCGTTTATCTCATGCCGGGCTTTCAGCTCCCCTTCGATGGCGTGTACCGGGCAGGCCCGCGCACAGGCCCCGCAGCCTATGCATTTTTCCAGAATGCGATGCGCCATGGCCAAGACCTCCTCCCATGCTTTCAGTGTAAATCATAAAAGCTGATTTGTAAACCACATTTTGCACATTTTGTGTATAAAAACTGACGAGAGCTCCTTGAAATGAACAATAATTTCACAAAATAAGTTAGCCCTTGTCAAATTCGTTATGCTCAGTTATAATAAGAGTAACGTATGAGACATTAGTACAAGTTGGAAAAATGAAAGGGCAAGAGATGGACACGAATCCGGTACTTTTGAATAAACTTTCCATGGACAGCGACATACCGCTGTATTCACAGCTGGTGAGCATAATAAAGCGCAACATCTCTGCGGGGACGCTGGCGCCGGGGGCGCTGCTGCCCTCGGAGGCGGAGCTGTGCAGAACTTTCGATGTGTCAAGGAGCACGGTGAGGCAGGCGATAGGGGCGCTGGAGGCGGAGGGCCTGGTGGTGCGCAAGCAGGGCAGGGGCACCTTCGTCGCGGAGCCCAAGATGCGGCGCAGGACTGAGAACGTCTACTCGTTCACGAGCGAGATAAGCGCCATGGGCATGACGCCGTCCTCGACGATATTGGAGTTTGAGATAATGGATCCCACTCCCGATATCGTCTCGATGCTGGATATGGCGGGGCACAAGACGCAGATATACAAGTTCACGAGGATAAGGAACGTGAACGGCCAGCCGCTCATACTCGAGACCTCGTTCTACCCGACGTATATCTATCCGAAACTGACAAGGGAGCTTTTGGAGACGCACAGCTTTTACAGCCTGCTGTATGAGGAAGGCATCGTGCCGAACTCTGCGGTGGACTCCTATGAGGCTGTTACCCTTGGGCGCAGGGAGGCGGAGCTGCTCGGATGCAGGCCCGGTTCCTGTGCATTTTCCGTGCAGAGAAGGACTCGGACAGAGGCCGGAGTGGTGTATGAGTTCACCCAGAGCCTCATCAGGGCGGACAGGGTGAAGCTCGATATTTTCCTGCATAAAGACGGTGTCTCGTTCACCAGGAGCGTGGATAAATAAGATACTGTGCAGGTTGCTTAAATCATAAGCAGAAAATTGTGGAACATCGGGGCTTTACATTGCGTGAATGATGTTGTAGAATATGCTGAATCCATGGCGTGCGGGCACTCCATTACCATGTCCGTGCGTACATAAAGATAGGAGGAACAGAACATCCGTTAGGCTTGCGGTGCGTCAGTGTGGAGACCTGACGTAATGCCGTGCGCCCCATCGCGGGCGGCGGCGAGGCGCATCATTGCGGAGGCAGGTGCGCTAAAGCCGGAAAATGTCAGAAGTAGTCCTGAAAAACGTAATGAAGATCTACCCCAACGCGGCAGGAGACACGAAGAAGAAGAAAAAGGCCAAGAAGGGTGAAGAGGCCCAGGAGGAGAAGAAGTCCAATCTTCAGATAACCGAGAAGGGCGTCGTCGCTGTCCAGCAGTTCAATATCGACATCGCGGACAAGGAATTCATCGTTCTGGTCGGCCCCTCCGGCTGCGGCAAATCGACGACTCTGCGTATGATCGCGGGCCTCGAGGAGATCTCCGAGGGCGAAGTCATCATCGACGGCCGCGTCGTGAACGACGTACCGCCGAAGGACAGGGATATCGCGATGGTATTCCAGAACTATGCTCTGTACCCCCACATGACCGTTTATGAGAACATGGCGTTCTCGCTGAAGCTGAAGAAGGTCGACAAGAAGACCATCGACGAGAAGGTGCGCGAGGCCGCCGAGATCCTGGACATCACCCAGTACCTCGACCGCAAGCCCAAGGCGCTTTCCGGCGGCCAGAGGCAGCGTGTCGCCATCGGCCGCGCCATCGTGCGTGAGCCGAAGGTCTTCCTCATGGACGAGCCTCTGTCCAACCTTGACGCCAAGCTCCGCAACCAGATGCGCGCGGAGATCATCAAGCTGCGCCAGAGGATCAATACCACCTTCATCTACGTCACCCACGACCAGACCGAGGCCATGACCCTGGGCGACCGCATCGTCATCATGCGCGACGGTTTCATCCAGCAGATCGGCACTCCTCAGGAAGTCTTTAACCATCCGTCGAACCTCTTCGTCGCGGGCTTCATCGGCACGCCTCAGATGAACTTCTTCGACGCCGAGCTGAAGAAGACCGGCGACAAGTACTCCGTCGTGCTCTACGGCACGGAGTTTGCGATCTCCGCTGAGAAGCAGGCGAGCCTGAAGGCCCATGGCGCCGTCGCCGGCCCCGTGGTGCTGGGCGTGCGCCCGGAGCACATCATGCTCTGCGACAAGGGCGCCGAGAGCGTGAAGGCCACCGTGGACGTGTCCGAGATGATGGGCTCCTCCATCCACCTGCACGTCAACGCCAACGGCAAGGACGTCGTCCTCGTCATCGCGACGGTCGATCTGCCGGAGGATCACAAGTTCGGCTACCGCTACGGCGAGGAAGTCAGCTTCACCTTCAGCGAGAACGTCGTGCACGTCTTCGACAAGGAGAGCGGCAAGGCGCTCACCTGATTTCTGGCAAAAGAGTACAAAATTTAACACAATGCTTCGTCAAAATACCGGAGCATACATCAAAAAAGCGGGCTTAGGCCCGCTTTTTTGTTTTGAATAATTCACTTTTTCCCAATTAAAGGCTCTAAGTGGGGTTTAAAAGGGCCGATATCGCTATAATTCAGAAATATTTCACTGTGAGCGAAAGAAAAAGCACCGGTGGATTATTATAATGGGGGTGAAATTTGTATAAAATTATACAATCCGGGAGCGTATGCAGCTTTTCGGACA
>CABVBV010000188.1 GCA_902496595.1 uncultured Eubacteriales bacterium | reverse complement strand
TGGAAGCAGATCTGCTCCTTGTACATCTGCTCGTAGCTCCTGTGCTCCTCGGCCCAGAGGGTGATGTACTCGACCTCGGTGACGGCTATATCGTACTTCTTGAGGATGGCGAGGATGTCCTCGTCGTGCAGGCCCTCGGCCAAGGCGTCCACGTAGGTCTCGGCCCTGAGGCCGATGCCCTCGAAACCGGCGGCCTTGGCGGCGGCGACGCGCTCTTCGAACTTGCACTGGTCGCCGAGCGTCCAGCTGCTTATGGTGAGCGGATGATTCTTGGACATTTTTCTTTTCCTCCCTATAATTTGTTCAGGCTTTGTCCTCGGTCTCGGGCTTCTGGAAGTCCTTGTCGAAGCGTGCGTTCAATATCACTGCGAGCACTATGCCGATGACGGTGACGGCTATGTTGAAGACCATGATGAGCTTCGGCCCGTCAGCGCCGCCTATCTTCGTGAGCAGGCCGGCGATGGAGAGCACCGCGTAGTTGGCGATGGAGCTGGATATCATGACGATGCTCGTCATGACGGCGCGGTTTTTCGGGAACATGGTCACTGCCACGCTGGTCACGAGCTGGAGCACGCCTCCGGCGGCGAAGAAGCCCATCAGGAACCCGGCGGGATAGCAGATCCAGGGCTGCGCCACGAGCAGCACGGCGATGAGGGTGACGGCGGCGCAGGAGGGGTAGATGACGAGGATCTTGGAGGGCTTGAGGCCCTTGGCCAAGAGCGCCGCGTTCACGAAGAGGGCCAGGACGATGCCCACGGAGTAGAAGCTCTGCACGAGGCTCGGGTCGGCGATGCCGTAGGACTTCGCCAGCTCCTGATAGCAGTTGAGCCAGATCATGAAGGTCGCGGAGGTCGTGAAGCCGAGGATGATGAGGATTATGGCGCTGGGAGAGAACTTCATGCGCTCCTTCTTCTGGCCCTTGACCTTGACCACGCGCTCATACGGAGGGAAGGGCAGGAAGATGAGGGCGATGCCGGTCACTGCGATGAGCGCCGCGCAGAAGAGGAAGATGGTCGAGTAGGGCAGCTCCCGCGCCGCCACAAAGCCGATGGCAAAGGGCAGCAGGAACTGGGCGATGGAAATGGAGAGTTTCGTGAAGATGTTCGCGATGGTGCCCTTTTCCTTGAAGATCTCCATGCAGGAGGGCGTTATGCTCACGTCGAGGAAGCCGTTCGCCGCGCCGGAGACGATGCCGAGGATGTAGGCGAGCACAAAGCTGTGCGTGTAGCATACCGCGGCGAAGAAGATGAAGTAGAGCGCGCAGCCCACGAGGGCGGGCACCCGGCGGCCGAAGCGGTCGGAGATCGGCCCGGCGAAGGGGTAGCTGATGAGGCGGCCGAGGCCCAGAGCGGCGATTACGCTGAGAACGCCGGAGACGTCGTATGTGCCGTCCGCCAGCAGCGTCGCGTTCCAGAGCCCCGCGAGTTCCTGCTTGTACTGACCCATGATGGAGCCGGCCACGCCGAGGACGAAATAGGTCATGTACAGGGCGAATGCGGTGGGATAATACTTTTTCATGCTCATGCTCGAACCTCCCCCGTCACCTGTAAATTGCATTGCAGACTTCGTCTATCGGCATCTCGAGGCCGGTGTAGAGCTTGAAGCTAGCCGCGCCCTGGCCGACGAGCATACCGAGCCCGTCAAAGGTGCGGCAGCCCGCCGCCTTTGCCTCGCGCAGCAGCTTCGTCTCCTCCGGGTTGTAAACGACGTCGGTTACGATGAGCTCGGGCCTGAGCATCGTGAGGTCGGTGATGAGGCTCGCGTCGTCCATCGGCGCCATTCCGACGCGGGTGGCGTTCGTGAGGATGTCGCTGGAGTCGATGCTCTTTCTCAGGGCCTCGGCGTCGTCGAGGTCGCTGAGGCTTATCTTGCAGGCCGGGGCGGCGTCTCCGATGGTCTTGAGGTTCGCCAGCGCCCTCTCCCAGAAGGCGTCGCGCTTGTTGAAGACCCTTATCTCCTTCGCGCCCTCGAGCGCGGCCTCGATGGCAATGGCGCTCGCCGCGCCGCCCGCGCCCAGGAGGGTGACGACCTTGCCCGCTATCTCCACGCCGCCGCGCCGGAGCTGGCCCGTGTAGCCCATGCCGTCCGTCACGTAGCCGTGCAGCTTGCCGTCCTTATTTACAATGGTGTTCACGCTCCCGATGGCCTTGGAGGCCGGGCTGACCTCGTCCAGATACGGGATCACCGCGTTCTTGAGCGGCATCGTCACGTTGCAGCCCAGCACGTTGAAGGTGCGCAGAGCCGCGATGCCCTCAGCCACGTGCTCCATGTCCACATCGAAGGCCAGATACGCGCAGTTGAGCCCGTACTTTTCAAAGCAGTAGTTGTACATCGCGGGGGACTTCGAGTGCTCGACCGGGGTGCCTATGAGTCCCAGCAGCCTTGTCTTGCCGTCAATGTTCATTGTAGATCTCCCTTTCTGCCGCTCGCGGCTTCGTTCTGTTACGAATGTAGCACATTGATTGTTATTTAACAAATCAATAAAATCTCTGATATTATAGATTTTTTCTATCGAATGTGGTAACATAGGCTCAAATATGAGGGAGGTCTGGAGATGAATCTGTATCATCTGCGGTATTTCGTGCAGCTTGCGGAGACGAAGCACTATACCAGGGCTGCGGAGCAGCTGTGCATAACGCAGCCGAGCCTGAGCCACGCCATGGCGCAGCTGGAGAACGAGCTGGGCGTGCCGCTCTTTGAGAAGACGGGCCGGAACACGGAGCTTACGCGGTTCGGGGAGTATTTTCTGGGCTGCGCGAGCAAGGCTCTCGCAACGCTGGACGAGGGCGTGGGCGAGATAAAGCGCGTTTCCAGAGGCGAGGGGCTCATCAGGCTGGGACTTTTGCGCACTCTGGGAGTGGACTATGTTCCGGAGCTGGTGTCGAGATACCTGAAGGAGAACCCCGGCAAGAAACTCCGCTTCACCTTCGAGACGGGGATGACCAACGCTCTGCTCGAGGGGCTCATGGAGCGCAGATACGACCTGGTCTTCGCGTCCAAGCCTCCGTCGGAGCTGGGCCTGACCTCCGTGGCGGTGGAGCGTCAGGATCTGGTGCTCATAGTCCCCCGGGGGCACGAGCTGGCGAAGCGGCACTCGGTAGACCTGGGCGAGACCCTTCCCTATCCTCAGGTCTACTTCTCAAAGGGCTCCGGGCTGCGCCCCGTGGTGGACGAGCTCTTCTCCAGGGCCGGAGGAGAGCCGAAAATAGCCTACGAGGTGGATGAGGATCAGGTCATCGCGGGACTGGTGGCAAGGGGCTTCGGCATCGCGGTCGTGCCCTTCATGGATATGCTCATGCGTCTGGACGTGAAAATAATCCAAATCGCCAGCCCGGTCTGGGAGCGCAACTTTTACATGATCTCCGACGACCGTGTCTGGCAGACACCGGCGGTGCGGAATTTTAGGCAATATGTCCTAAACGGCGTCAGCTGGTGACTTTTCACAAGCCGAACCCCGGTTTTTTGACATCATAGACGCCGCCTCTGAAATCATAGATATTATCAGTGACTTGTCAAACTAAGTGCAACAGGAGTTGAGCTCAGCATCCCACAACTCCTGAGCAGAATGGAAGTTCAGGACCTTACGAGGCCTGGCGTTTATAAGCGCCAGGTTTCGTTTTAGCGTGGCCGGAGCAACTCGGGACAGGTTCCTGCCCTTGGGATAGAACTCCCGGAGCAGGCCGTTCAGATTCTCGTTCGTGCCCTTCTGCCAGGCACAGTACGGGT
>CABVBV010000187.1 GCA_902496595.1 uncultured Eubacteriales bacterium | reverse complement strand
GGCTCCGGGGTCGGGGTGGCGTTTTCCCTGGCCTCGCGCATGAGCCTCAAGTCCTCGGCCGTCTGCACGGCGTCGATCCGCTGCGAGGTGAGCAGCCCGAAGTTGGATATGCCCGTATCCATCACGAAGCCCTCTGAATAGCTCACGGAGAGCGGAACGGCTCCGGAGTTTGACAGCCGCACTCCTGCGGAACCCGCAAACTGGAACACCAGGAATCCCGCCAGAGGCAGCAGCCGCTTAGCTCCGGGCAGCCCGGTCTTCGACAGCCGCTTCCGGAATATCAGCCAGAGCACAAAGGGCAGCAGCATGAGCAGTATCTCCGGCAGGCAACGGGCTATGCCCCTGAGCGTTTCCCGCCAGTAGCCCGTCAGCGCACTGTTCGCAACGCCCAGCATACCAACGCTCAGATACTCGTTGAAGATGTCGTGGTACACAGCGTGTACGCCGAAGAAGACCGCCAGCACAAAAAGCCAGAGGCCCGTCATAAACCTGAAAAACCTGAGCCCGCCCAAGCTCGACAAAAAGCAGAGCAGAGACCCGGCCGCAAGTGAGAACAGCGCCGTGAACAGCAGTCCCGACGCTGTAAAATCAGAATGGAAGCCCTTGAATACCAGCTCGAGCCAGAGTACGCTCACCGGAAGGTACAGCAGCTCAATACTCGTTGAAGCCGTATTCGTATGGGATGGTGAGGTTTGCCCCCGTGAAGCTGCCGTCGAGCTTCGAGATAGTACGCGCATATTCCTCGCTCCCTTCCTCATAGGGAACCGGCTGATAGTTGTTGCCCTCCGTGACGCCGGAAGACGCGCAGGGGATGAGCCGCATATCCGTTACGGAAATGCTGCCGTCCACATCCCTCGTGACCTCCAGCTTCACAATGACCGTGTCCTTGTCCCTCGGGTCAAGATTGCCGCCAAACGACCAGTTGCCCATGCTGTAAAATATGTAATGCCCGTTGTAGAGCTCCAGAGGCTGGAGCGTGTGCGGGTGCGAGCCGTAGACCACGTCCGCGCCCGCATCCACTGCCGCGTGGCCCTGGGTGAGCTGAGTGCCGTTCACGTCGTATTTGCCCTCGTCGCCCCAATGCAGCGCGGCTATTATGAACTCTGCCCCCTGCTCCTTCAGCGCCGTGATGCCGGCCTTTATCTGTTCTACCGTGCCGAAGGACACGGCGTACACGCCGATCTTCAGGCCCGACTCGGTCTCATAGATGGAATACTCGTCCCGGCCGGCGTAGCCTATGCCCGCCGCGTCCAGAGTGGCCTTCGTGTCCGCATAGCCCTGCTCGCCGTAGTCGAGCACGTGGTTGTTTCCCAGTGTCACGAACTCCACGCTGCCCGCCGTCAGGATATTCACGTACTCCGGCGGAGCCCGGAAGTTGAAGTTCTTCACGTCCGCAACGTCGTAGTTCGTCAGCGCACACTCGAAGTTCGCCATCGTGAAGTCGTCGTCCTCGAAATACTGTATCGTCTTCTCGAACACATAGCCCGGCTCGTCCGCCGACACCACGTTCTGGTATGCGCCTGACGAGTTTTTATAGTACAGCGGTGCGTCGGGCGTGATGTCGCCGATGAAGCTTATATTGAAGACTTCGGGCTCCGGCGTGGGGCTGGGCGTGGCCTCCGGATCCTCCGTCGCCTCAGCGGACATGGAAGGCGGCCGCTCCGGGCCCTCGCTCTCCTGCGGGGCCGCGGCCTCCGCAAAGTGCAGGCTGCCGCCCATCACCGCAAAAAAGGCGCAGAGCACTAGGGCCAGCAGCGAACTTAAGAATCTCTTTATCTCACTCGCCCGCTTTCATAGCAAGGTAGGCGTTGATGAAGCCGTCGATGTCGCCGTCCATCACCGCGTTGATGTTCCCGTTCTCAAAGCCCGTTCTCGCGTCCTTCGCAAGAGTATAGGGCATGAACACATAGCTCCTGATGGCGCTGCCGAAGTCTATCTTCATCTGCACGCCCTTGATGTCCGAGATCTTCTCCAGGTGCTCGCGCTCCTTTATCTCCGCCAGCTTCGCACGCAGCATCTCCCGGCAGTTCTCGAGGTTCTGGAAGTGGCTGCGCTCCACCTGGCTCGACACCACGATGCCGGTCGGCAGGTGCGTGAGCCGCACGGCGGACGAGGTCTTGTTGACCTTCTGCCCGCCCGCGCCCGAGGAGCGGAACACGTCCATCTTGATATCCTCGTCGCGCAGCTCTATATCCCCCGTGTCCGTTATCTCGGGCATGACCTCGACGGCCGCGAAGCTCGTCTGCCGTCTTCCCGAGGCGTCGAAGGGGCTTATGCGCACCAGCCTGTGTACCCCGTGCTCGCTCTTCAAATACCCGTAGGCGTTCTCGCCCTCTATCTTGATGGTAGCGGACTTGATGCCCGCCTCCTCGCCGTCCTGCCAGTCCATGAGCGTGTAGGTATACCCGTGCCGCTCGGCCCAGCGCGTATACATCCTGTACAGCATCTGCGCCCAGTCCTGCGCCTCGGTGCCGCCCGCGCCGGGGTGGATGGACAGGATGACGTTGTTCGCGTCGTACTCGCCCGAGAGCAGCGTGGAAAGGCGCATCGCCTCGAGCTCCGACTCGAGCTTCGCATAGTCGGTCTCCAGCTCTCCCAGCATCGAGTCGTCGTTCTCCTCCAGCGCCATCTCGCAGATGGTCATGAGGTCGTCCCAGCCCGAGCGGAGCTTCTCGTACTTCTCGCACTTCTGCTGGAGCTGTTTTATCCGCTTCTGCACCTTCTGGCTGCGCTCGAGGTCGTTCCAGAAGCCCTCCTTCGCGCTCTCCGCCTCCAGCTCGGCTATCTCCGCCCTCGCGTCTTCGAGCTTCAGCGCAGTGCCCAAATCGTCCATGGTCGGCTTGATGCCGTTGAGCTTGACCTTATATTCTTCAAATTCCAGCATATCTTCAACCGCTTTCTCAAAAATTAGCCCTACTATTATATCCAATACTCCCCCTCTTGTAAAGGCGCAACTTTCCGAGGCGCACGGAGCATGATCCGGAGTCGTGGCCTGCGTTGGGGGAGACTTTTTGTGCGGAACGTCAGGGCCGGGTGCGCTTTTGAGGAAAATTCAGGGGAACTGCGAAAAAATTGCTTTGGCCTCTATTAATTTTGAGAGGTGTTTGGTATAATGTGTTCCGAGAGAGAGGCCGGGGGCCTAATACAGAGAGAGGAAGATTGATTTGATCTCACACGGAAAAGAGGTAAAGGTGTTCGCGGGCAACGCAAATATCCCGCTCGCGCAGGCGATATGCGACAGGCTCAGCAAGAAGCTCGGCGACTGCAAGGTCGCGGCCTTCGCCGACGGCGAAGTCTCGCTTGAGCTCCGGGAACCGGTCAGGGGCGCGGACGCCTTCATCGTCCAGTCCACCTGCAAGCCGGTGAACGACAGCCTCATGGAGCTGCTCGTTATGATAGACGCAATGAAGAGAGCCTCGGCGGGCAGGATAACTGCGGTGATACCGTATTTCGGCTACGCCAGGCAGGACAGAAAGGCCAAGAGCCGCGATCCCATCTCCGCCAAGCTCGTCGCCAACCTCATCACCGAGGCGGGCGCGGACAGAGTGCTCACCATGGATTTGCACGCCGCCCAGATCCAGGGCTTTTTCGACATCCCCGTCGACAACCTCTTCGGAGCCCCCATCCTCGCCAACTATTACAGAAAATGCTTCGGACGCGGGAATGAAGAATTTATGGTGGTTTCTCCCGACGTCGGCAGCGTGGCGAGGGCCCGCGCCTTTGCTCAGAAGCTGGACATGAACCTCGCCATCGTGGACAAGAGGCGGCAGAAGGCCAACT
>CABVBV010000186.1 GCA_902496595.1 uncultured Eubacteriales bacterium | reverse complement strand
CTCATAACCGAGATCGGCGGCACCATCGGCGATATCGAGGGCCAGCCCTTCATAGAAGCCATTCGCCAGATAGGCCGCGAGGCCGGGCGGGGGAACGCGCTTTTCATCCACGTCACGCTCGTGCCCTACCTGCGCGCCTCGGGCGAGCACAAGTCCAAGCCCACCCAGCACTCGGTCAAGGAGCTGCAGGGCCTGGGCGTCTCGCCGGACATCATCGTCCTGCGCAGCGACGAGCCCATAGAGGACAGGGCCATCTTCCGCAAGGTGGCGGGCTTCTGCAACGTGGCGGAGGACTGCGTCATCGGCAACGTCACGCTGCCGAACCTCTACGAGGCTCCGCTGATGCTCGAGGAGGCCGGCCTTGCGCGTGCGGCGTGCCGCGAGCTCGGCCTGGAGACGCCGGAGCCGGATCTGACCGAGTGGCGGGAGATGGTGGAACGTATGCGCCGGCCGCACAGGAGGGTGAAGATAGGACTCATAGGCAAGTATGTGAGGCTGCACGACGCCTATCTCTCCGTCGCCGAGGCGCTGCGGCACGCGGCCTGGGCCCGGGACGCCAGCGTGGATATAGAGTGGATAGACTCCGAGGAACTTGAGGGCCCGGAGGGTACGAAGGCCCTGCACGGCCTGGACGGCATAATCGTCCCCGGCGGCTTCGGCTGCCGGGGTACCGAGGGAATGTTCGCCGCGGCCGGATACGCCCGGGAGAACCATGTGCCCTACTTCGGGATCTGCCTCGGGATGCAGGCGGCGGTGATAGAGTTTGCAAGGAACGCTGCGGGGCTTGACGGAGCCAACTCCGGCGAGTTCGACCCGGAGAGCCCTCACAAGGTGATAGATTTCATGCCGGGCCAGAGCGAGAGCGTAGACAAGGGCGGCACGCTGCGTCTCGGCGCCTACCCCTGCGCCGTCGCCGAGGGCACGACGCTCTCGCGCTGCTATGGCGAGCGGGTGATATGGGAGCGCCACAGGCACAGATATGAGTTCAACAACGAATACAGGGCGGCTTTACAGGCAAAGGGCCTGACGCTCAGCGGCCTGTCGCCGGACGGCAGACTGGTGGAGGCGGTGGAGCTGACGGGAGAGCGCTTCTTCGTAGGAGTCCAGTACCACCCCGAGTTCAGGTCGAGACCCAACAAGCCCCATCCGCTGTTCGCGGCCTTCATAGAGGCGGCGCTCGGCTGACCGGGCGAAACTCCGCTTGACAGCGCCATCCGGAGGTTTTATCCTTGACATATGAAACTCTTATATCTGAAGGAGGCAATTCATATGCTCGAAGCCGGTATGAAGGCGCCGGATTTCACGCTGGCCGACAAGGACGGCAAACCCGTCTCGCTCTCTGATTTCCTGGGAAAAACGGTCGTCGTTTATTTCTATTCCAAGGATAACACCCCCGGCTGCACACGGCAGGCCTGCGCTTTTGCCGGGGCATACTCGGAGTTTGAAGCCCTCGACGCCGTGGTTATCGGCATAAGCCGAGACTCGGCGGCCTCTCACTCAAAGTTCGCGGAGAAGAACGCCCTGCCGTTCATCCTGCTCTCCGACCCCGAGCGTCAGGCCATAGAGGCCTACGGGGTCTGGCAGGAGAAGAAAAACTACGGCAAGGTCAGCATGGGCGTGGTTCGCTCCACATTCATCGTCGGCAAGGACGGGCTCATTCTCAAAGTCATGCCCAAAGTCAAGCCCGATACCAACGCCGAAGATGTGCTGAAGTTTTTGCGCGGTTGACATAACATAGAGGTTGATTCGATGGCTCGGGAACTTTGGGATGTTTACAGTTTTGACAGGCGGCGCACGGGCAGGACGGCGCACAGGGGAGATGAGCTGGGCCCCGGGGAGTATCACATGGTCGTACACACCTGCGTATTCGACGGCCGGGGCAGGATGCTGATACAGCTCAGGAATCCGGGAAAGCGCAGCTGGGCGGGACGCTGGGATCTGAGCTCCGGAGGCTGTGCGCTCAGCGGCGAGAGCTCTCAGGAGGCGGCGGCCAGGGAGCTTCGGGAGGAGCTCGGTATAGAGGCCGACTTTTCCGGGCTGAGGCCGGTGCTGACGATTAACTTTGAGAAGGGCTTTGACGATGTTTTTGAGCTCGAGCGGGAGCCGGAGCAGCTGAGGCTGCGCTTTCAGCCGGAGGAGGTCGTCGATGCCCGCTGGGCCGCGCTGGACGAGATACTGGCCATGCTGGATTCTGACGAATTTGTGCCATATTCACCGGATTTCGTGCGCCTGCTCTTCGATATCCGACGCTACGGCGCAGGCCTGCGCAGGCAGGAGCCGGATATATGATACTTCCGGAGCACTATTTTGACGATCTGATGCTCTTTTTTGACGGCAGGCCGGCGGAGCTCTCGCTTTATGAGCGGCTCTTCGGCCTTCTGGACGGGCAGGGCCTGCCGAACCTGTCGGTCAGGGTTCAAAAAAGCCAGCTGAGCTTCTACGGGAGGCATCTCTTCGCTGCGGCGTCGCTGCCGCTGAGGAGGAAGAAAGAGTGGCCGAAGGAGTGCATTCTGGTCACGGTCGGACTGAACAGGAAGCTGGATTCTCCGAGAGTCGCCGTCGCCGTGGAGCCGTATCCGGGCCGCTGGACGCACCACATCCCGGTATCCGAGCCTGAAGAGCTGGACGGAGAGCTGCTCTCCTGGCTGCTCGAGGCCTACGAGTTCTCGGAATCCAAACGATAAAAAGCCCTTTGCCGAGGAAGGCTCCGCCTTCTCCGGCAAAGGGACAGCGCTGCGCTCCGCAAGGCTCGGAGACAGACTGAAGCCCTCCGCTCTGAGTTTTCAAAGCGGAGGGCCTGTTTTTTAACGTTATTCCTTGTGAGTCTGCGATGCGCACTCGTTTTTCAGGCCGCGAAGCATATCCACACCGTGTTTCAGGGCCGGGAGCACAGCGTCCAGGCTCTCGGTGGCAGCCTTCGCGCTGCCGGGAAGGTTGATGATGAGAGTGCCGCCCCTCAATCCGGCGATGCCCCTCGAGAGCATACCCCTGGGAGTGATCCTGACGCTGGCGGCGCGCATGGCCTCGGCTATGCCCGGAGCCACCCTGTTGATGACAGCCTCCGTGGCCTCCGGAGTCACGTCCCTCCTGGAGAAACCGGTGCCGCCGGTCGTGATCGCCAGACATACATCCAGTTCGTAGGAGCAGTTAACGAGCTCGCCCTTGATGAGCTCAAATTCATCCGGAACGATGTTCTGATATACGACGTCCCAACCGTCCTGCTCAAGCATGGCCTTGATCGCCGGGCCGCTGGTATCCTCGCGTTCGCCCCTGCTGCACTTGTCGCTGACCGTTATCACGGCCGCAGTGTACCTTATCTCTTCGCCCATATGAAATTATCCCTCTCCTCATAACCGCGCATTGCGCGTATCTGAAAAGATTATAACAGACCTGCAAAGAAGTTACAAGCCCGTAACCATACAGTTTCAAAAACCATGCCGGATAGTGTGACGGAATTGATTTTTTGGTGTATACTGAGCCCAAAAGGAGCTGTTGCGAGTGAAACGTATCCTCATCGTTGACGACGATGTCCACATCGGAAATATGCTCGAGGAGGCGCTCACCGGCGAGGGCTACGCCGTCTCCCGGGCCTACTCCGGCACCGAGGCGGTGTTGGCTGTGTCGTTATGTAAACCTGACCTCGTCCTGCTCGACCTCATGCTGCCGGGGCTCTCCGGAGAGGAGGTGCTGCCGAAGCTGCGCGGGATACCGGTCATCGTCATGAGCGCGAAGGCCTCCGTGGACAGCAAGGTCGAGCTGCTGCTCGGCGGCGCGGCGGACTATGTGACGA
>CABVBV010000185.1 GCA_902496595.1 uncultured Eubacteriales bacterium | reverse complement strand
CGCTGGAGAAGTGGCCCATGCTCGACGAGGGGTACTGGACGCCCGGCGTGCTCGACGAGTCCGCCCTGCCCGAGGGCTGGAGCTTCGTCTTCGACGACAGTTCGCCTACCTGCCGGCTCAATAATGCTCCCTACGACGCGGAGACGAGCCAGCACTACGTGCTCGACGGTTTCATCGTCTCCCCGAATGTGGAGGTCTTGAGCGTCGAGACACAGAGTTTGGGCTTTGAATACTCCGACCACAACCCAGTGGTCATCGAGATAGGTTTTAAGGAGGCATGAAGATGAAGGTACTCATGATAAGCGGCAGCCCGCACAGGGAGGGCTGCTCGAAGCTGGCGCTGGACGAGATGAAGAAGGTCTTCGAGGCCGACGGCATCGAGACGGAGCTCATCGAGGTCGGAGCGGGCCCGATCTCCGGCTGCACCGCCTGCGGTTCATGTAAGAAGACGGGCGTGTGCGTCATTGACGACATGGTGAACGAGGCGATAAAAAAGCTCGAGGCCGCGGACGCGCTGGTCGTAGCGACCCCGGTACACTATGCGTCCCCGGCAGGAGCGCTTCTGGCCTTTATGGACAGGATGTTCTATGCCGGAGGCTCGAAATTTGCGCATAAGCCCGCCGCCGCCCTCGCCTGCGCGAGAAGAGCCGGAACCACCGCCTCGGTGGATGTCCTGAACAAGTATTTCACGATCAGCCAGATGCCGGTCGTCTCCTCCAGCTACTGGAACGGGGTCTACGGGGTGTGCCGCGAGCAGGCCGAGCAGGACGCCGAGGGAAGGCAGACGGCAAGGAATCTGGCCAGGAACATGGCCTGGCTCCTCAAATGCATAGACCTGGGCAGGAGTTCCGGAATCGAGCCTCCTGTAAACGAGAGGGGAAATGTTACGAACTTCATCAGGTAGTCACCTGTTGAGGTACCATATCCCCGCGTTGAGCCAGCCCGCCAGCAGCAGCCAGACGATATACGGTATCTGCAGCAGAGCGGCGGGACGGCTGAACTTGCCGAAGGCAGAAGCCATTGCAACTACCAGGCCGAACAGCAGAACGAGCAGCGCGAGCGCCGCAAGAAAGGCCTGTGCCGGGAAAAATACCAGAGTCCAGGCGAAATTCAGGGCAAGCTGGATCCACCACAGGCGTTCGGCGGATGCGGAGCCCGCCTCGTCCTTGTTCTTTACCATGGCCATACCCACGCCCATAAGGATATACAGCGCCGTCCAGACTATCGGGAACACCACAGGCGGCGGGGTGAGCGGCGGTTTCTCCAGCAGAGGGAAGACCTCCTGCATGGCCTTCCGGCTCAGAAGCCCCGACAGGGCTCCGACGCCCACCGCGATCGCCGGATATACGAAATAGCGGCTTTTTTTCAATTTGGTATCACCTCCTTTGCCGTACCGGAACAATATATGTTATTTCCGGTTTCCGGCTGAGGATACCTAAAAAATTTCCCCCGGCTGAAACGGCCGGGGGAAATTTTCCTATTTCACAGGTTTTGGGTCGAATCCGTGTATCCAGTCGGAGAACAGATAGTAGATGAGGTATATTACCGAACTGATGCCCCAGGTGAGGGGGTAGGCCCAGTAGATGTATCCGATCTCCCCGAAAAAGTGCATGACGAGTGAGATGTAGGCCACTCTGAGTACGCACCATATCGAGAACATAATAAACATCGGCACGAAAGCCTTGCCCGCGCCTCGGCACACAGCCGCGACGGAATGCGAGAAGGCGAGAAGACAGTAGAACAGCGCCGCAGTCCTCGCCTGCTGCACTCCATAGGCTATGACGCCCGGGTTGTCGTCAAAAATGCCGATAAAGGTGGGCGCGAATATGTAATATATCACTCCGATGAGCTCTGCGAGCACTACGGCTGAGATAATGCCGAATCTTGCGCCTTTTTTGGCCCTGTCATACTTCTGTGCGCCCAGGTTCTGGCTTATAAAGGTGGTGATCGCCATACTGAAGCTGGTAATGGGCATGAAAGCGAAACCCTCGATCTTCGACTGCGAGCCGTATGCCGCCATAGCCAGTTTGGCGAAGGAGTTTATCTGGGTCTGGACTATGACGTTCGCTATGCCTATGACCGAGTTCTGAACTCCGGAGGGCATACCATAGCGGACTATCCTCCGGAGCATATCCCTGTGGAAGCGGAGCTTTTTGAAGCTGACGCTGTATACGTTTCCCTTTTTCGTCAGATGGATGAAGCAGAGCACGCAGCTCATGGTCTGCGCCAGCGTCGTGGCGAAAGCTGCTGACCAAACTCCCCAGTGGAACACCCCGATAAAAAGCAGGTCTAGCGCCACATTCGTCAGTGAGGAGAAGATGAGGTAGTACAGCGGCCTCTTGCTGTCGCCCACGGCGTTCATGATGCCGGTGCAGATGTTGTAGAGCACGACAGAGATGACGCCGAAGAAATAGTACCTGAAATACTCTATCGCCTCCGGCAAGACTTCCTTGTCGGTTCCCATCCAGACGAGGAAGGTCGGCGTGAGCAGCACTCCTGCAACGGTCAGGATAAGGCCGCTTGCTATGCCTAGAGCCAGGTCTGTGTGTACGGCTCTCGAGACCCCGTCGTCGTCATGCGCACCAAAGCAATGCGAAATCACGACGCCCGCGCCCATGGCGGTGCCGTTAAAGAAGCTGATCATGAGATAGATCAGCGTACCGGAGGAGCTCACGGCTGCCAGGGCGTCGGTTCCAAGGAACTGACCCACAATGACCGAGTCCGCGGCGTTATAAAGTTGTTGGAAGACCTGACTGATGAATATCGGCAGAGCGAACTTCACGATCACCACATAGGGGTTGCCTTCTGTCAGGCTCCTGGTCTGCTGCACTCTGTGCTGGTGCCAGACCTTGTGAGTAGTATGTTCGATCATGCCCTCATTATAGTACCGGCCTCACTCCTTGTCAAAGCCTAACCTATAAATATAATTGCCGTCTCCGCTGTTGTCCCACATCGAGCAGCGCAGGCCGAGGGAGCTGACGGAGCCGTCCGGGTACGCCGCTATGAGCCAGAGCCCAGGCTCGGGCAGGGGCACCCCGGCATCACTGGCCTCCTGATACTGCGTCGCCTTCTCCTCGACCAGCAGGCAGAGCCGCTCGCCGTCGAAGCTGTACTGCCTCTCGTAGTAGAACAGGATGCCGTCCTCGGTCTCGCTTACGAAGTAGCGGCAGCCGGGCGCGTCCGCCAGCCGGTACACCTCGCCGCGCTCGAGCAGGCCCTCTCGCAGCACGAAGCTGTGTACCGTGCCCAGGACGTCCACCGTGACCCAGTCCCCGCCCCAGGCGTAGTCTGCAAAGTGCAGGTTTTCCGCGCCCTCGACGGCAAATTCCCGCAGCAGCCGGCCCGAGGCGTCGAACTGGCTGAGCAGATAGTCGGCCCCGGCCTTCTCGAGCAGCAGCAGCCCGCCGCCCGGGGCCTCGCCCACGGTGGAGAGCGAGGAGCAGCTCTTGACATGGCTCAGCGTGCCCGCGTCCGGCACATAGAGGCCGTATTCCTCCGACCAGCGTGAAGCGAGCAGCCAGTATTCCGCGGTGTCCGTGTAAGCGGCCTCGATGACCCAGCTCCCGCCCAGCCGGGAGCAGCGCAGGTTTTGCGCGCCCTCAGTGAGCGCGCCCAGCTCCTCCGACGTGCCGCTACCCAGTTCCTCATGGCTCTGAGGGTCGTACAGCTTCCAGCGCACGGCGCCGTCCTCGAAGTACACTTGCAAGCCGGCATAGACCGGCTCCTTGTCGGTGTCGGCGGAGGCGCTGCGGCTTGTCCTTTCGTTGAAGCTGTACTCACAGGCGCTCTCGTCCGAGGCGGCGTCGTAGCTGAGGC
>CABVBV010000184.1 GCA_902496595.1 uncultured Eubacteriales bacterium | reverse complement strand
GACTGGGGCGACGAGGGCGGCTCCATGCGGGCGTACAGCTGCCCCAGCTGCGGCGCGGAGCTCATCTGCGACGAGAGCACGGCGGCCACGTCCTGCCCCTACTGCGGGAATCCAACAGTTGTGCCGGGGCAGTTCGCAGGGTCCCTGCGTCCGGACTTCATCATCCCCTTCAAGCTGAGCCGGGAGAGAGCCGTCAATGCGCTCAAGGAGCACTACAAAGGGAAGTTTTTCCTGCCCAGGAGCTTCACTTCGGAAAACCACATCCAAAAGATACAGGGCATCTACGTCCCCTTCTGGATGTTCGACGGCGAGGCAGAGGGCGGCGCCAGCTATGAGGCTACCCGCAGCCATACATACGAGACCAAGGACGAGAGAGTCACGGAGACAGAATTCTTCAATGTCTACCGCTCCGGCAGCGTCGCCTTTGAGAAGGTGCCGGTGGACGCCTCCAGCAAGCTGCCGGACGATCACATGGACTCCATCGAGCCCTATAACTACAAGGAGCTGCAACAGTTTTCCACGGCCTATCTTCCGGGCTTTCTCGCAGACAGGTTCGATGTTTCGGTTGAGCAGTGCCGGGAGCGGGCGGACAAGCGCTGCGAGGAGACATTTGCCTCGGCCCTGCGCCGCACCGTCAAAGGGTATGACACCTGCACGGTCACAGAGCTGAACGTCAACCTGAAGCGGGGCAAGGTACACTATGCCCTAATGCCTGTCTGGATGCTGAACACCAAATGGAAGGGCAAGGACTTCCTCTTTGCCATGAACGGGCAGACCGGCAAGCTGGTCGGCGATCTGCCGGTCAGCCGGGCCAAGTTCTGGGGCCTGTTTGCCGCTATAGCCATACCTCTTTCGGCGCTGAGCTCGGCGCTGGCGCTTTTGCTGATGTGAGAAGGAGGGGAACGGATATGAAGAAAAGAATTCTGCTGCTCGTCCTGGTCCTCCTGTTCACCCTGTCCCTCGGCACCTCGGCGCTTGCCACGCGGGACTACGGCGTTATCTATGATGAAACAGAGATGCTGGGCTCTGATAAACTGGCCCAGCAGGGCGAGCAGACGCTCCCGCAGCTCACAGAGACCCTCGGCCTCGACCTGAGGGTGGATGTGCTGACGATGATCAGCGACGACACCCTCGCTGAGGCTGCCGAGTGGCTCTACGAAACATACGAGTACGGCTATGGAGAATATAAGGATGGCGTTTCGCTGACCATACTGCTGGAAATGCAGGATTCGGGTATATACGGCCTGGCCGACAGCGACAGCTGGTGCGTTTATGTCAGTCTGAACGAGACGCTCGGCAGTGGTCAGGAGCTGGCCAACGCCGTCCATGATGCCGTGCAGCCCTATATGGCGCCCGAGCTGTGGAGCGGCGGGGACATAAGCATCAGCGCCGACGCTCTTACACAGGCGGTGGACGCCATGGCGGCGGCTGCGGAGGACTTTATCCTAGCCAACTGCCCGCCTGACGGCTCTGAGCCGGGAGCGACCGAAGCTCCCGGGCAGAGCGGCGGCGGTATGCAGTGTGTGTATGATGTCAGCGGCCTGCTGACATATGAGCAGTGGCAGGAGCTGGAGTACCGCGCGCAGGCTATTTCCCAGAGCTGTCGCTGCGGGGTCTACTTCGCCATTGTGGACGACTATACCGACTATGGCGACGGCAGCGTATACGAGACCACCTACCAGCTCTATCACAACAGCGGGCTTGGCTACGGGCTCGGACGGGACGGGATAATCGCCCTGCTCAGCATGGAAGAGCGGGACTACGCCATGTTCGTCTACGGCGAGTATGCCGAATACGCCTTCAATGAATACGGGCGGGAGATGCTGGAAGAGCGGTTCCTCGGAAACTTTGGGGACAACGACTGGTACGGCGGCATCTCCAACTATCTGAGCGGCTGCGAGGAATTCCTGGCGAAGGCCGAGGCGGACGACCCCGTGCGTCCCTCCTACTGGCCGCGTATCGCCATGATGACGGCGCTTTCCTGCCTGGCCGCGGGGATCGTCTGCTATATTCTGCTGCGCGGCATGAAAACGGTCCGGCCGGGCGCCAAGGCCGATGCATATGTAGCCGCAGGCGGGCTGCAGCTGACTGAACAGCGCGACCAGTTCATCCATACCACCGTGACGCGCACCGCGCTCCAAAAGCAAGGCTCGGGCGGAGGCAGCACCCGCAGTGAAAGCGGCGGCGGGGGCAGCGGCCGCAGCGGAAAATTCTAAGGAGCGGGCAAAGAAATGAACGTGAGACATTCCTATAAGCGAAAGGGAGATGCAAATGGGGATCTTTGATAAACTGAAAAGCTCTGCGATAGACACCGTAATGTCGGCTGCCGGCTCCATTGGAAACAGGGCAGAGACCTTTACCTTCGCGGCGCTGCCCGAGAGCCTTGCCGAGCTGCGGGCGCTCCCGGAGGCGGCGCTTGACAGCCCGTTTCAGACAGCGGCGCTGACCGTCCTGGCCCTGTGCGCCTACGCCGCCGACCGGAACATCGGTCAGGAGATGCTCAACTGGCTGCGCGGCCCGCGGCCCCTGAACGGGCAGGACATCTCTTTCCTCAACGACCGTTTCCGCGACGGAAAGGCTTACCTGCCCTTCACCTACTTTGCGGGCGCGGCTCCAGAAAACAACTATACGCCCTCCCGGCCCTATACCGTCAGGGTCGAGAGCAGCCATGTCTCCGGCGAGGAGCAGGGCTATATGAAGCTCTTCATACCCTGCGGCGGCGCGGATGCCCCCCGCCCCATCAAGCTCCGTCAGCGGGGCAGCGACGGGAAGTGGTTCCTGTGGGAGCAGTACCTGCTCACCGGCGTGCGCACGCCCAAGGCCGCCGACCCGTGGGCGTAGCCGCGCGGGGAATAGACGTTCATCGGTTTCAGCAAAGGACACGTTCGCATTTGACAGAGGGGGCCGATCATGAAAACGGTTCTATTTATATCGTCAAACAAGATGCTCGGCCAGGGCTTGTCTGAGGCTATCCGCTCGAAGCCGGAGCTCGATTTCCTGTGGGCGGCCCAGCTCAATTATCCGCAGGCCGCCGTCGGCGTGGATATCTTCCATGCGGATGTTGTGATATTGGACATCGTGGACCAGGTGGATATGGAGCGGGCGGTTGAGCTTTGCAGCTCGCTCCGGTGGAATGAACAGGCGGTGAGGATACTGCTTCTGGTCAGGCCGGAGCAGGCGGTTGTACGCAAGGTGGCCGTGGAGGCCAAGAATACAGGTCTGGCAGATGATTTTGTCTTTTATGACAGTTCGCTCACCTATCTGCTGGCGAAGCTGGCGGCCATTTAGTGCGCTTGCCGTTCCTGCCGCGGACGGAGTTTTTGTTTAAGAACATATGGAATTGACCGGGCATAACGTGTATAATGTATGCAGTCCATGTGCTAAAAGGGGTGATGGGGTGTGAGGTTTCGAAAAACAGCTGCGTTTTTGCTTGCCGGGCTCCTGCTTATCTGCAGTTCCGGCTGTTCCAGTACGCCGAAGGAGGAAACACCGACCACAATTACGGTCTGGCATGTCTACGGCGGGCAGACGGATTCCCCGCTCAATGACCTCATCGAGCAGTTCAACCAGACCGTGGGAAAAGAGCAGCAGATAAACGTGCAGGTCACATCCGTGTCCAACACCAATACCATACACGAGCTGGTACTGGCGGCCGCCAATGGAGAGCCGGGGGCTTCGGAGCTGCCTGACCTCTTTGTCTCCTATCCAAAGACCGTGATGGCGCTGCCCGACGACGGCATTCTGGTGGACTACCGGGACTACTTCAGCGAGGAGGAGCTGTCCGCCTTCATCCCGGCCTTCATAGAGGAGGGGACGGTAAATGACCGCCTGGTCGT
>CABVBV010000183.1 GCA_902496595.1 uncultured Eubacteriales bacterium | reverse complement strand
ATACATACTTTTTCCCTCCTGATTGGTCACGCTTTCAGGAAACTCCTCTCACCCCTAACCCCCAACCAAACAGCGAAGCCCTCCGGCCAATGTCAAAGACCGGAGGGCTTTGCCGTATCATGTCATTGCCGCCCCTGCCCCGAAGCAGGCGGAGGGTTTATTTTCTCTCGCCGCAGGGGTAGTGTTCGTTGTCGGCTTTTTCGCTGGTGACGAGCTGGTAGAAGCGCCAGCCGCCGGCCAGGTTCGAGCAGTCGAAGCCGTTGCCCGTCAGGATGCGGCAGGCGATATAGCTCCTCATGCCGGAGAAGCAGTTCACATACAGCTTCTTCGACTTGTCCAGCTCGCCCAGCCTGGATCTCAGCTCGTGAAGCGGGATGTTCACCGCGCCCTCGATGCAGCCGCCTGCGAACTCGCGCTCCGTGCGCACATCCAGTATGACCGCGCTGCCGTCTTTCGGGATGTTCGGCACATCCTCGGGAAAGTGCTGCTTCACTACGCCGTTCCTGACATTCTCTATCATGTAGCCGGCCATGTTCACAGGGTCTTTCGCCGAGGAATACGGAGGCGCATAGGCCAGCTCCAGGTCGACCAGAGCCTCGGCACGAAGGCCGGAGCGTATCGCAACGCCCATGACGTCTATCCTCTTGTCCACTCCGTCGAAGCCCACGATCTGCGCGCCCAGGATGCGGCCCGTGTCAGGGTCGAAGAGCGTCTTGACGCTCATGTTCTTTCCGCCGGGATAGTAGCCCGCGTGGCTCGCGGAGTAGCCCAGAACTTTTTCGTACTTCACGCCCGCGGCCTTCGCGGCCTTCTCGTTCAGGCCCGTCACCGCCGCCGTCATGTCGAAGACCTTGATGACCGTCGAGCCCTGGGTGCCCTTGTACTCAGAGTCGATGCCGCAGATGTTGTTCGCGGCTATCCTGCCCTGCTTGTTGGCAGGGCCCGCAAGCGGAACCAGCGCGGGCTTGCCCGTCACCGGGTTCACCACTTCCACCGCGTCGCCCACGGCGTAGATGTCCGGGTCGGAGGTGCGCATATGGCTGTCCACCTTTATTGAGCCCTTCATCCCCAGCTCCAGCCCCGCCGCCTTCGCCAGCTCCGACTCGGGCACAACGCCCACCGCAAGCACTACAAAGCCGCACTTTATGGGCTCCCTGTCCTTCACATGGACTATGATGCCGTCCTCCGTCTCCTCATAGCTCTCGACGGCGTGTTTGAACCTCAGATCCAGGCCCTTCTCGCGCAGGTGCGCGTGGATCTCGCAGGCCATATCCCAGTCCAGCGGCGGCAGCACCTGCTCGCTCCTCTGCAGCAGCGTCACCTTGACGCCCGCTTCCATCAGGTTCTCCGCCGTCTCGAGGCCGATGAAGCCGCCGCCCACGACCACGGCGTGTTCAGGGCGCTCCGTCTCGACCAGCTCGCGCATCTTCAGCGCGTCTTCCACCGTCCTGAGCGTCAGCACCCGCTCCGAGTACACGCCCGGAGTGTCCGGTATCATCGCCTTCGCCCCCGGGGAGAGGATGAGCTTGTCGTAGCTCTCAACGTACTCCCGGCCCTCGTCATAGCTGAACACCGTCACGGTCTTGTTTTCCCTGTCGATGCTCAGCACTTCGCTCGAGACGCGCACGTCGATGTTGAAACGGCTGAAGAAGCTCTCCGGAGACTGCAGGGTCAGATCCTCCCTGCCCTCGATGACGCCGCCCACGTAGTAGGGCAGGCCGCAGTTGGCGTAGCTGACAAAGCCCGTGCGCTCGATGACGATTATCTCGGCCTTTTCATCCAGCCTGCGCAGCCTGGCGGCCGCGGTCGCGCCTCCCGCGACGCCGCCGACTATAACTATCTTGCTCATATTTATTCCTCCTTGTATGTCGATGTTATTTGCCTTCTATTATCCGCACGTCCAGCCGGTCAAAAGCCATGGACTGGCCGGCCTTCTCGAGATATGCGCGGCAGTTCTCGTTTAAGGCGAAGTATGCGTCCCAGTAGTCCGGGGTCTTCACCCAGACCCTGAGGCTGTACTCCACGCTGCTGGATTTGTACGCGCTCACGACCACGCTTGGCGCGGGGTCTGCGAGCACCCGCTCGTCGGCCGAGGCGGCCTCGAGCAGCGCCTGCCTCACGGCTTCGGCGTCGCAGGAATATTCCAGGCCGAAGGCCAGGTCTATGCGCCGGGTCGGCTCCGTGCTGTAATTCGTTATCCTCGAGGCGGCGGCGTCGCTGTTCGGGATGTGTATCTCCTTCCTGTCCGCCGTGACGAGCGTCACGTAGAAGAGCCCCGAGGAGATGACCGTGCCCGTGGTCGAGCCCAGCTCCACAAAATCGCCCGAGGTAAAGGGCCTTGTCATGAGCAGGGTGAAGCCCGCGAAGACGTTCGAGAGCGTGTTCTGCAGGGACAGCGAAAACGCGAGGCCTGCCACGGAAAGCACCGCCACGAGCGAGGCCGAGGGTATGCTCAGCTTGTCCGCGATGATGAGCGCGACGAGCACCCAGAGCAGCACCCTCGCGCAGGAGAGGATGAAGCTGCGGATGGCCCGCTCGAGCTTCGAGCGCTCGAGCGCCTTTTTGATGGCCTTCATGAGCAGCTTTATGACGATGAGAGAGATGAGGAATATCACAACGGCGGCCAGCAGGTTCCCCAATGAGAAACCGCCGATCTCGGTATCCAGCAGGTTTTGGAGATTTGGCATATGTGCTGCCTCCTTCCTGAAACAGTCATATCATTATACACCCGCTCCCGCGCCCTGTCACGTGATTTTGCACTTGACGAAAAGGGCCAAAGCGTATTTAATAGAGCTTTGAAAGGAGGCTGCGCATGAAGGTAGCTGTTACTTATGACGAGGAAGAGATGATCTTCCAGCATTTCGGACATACGGAGCGTTTCAAGCTGTATGACATAGAAAACGGGCAGGTCGTTTCGACCGAGGTGGTCGATACGGCCGGGGCAGGGCACGAGGCTCTGGCCGTGTTCCTGGCTGAGAGGGGCGTTCAGACGCTCATCTGCGGCGGCATAGGCTCCGGCGCGGTGCAGGCGCTGGGCATGGCCGGCATCCAGGTCTACGGCGGCATCACCGGCCTCGCCGATTACGCTGTCGAGGCGCTTATGATGGGCGTCCTCGCCCACGACCCGAACCCGAACTGCAAGCATCACGAGGAAGAAGACCACGAATGCTGTCACGGCGAAGGCCATGGCTGCTGCCACGAATAAGCCCTGACAAACAAAACGCCGCCCGGAAACGGGCGGCGATCTGTATATTGTATTTCGTTTTTAGAAATCGGCCGAGCCCCAGGTGCGGGGATGCGGCAGCACGTCGCGGATGTTCGACACGCCCGTGAGGTACATGATGAGCCGCTCGAAGCCCAGGCCGTAGCCCGCGTGCCGGCAGGAGCCGTAGCGCCGCAGGTCGAGGTACCACCAGTAGTCCTCCGGGTCGAGGCCCAGCTCGGCCATGCGCGCCTCGAGCACGTCCAGCCGCTCCTCGCGCTGGCTGCCGCCGACGATCTCGCCTATGCCGGGCACCAGGCAGTCCGCCGCCGCGACCGTCTTGCCGCCGTCGTCCAGGCGCATATAAAACGCCTTGATCTCCTTCGGGTAGTTCGTCACGAAGATGGGCTTCTTGAACACCTGCTCCGTCAGATACCTCTCGTGCTCGGTCTGAAGGTCGCAGCCCCAGTCGACCTTGTAGTCGAACTTGTCGTTGTTCTTTTTGAGTATCTCTATGGCGTCCGTATACGTCACCCTGCCGAAGTCGGAGCTTGCGACGTGGTTGAGGCGCTCCAGGAGGCCCTTGTCGACGAAGTTGTTGAAGAACTCCATCTCCTGCGGGCAGCGCTCCATGACCCTCGTGATGACGTA